>JALZAN010000071.1 GCA_030948365.1 Pseudomonadota bacterium
CTGGGGCGTAAATCGAACCTGCCCGGGCTCGAACGATCGTAACGCGCCGTTGCTTGCGCGATAGGTTCCGCCCGCCCAGAGTGGCCCGGCGCGACCACGCATCTGGAAAGCCATGAGCGCGCCCCCATCGTCGAGGTTGATGCCAATCCAGTCCCATCCATTCGCCTCGGGCGCCATCGCTGCGCTCGACCATTCGTGATCGAGCCAGGCGACGCCGGTCACGAGCTCGCGCCTGTCGCCGACCGTGACGCTGCCGGAAATGCCGAGCTGCGGCACGCTGTAGTAATAGCTGGCGTTGTCGATGTTCTGGCCCTTCTGCGAAAACCCTTCGCGACCCTGCAGTAACGGCGCGTGGCGCGGTGTAAAGCGAAGCTCGAACTTGAAATCGCGCGCGGCGATCGTGGCGACGTAGCTCTCGTCGAGCAGTTTGAGCGACCAGTCGTCGATCCATACGTCGGTCGTTTCTGCGGCGGCACCGGCGAGCCCGAAGCCCTCGCGCGCGGCGCGTTGGTCGTGGCGCAGCTTGCCGTGGCGCGGGTCGGAGATGGCCGCATGCGCGAACAGGAGTTGGCGCGGCGCAAATGCGCTCGGGTTCGATTCGGCGATGCGCGGGCGATTACGGAAGAAGGTCACCTGGAGGCCGAAGCTGTTGCCGCGGGTGTCCCGCACCCATCCGGTGATGTACCACCATTCGCTGCGGAAATCAGGATGCGCGCCGGCGTCGCGCGGAAACTCAATCGCATGGCCGGCGACCACGCGTGGATAATCGTTCGCGGCAGCGGCGCCGCTCGCGATGAGCACGATCGGGCTGGCGAGAAACTCGCGTCTCCTCACGCCGCGACCCGAGCGTGTCGTCCGACGATCACCAATCCTCCTTCACCGCCAGGATGGCGCGCTCGCCCATGGCCCGGCGACCGCTCGCCAGCGCAGTGAACGTCGACAGCACGAGCACGATCAGCGCGGCACCCTCGATCCAGAGCCAGGGCACCGTCAACTCCATGCTCCAATGGAACGACTGGCGATTGACGACGTGGATCAGCACCAGACTGATCAGCCATCCGAGCGCGAACCCCGCGCAGAGGCCGATCCCGGTGATCGTTACGCCTTCCACCGCAAGCATCGACCCGATTTGCCGGCGCGTCATCCCGATGTGGCGCAGCATGCCGAACTCACGACGACGCGACAGCACGAGCGCGCCGAACGACGATGACAGACCAAACAGGCCGATAACGACCGCGGCAAGCTCGAGCGCGTAGGTGACGGCAAACGTGCGGTCGAACGCCTTGAGTGAGAAGTCGCGGATCTCTCCAGGGGCCGCAATCTCCAGATTCGCGCCGCCCGGGATGTCGCGCTCGATGGCGCGGACCAGCTGCTCCGGACTCGCACCAGGCGCGAGCCAGAGCGCCCCGTTGGTGGCCGCCCTGTCGCCGGTGAGCGCGATGTAGCGCTCGCGCTCGATCACCACGGCGCCCTGCGGCCGCGCATAGTCGCGCCAGACTCCGGCAACGGTAAACGCGGCGCGTTTTCCCGCAATCGGAATCTCGACCACGTTTCCCGGTGAAAAGTCGTAGAGATCGACCATGGCCTCGTTCACCCATGCCGGCGCCGGCGCGCCAGGCGCAACCGTCGCCGGTCCTTGCACGAGCTGAAGCTGGCGCGACAGGTTAGCGCTATCGATGGCCCGCGCAAGCAGGACGACGCGCGGCCTCGATGCATCGAGCAGGAGTTGCTGCTCGCGCACGAACTCGGCGCGGCGGACCCCGGGCAGCGCGGCGATGTTGTTCTGATCGTCTGCCGTCATGTACGCGGTGTCGCCGCCGGCGCTCGCTCGCACGTAGACATCGGCCGGCAGGACGCGCTCGAGCCAGGCGTCGAGCGAAATCCGGAACGAGGCGACCATGATCGCCATCGAAACCATCAGGCTTACCGAGGCGACGATCGCGGCAAGGCTCACCGCGACTTGTCCCGGGGCGCCCCGGAGCTGCAACAGCGCGAGCTGCGCCGGGGCTGCGCGCGGCAGAGGCAGCACCGCGAGCAGCGTCACGCTGATCCGCGGCATCAGCATCAGCGTGCCGACAAGAAGCAGCGCGATGGCCAGGTAACCGAACAAGGGAAGGCCCGAGATTGGCGGCAGAAACGCCGCCGCCGCGCCGGCGCCGATGGTTGCCAATCCCGGCCACGCCGGACGGAGCCGCGCGAACGCGCGCTCGTCGTCGCCGGGCTTGAGCGCGACTGCGGGCGGCGCCCGCGCCGCCTCGAGCGCCGGAACCAGGCTCGCGAGCACTGCGATCAGCACACCCAGACAGAAGAAGATCGCGAGCGCGAGGGGAGCGAGCGACAGCGTCGGTGCGACGCCGCGAAAATATCCCGCGCCGAGATCGGCGCCGACGGTCCGGACAGCGATTTGCGCGAGGAGGAATCCGGCGGCCAGTCCCAGCCCGCTGCCCACGACGCCGACGATAGCGCCTTCGACCACGAGCAGCGTCGCGAGCTGGCTGCGCGTCACGCCGAGCACGCGGAGCAGCGCGAGCTGTGAGCGGCGGCGCACCACGGCCAGCGCCTGCGTCGAAAAGACCAGCAGGCCACCGGTGAACAAGGCCACGAGCGCGAGCACGTTCAGGTTGACGCGGTAGGCACGCGACACGCTCTCGCTGGCTGCCACGGTGGTCTCGGGTCGCTGGACCGCAAGGCCCGCGGGCAGCAGCACCTTGAGGCGTTCGCGCGCAGCATCGATGTCGACGCCGGGGCGCAAACGAAGGTCGATCCGGGTGATGCGGTTCAGACGATCGAAGCCTGCCTGCGCTGCCGCGATATCCATCACCGCGAACCGCTGCTGCCCATCGGCAGCCACTCGGCCGGCGACGCGCAGCGGAACCGAACGCAGCGCGACCTGGAAATTCAGCGTGTCGCCTGGATTGACGTCCAGCGAATGCATCGCACCGGGGCTTAAGAAAAGCGTGTCGGAGCGCAGATGGTCCAATCGGTCGCCGGCGTCCGCAATCAAGCCCGGCTGCACCGCGCCTGCACGGAAGACATCGATGCCAATGATCTTCAACACGTCGCTGCGATCGGCAAGCTTGGCGTCGACCTCGACCACCGGGCTTGCGGCGGCGACCTCCGGCAGCCGCGCGAGCTTCGGATAGATCGCTTCATCGAACCCGCCGCGTGCGCCACGCACCTGCAGATCGGCGTCACCGGAGAGAATCCGCACGCCGAGGCCGAGCTCGTTGACTGCGGCGCCGGTAATGAGCTGCACGGCATAGCCGAGCGCGACGCCGAGCGCGATGGCGAGCACCGACAACGCGCTACGCGTCTTGTTCTGCGCGAGCGAGCCGGCGAGCATCGCTCGCACGGCCGATAACTTTGCCGTCCACATGGTCAACTCGAGGTGAGAGGGCACAGCCCCACAGGGGTCAGCTGCAGAATGCGGTCGCAGCTCTGCGCGGCGGCGCGTGAATGGGTGGCCAGGATCGCGGCGGCGCCATTCGCCTTCACCTGCTCGCGCAACAGGCACAGCACCTGGCTAGCGGTGTCCGCATCTAGATTCCCGGTGGGTTCGTCGGCAAGGACGAGACGAGGCTGGTGGACAAGAGCGCGCGCGATGGCAACCCGCTGCAGCTCGCCGCCGGAAAGCTCGCGCGGCATGCTTTCGCCGCGTCCATCCAGCCCGACGCTGGCGAGCATGCCGGTCACCCGCGCATCGGCCTCCGGTCCGGCAACCCCGAGCAACGACAGGGGCAGCGCGACATTGCGGCCAACGCTCAGGTAGGGCAGCACATGGAACGCCTGAAACACGAAGCCGAGCTGCTTGCGGCGGAGGAGGGTCAGCGCATCGTCACCAAGCGTGGTCAGCTCGACGCCGTCGAGCGTGATCGAACCCCGGTCGGCCGAGTCCAGTCCCGCGACGAGATTGAGCAATGTCGACTTGCCGCTGCCCGACTCGCCCATGACGGCAACGGTGTCGCCGGCGGAAAGTTGCAGATCGACATCAGCAAAGACAGCGCGTGGCCGGGGCCCGGCATACGATTTGGTCAGGCCATGGACCGCAAGCATCAGCTCGAGCGTAGCGGCCGCGCCACACAGTGACAAGCACCGCGAGGGGCTCCCGCGCGCTCGGACTCCGGGAGGTCGCGGATGCGCGCCGCGGCGATCTTTGGCCGCGGCCCTACGCTGTCTAATCCTTTGCGTGAACGCTCAACCAGGGCCTGGCCTTTCTCCGGCGCGTTTCGCCGCGGTGTGGGCGACCGCGAACGCGCGTGCTTCGTCGCCCTTGTATTCTTTGTAGGCATTGTTGAATGCCTCGAGAAAGGCTTTTTTCTGGTGTGCATTGTATTGATCGGTCTGGGCCTTCGGGAGGTCCGCAACGGTGTTGTACGGCATGAGGGTCTCCTTGTCGGTGGAGGGGTAGCGCGCCCGGCCGGCCTCGTGGCCCAAGCCGAGGCTCGCAACGTACTGTTTTGAGCGCGGCGATGCCCCGGCGTTCCCCTATTCCACTCCGCCTGACGCCAGCGCAGCCCTGCCCGCCGTCGTCGCGATCTGCCTGAGGATCGCTTTCACCTCCTCAGGTGACGCCGTGCCGGTCATCATCGCCGCTTCGTAGCCGGTGTAGTTCTGCACCTCCCCAGGCAAGGGACCCACCATCCGAACGCCTTTGGACTCGTACGCCTTGCTCACGTGTTCCAACACTCCGGCTCCGGTCGGATAGCGCGTGGTCTTCGGCTTGAGTTGTTCGAGGATGCCCATCTTGTCGAACAGCTTGTCGAGGTAGCTCCCGCTCGAGGCCGTGTTATAGACCACCGAGTCCGCGGCCAGCAGCGAATGTTTCAAGGCGTCGACCGAAGCGATGTCGGGCATCGGCGCGCCGCTGCGCACGACCACTCCCGCGCCGACACGCCCGACCATGACACGGGTGTCCGCGGCTACCTTGCTATCCTTGGCGGCCTGGGCGATCGCATCCGACGGAGCGATCACGATATCGAATGCCTCGCCGGCGGCGAGGCGTTGAACGATCTGCGGCGTCGTATTGAACTGAATCTTCAAATCGTCGCCCCTCTCGCGCTTGATCACCTGCGCGAAAGCGTGCAGACCGGGCTCAACGGCTCCCGCGCTGAGGATCCTGATCTCGGCAGCCGAGGCAACCAAGGCCGCCGAGGATAGGAACATCAGCAGCGCGGCAGCAGGGCGCTCCAAGGCGTCTTGCCGACGACGCTCAAGCCTTCTTCAGGCTCTGATCCTTGAGCGGCAGATCGCGTATGCGCTTGCCGGTGGCGGCGAAGATGGCGTTCAGCACCGCCGGAGCCGCAACCGCAATTGTCGGCTCGCCAACGCCGCCCCAGAAACCGCCTGACGGCATCACGATCGTCTCGACCGCAGGCATCTCGCTCATCCGAAGCACCGGGTAATTGTGGAAGTTCGTCTGTTCGATGCGCCCGTCCTTCACCGTGCATTCGCCATAGAGCGCCGCGGAAAGACCATAGACAAACGAGCCTTCGACCTGGGCTTCGATCTGCTGCGGGTTCACCGCGTGGCCGGGGTCGGTCGCCGCGACGATGCGGTGAATCTTGAGCTCTCCGCTGTCGCTCACTGAAACCTCGGCGCAGGCTGCCACGTAGCTGCCGAATCCCATCGTCTGGCACAGGCCGCGGAACACGCCCTTCGGCGCCGGCTTGTCCCATCCGGCGCGCTCGGCCACCGCGTTGAGCACCGCCAGCGCCTTCGGATTGTTGCTTATCAGCTTCCGCCGCAACGCGAGCGGGTCCTGCCCAGTCGCATGCGCTACTTCGTCGATGAAGCACTCGAGATAGACGGTGTTCTGGTTGAGATTGACGCCACGCCAGAAGCCCGGCGGGACATGCGGGTTGCGCATCGCATGGTCGACCAGCAGGTTCGGAATCGTGTAGGTCATGGACGCTTCCGGTCCGGGCGGATTGAGTCCCTGAAACACGACCGGATCCTTGCCATCCTTGATGTTTGCGGGCGCGACAAAGGCTAGGATCGACTGGCCGGAGATGCGCATATGCAGCGCCGTCAGATTGCCCTGCGCGTCCACGCCGGCGGTCAGCTTGCATTGCGTAACCGGGTGATAGCGTCCGTGCGTCATGTCTTCTTCGCGCGACCAGACCAGCTTGACCGGCGTGCCCGGCATCTGCTTCGCGATCGCCACCGCCTGGCGAACCCAGTCGGTGCCGCCGCGGCGCCCGAAGCCGCCCCCCAGCAGCAGCTTGTACACCTCGCATTTCGCGATCGGCAGCTCGGCGGCTTCGGACGTGGCAGCCAGCGCCGCCTCGCCGTTCTGCGTCGGCGTCCACACCTCGCAGCGCTCGGGTGTCCAGCGCGCCGTTGCGTTCATTACCTCCATCGTCGCGTGGTTCTGATGCGGATAGGAGTAGACCGCTTCGATCTTGCGGGGCGCCGCGGCAATCGCCGCGAGTGCGTCGCCATTCGAGTTGCCAACCACCGCATCCTTGGCATCGAGCCCGGCCTTGAGCACCTGGGCGAAGCTCTCGCTCGTGGCCTGCGCATTCGGGCCGTAGTCCCATTCGATCTTGAGCGCGTCGAGCGCCGTCTTGGCATGCCACCAGGTATCGGCCACGACCGCCACCGCGGAGTCGCCGACGCGCAGCACCTTTTTCACGCCCTTGCGCTTGAGAACGTCGCTCGCATCGAAGGTTTTCACCGTCCCGCCGAAGACCGGACAATCCCGGATCGCGGCATTGAGCATTCCCGGCATCTTGAGATCCATGCCATAGATCTGCGCTCCGGTGACCTTGTCGGCCGTGTCGAGCCTTGCCAGCCGCTTGCCGGCGATCTTCCAGTCTTTCGGATCCTTGAGCGGCACGTCGGTCGGCGGCGTCAACTTGCCCGCGTCCGCGGCAACCTTGCCGTAGGAAGTGGTGCGCCCCGATGCCTTGTGGGTGATGACGCTTTCGCTCGCCGCACATTCCGAGGCCGGAACCTTCCAGGCGTCCGCAGCCGCCTGCACCAGCATCATCCGTGCCGCGGCGCCTCCCTTGCGCACGTATTCATTCGACTCGCGTACACCGCGGCTGCCGCCGGTTCCGAAATTGCCCCAGACGCGATTGCGGGCCACGTTCTCGCCGGGCGTTGGATATTCGGTGGTGACCTTGGCCCAGTTGCAGTCGAGCTCCTCGGCCACCAGCTGGGCAAGTCCGGTCAACGTCCCCTGCCCCATCTCGGACCTTGCAATGCGTATGACGACGGTGTCGTCGGGTTTGACGACGACCCAGGCGTTGACCTCCGGTGTGGCGACGCCCTGCGCTGCCGCAGTGCCGGCGAAGGGAATGTGAAAACCGAAGACAAGTCCGCCGGTGGCCGCGGCCGAGGTTGCAAGAAATCTGCGACGTGAGAGATTGGTATTCATGTCGTGCTCCCGTCGACATGCTGGATCGACAGACCGGCGCGCTTGGCGTCGCCGCCCTTCGACGCCGCCTTGATCGCGGCGCGCACCCGGTTGTAGGTGCCGCATCGGCAAATATTGGTCATCGCCCCATCGATGTCGGCATCGGTGGGATTGGGCTTGACCGAGAGCAGCGCCGCCGCAGCCATGATCATGCCGCTCTGGCAAAAGCCGCATTGCGGGACGTCGAGCGCGACCCACGCCTTCTGCACCGGGTGCGACCCGTTGGCCGACAGTCCTTCGATCGTGACGATTTTCTGAGTGGCGTTCACGCTCGAGACCGGCCGCACGCACGTGCGTGTCGCTACGCCATCGATGAGGACCGTGCATGCGCCGCATTGCGCCACGCCACAGCCGTATTTGGTGCCGGTCAGCCCGAGTTGCTCGCGCAACGCCCAGAGCAGTGGCGTTTCCGGTTCGACGTCGAAGGTTCGCACCTGGCCATTGACATTCAAGGTTGCCATTTCACCTATCCTTTCGAATGATGAGGGGCGCGCGACCGGATGGCGGAGGTGGCGGTCGGTCGACCTCCGGCTCCGCAAGAACCGGCTGTGGCCAACCATTACGATACATCGACTTTCAGCCGAACGCGACCGGTCCGGGCGGCTCGTGGCCTGTGGCAGCGGTGCTCCTCACGGACCTGCCGCGATGCACCCCTTGGTTCAATGAGGCTGGTCGCCTCGGCGTCCGCCCGACCCGCAAACCTAGGGCAAAGCGCGGACTACCATGCTGTGGCTGCGCGTCCCCAACGCAGCGTGAATGGCGGGCAGCATGATGATCACCGCCTCTCGTCCTTCCGCGGCAACGATGAACCAGCGAGTCTCGCTTGTGGGACCTGTCTTGAGTCTGTACATGCCCAGCGCAACCGACTCAACCGCCCGACCGGATCGTACCTTCCGGAATTCGCAGTCGGGTACGCGTCTGGTCGCGCAACTCAGCGTTGGATCATGCCAACGACGATCGAAACTGCAGGACCACCTCGGTGTCGTTGCACTTGCATTCAACGTCATGCGACTTAGCCAGCGCCATAACTTCGCTGAACGTGAGTCCGCGATACAGCGTGGGCGCGGAGACTGATCGCCGATCCGCGGCGCGCGCGCTCAACCTCATAACGACCTTGCCGTCGACCTGCTCCACGCCACAACAATATCCAGAGATCCGGTATGCAAGTCGGTCAACGCAAGCAGCGATGCGACGACAACCTCGCAGAAAGCCGCTCTCGCCACGGTGGCGCGGCCGGGAGGGCAATTCGTGGTTGCCTCGATGCCCTGCAGGATCCAGGTGTCGCTGACAAGCTTCAGGCAGTGCCGCAACGCTGGTTCGACCTCGGCGCCCGCGCGCTCGTCGGGTCGCAGCCATTCCAGTATGGACTGGCTCGTCTTCATTGCCGCGTTAGTGTGTTCGGGGATTTACCGGACCGCTTCGCCCAAACGTGCGGCGGTCGCATCCGTCTTGGCCAGTTGCGCCGTCAGGTCGGCGGCAAATTGGATCGCCTGCAGCTCTCCCATCAGGGCGTGACGCATCCCCGCCGCGAGCTTGCGCAGGATCACATATCTCGCCGCATCGGCCTCGCTATTCGGCGCTTGCATCGTGGCGCGTCAATGGTTTGAGCTCGATGCTTCGGGCGTTGGATTGCCCTCGACGCAACGCTCGATCCGTGTAAGCGAGCGGCTCATTTCCACGAGTTGACTCTCCAACACCTCGTTATGCACACTCGCCTTGTAGGACAGGAGAACCAGCTTCGCCGAGACAAGAAACACCCCTGCCTCCAGCAGAAGATCGTGCGTGAATCCTTTCTCGAACAACGCCACGACAAACAGAAGCAGCGTAATCGCCAATGTAACTTGGGTGCCAGGGTCGAGATGTTTGCGCATATGGGGTCCATGGAAACGAAAAGCACAAAGGATCGATCTGCACATCGAGGTACCGCGCGGAAGGCTGGGCGACATTATCGTCGGTAGCCCGCATCGCGTCTAACTTGCGGGCGACCACCGCGACGCAAGACCGAGCGCGTGAAAGCATCGACATCGCGTTCTCACCCGGAGAAGCACGCCGGCGACCATGCGCCGGCATGGAACTCGCTGAGCGGCGCGCCGCCCAAGCGCGGGACCCAGGCGTATTCCGCCTCGGTGCGTTCGCTGGTTCCGCGTAAGGAGCCGAAGCGCGTTGAGGCGCGCTTGCCCGGCGCTATCTGCGCAAGCCGCGATAGCGCCGGATCAGTGCATTGGTCGAGCTGTCGTGTGCGAGAAGGGGCTCGTCCGCGATTGAAAGCTCGTCCGCGGTGCGTTTCGCCAGCGTCTTGCCGAGCTCGACGCCCCATTGATCGAACGAGTCGATGCTCCAGATCGTTCCCTGCACGAAGACGCTGTGCTCATAGAGCGCGATCAGCGCGCCGAGCGCGCGCGGCGTGAGCCGCTGGGCCAGGATAGTGTTGCTGGGGCGATTGCCTTCGAAGGTTCGATGGGCAATCAATGCCTCGGGCGTCCCGTCAGCCCTTACCTCCTCCGCCGTCTTGCCGAATGCCAGCGCCTCGCCCTGCGCAAAAAGATTGGCCATCAGCAGGTCGTGCTGCTCGCCGAGCGGATCCAGCGTCTGGCAAAAGCCGATGAAATCGCAGGCGACGAGCCGCGTTCCCTGATGGAT
>JALZAN010000072.1 GCA_030948365.1 Pseudomonadota bacterium
GCCCAGACGGGCTCGGTCCAGGTCACCGAGCGCATGGTCATCGAGCGCTATTCTCACGTGATGCATATCGTCTCCAATGTCGAAGGGCGGTTGAAGCCCGGTCTGACCAGCATCGATGTGCTGCGCGCCGCGTTCCCTGCCGGGACGGTCAGCGGCGCGCCGAAGGTCCGCGCGATGGAGATCATCGACGAGCTCGAGCCATCGCGGCGCGGCATCTACTCCGGCGCGGTCGGGTACATCAGCTTTCAGGACGACATGGACACCGCAATCACGCTGCGCAGCGCGGTGGTCAAGGACGGAATGCTGTACGCGCAGGCCGGCGGCGGCATCGTCCACGATTCCTCTCCCGAGGGCGAGTGGCAGGAGACGCTCAACAAGCTGCGCGCGCTGCAGCGCGCCGCGGACATGGTCCAGCTGGGCCTGGACTCGGAAAGCTGACCATGCTGCTGCTGATCGACAATTACGATTCGTTCACCTACAACCTTGCGCAGTACCTGGGCGAGCTGGGTGCCGATGTGCACGTGCATCGCAACGACGCGGTGACGCTGGGACAGATCGCCGCGTGGCGTCCGGAGCAAATCGTCATCTCGCCCGGGCCCTGCACGCCCAGTGAAGCCGGCATCTCGGTGCCGCTGGTGCAGCGCTTCGCGGGCGAGATTCCGATTCTCGGCGTGTGTCTCGGTCACCAGGCGATCGGCCAGGCGTTCGGCGGGCGCATCGTCCGCGCGGGCCGGGTGATGCACGGCAAGCTTTCATCGATCGGCCATCGTGGCGAAGGCGTGTTCGAAGGACTGACCAACCCATTCACCGCGACCCGCTATCATTCGCTGGTGATCGAGCGTGGAAGCCTCCCCGATTGCCTGGAAATCATCGCCGAAAGCGACGATGGCGAGATCATGGGGGTGCGTCATCGGACGCTCGCCGTGCAGGGCGTCCAGTTCCATCCGGAAGCGATCCTGACCGAGCACGGTCACGAGTTGCTGTCGAATTTCCTGAAGTCTCCGAGCTAACCAACGACAGGGCCGATCATGCCGATCGATATTCAGGACGCGCTCCAGCGCACCGTCGAACACCGCGAGATCTTCCACGATGAGATGCTTTCGCTGATGCGAAAAATTATGAGCGGCGAAGCGTCGCCGGTGATGATCGCGGCATTCACCATCGGACTGAGGGTCAAGAAGGAAACCGTCGGCGAAATCGCGGCCGCGGCGCAAGTCATGCGCGAATTCGCGACCCGGGTCGAGGTGCCCGACCGCGAGCATCTGCTCGACATCGTCGGCACCGGCGGTGATTCCGCGCACACCTTCAACATCTCGACCGCGGCGATGTTCGTTGCCGCCGCAGCCGGGGCGCGCGTGGCCAAGCACGGAGGAAGGTCGGTATCGTCGAAATCGGGCAGCGCCGACGTGCTCGAGGCGCTCGGCGCCGAGATCATGCTGAAACCCGACCAGGTCGCGGCGTGCATCGGGGAGACCGGCATCGGATTCATGTTCGCGCCGAACCACCACAGCGCGATGAAGCACGCCGCGCCGGTGCGCAAGGAGCTCGGCATCCGGACCATTTTCAACATCCTGGGGCCCCTGACCAATCCGGCGGGGGCGCCGAACCAGCTGCTCGGCGTATTTCATCCGGACCTGGTGGGCATTCTGGTGCGGGTTCTGCAGCGGCTGGAGAGCAAGCATGTGCTGGTGGTCTACGGCAAGGACGGCATGGACGAAGTCTCGCTCGGCGCGGCGACACTGGTCGGCGAGCTGAAGGATGGACAGGTGCGCGAGTACGAGATCCATCCCGAGGATTTCGGTCTGCGCATGATCTCCAATCGGGGACTCAAGGTCGCCGACGCGGTCGAGTCCAAGGCCATGTTGCTCGAGGCGCTGTCCAACATCGAAGGCACGCCGCGGGAGATCGTGGTCCTCAATGCCGGCGTCGCGCTCTACGCGGCGAACGTCGCGGGGTCGATTCACGATGGCATCGAACGCGCGCGGTCCGCAGTCGCATCGGGGGCGGCACAAGCGAAGCTCGAGCAATTCGTGGCCACCACCCGAAAATTGGCCGCCACGACGACTTGATCGTGGGCTTCCTGCCTGATTCGTCCGTCGCCCTCGCGCGCGAGCTCATCTTTCGCGTCGCCACCGCCGCCGACGCGGCGCAGATCGCGGCGTGGAATCGGCAGCTGATCACGGACGAAGGCCACAACAACACCATGGGCGTCGATCAGCTCGAGGCGCGCATGCGCAATTGGCTGGCCACTGAATACCGGGCGATCATTTTCGATGCGCGAGCCACGCCCGCATCGACGCCGGAGCCGGTGGCCTATGCGGTGTTTCGCGACACGCCTGACTGGATCCATCTGCGCCAGTTTTTTGTGATGCGGGATTGCCGGCGGCGCGGCATAGGCACGCGCGCCGTCGCGCTGCTCCGCGACTCGGTGTTCGCCCCGGACAAGGCGATCATTGTCGAGGCGATGACCTGGAACCGTGCCGCGCTTTCGTTCTGGCGCGCGATGGGATTTGCCGACCGTTACGTCGGCCTCGAGTCGCGTCCGGCGGCGTCCGCGCCGCACTCATCGAGCGCGGGGTCGCCGTGACCGATCGCGACATCCTCACCCGGATACTCGCCACCAAGGCGAAGGAGCTCGCCACGGCGAAGGCGGCGCTTCCTCTGGCCGAGATCCGTGCCCGCGCCGCCTCGTCGTCTCCGCCGCGCGACTTCGTGGAGGCGCTGCGCGCCAAGATCGCCACGGGGCGCTCGGCGGTGATTGCGGAAATCAAGAAGGCCAGTCCGAGTCGAGGCGTGTTGCGGCCGATCTTCGATCCGGCCGCGATCGCGCTGCGCTATGAAGCAGGTGGGGCGGCGTGCCTTTCGGTGCTCACCGACCGCGATTATTTCCAGGGCCAGCCGACGCACCTGACCGCGGCGCGCGATGCATGCGCCTTGCCCGTGCTGCGCAAGGATTTTCTGATCGACGAGTATCAGGTCGCCGAGTCCCGGGCGCTTGGCGCCGACTGCATTCTCCTGATCGTCGCCGCGCTCGACGATGCGCGGCTGGCGTCGCTGGAGGGCGTCGCGCGCCAGCTGGGGATGAGCGTGCTGGTCGAGGTTCACGATGGAGCCGAGCTGGAACGCGCGCTCAGGCTCGCGACACCGCTAATCGGCATCAACAACCGCAATCTGCGCACCTTCGATGTGACGCTCGAGACGACGCTGGATCTTGTGCCACGCGTTCCCGGCGACCGACTGGTGGTGACCGAAAGCGGAATCCTCGCGCCGGCGGACGTCCATCGCATGCGCAACCGCGGCGTCAATGCTTTTCTGGTCGGCGAAGCATTCATGCGCGCCGCCGACCCTGGCGCCGCATTGGCAACGCTTTTTGCCTGACGGGCCGAGTTGCCGGTACCTTTGCTATGATTCAGCGCCGGGTGCGCGCCGTCCAAGGTGCTTTGGGTCGCGAGGGGATCCGGCGAGCCGTCTACAGTAGGTCCCGGGTTGCCGCATGCCGGGACAGGCGCCACTCGACCCGGGCGCTTCACTCGCGGATTGAGCGCCGTCTCGTGGCGCGGCCAACGCCCGCCACGAACCAAGCTCAAGTCAAAGGCTTCCTGATGTCTGCGATTGCGGTCGAAAACGTCAGCAAGCACTGGACCACGGCCAACGGACAGGTCCGCGCCGTCGACGGCATTTCCTTCGCGCTCGAGCCGGGAACGCTCAACGTGTTGCTGGGACCTTCGGGCTGCGGCAAGTCGACGACGCTGCGACTGATCGCCGGGCTCGACCACGCCGACACCGGCAGGATCTGGATCGACGGCCGCGACGTGACCGCGCTGCCTCCCGCGAGGCGCAAGATCTCGATGGTGTTCCAGTCGTACGCGCTGTTTCCGCACCTGAGCGTATCGGAGAACATCGTCTTCGGGCTGCGCGTGCGCAAGACCGTACACGCCGACCGCGACCGGCGCCTGAAGCGCGTCTCGGAGCTTCTGGGATTGTCGGCGCTGCTCGATCGAAAGCCCGGTCAGCTTTCGGGCGGCCAGCAGCAGCGGGTCGCTCTCGGTCGCGCGCTCATCGCCGAGGCGCCGGTGTGCCTGATGGATGAGCCCTTGTCGAATCTCGATGCGCAGTTGCGCCAGGAGATGCGCCTCGAGATTCGCTATCTGCAGCGCCAGCTCGGGATCACCATGGTGTACGTCACGCACGATCAGGTCGAAGCGATGTCGATGGCGGACCGGGTCATCCTGCTCTCGGGAGGACGCATCGAGCAGAACGGCGCGCCGGTCGATCTGTACGAGACGCCCGCCAACGTTTTTGTCGCCCGCTTTATCGGCACGCCGCCGATGAACCTGCTTCGACTCGATCGCGCGGGTGGCGAGGCGGTCATCGCCGGGACCGGCGGCCCGGGCGTCGCGCCCGTCGAATGCGCCGGCGGCATGCTCGGCGTGCGCCCCGAGCATGTTGTGCTGGCGCGGGACGGCGCCATCGAGGCCAGGGTCGACGGCGTCGAGTATCTTGGCGCGGACTCGCTGCTGCTTTGCCGCGTCGGCGAACAGCTCTTGACCGCGCGCGTCGCCGGCCGCGTCGGCGTCTCGAGCGGGGATACCGCGCGCTTGGGCTGGGCGCGCGGCGCAAGTCATTTCTTCGACGCTGCGACCGGGACGAGGTTGGCGGCGGAATCGATCCATCGGGACGCCACAATGCTCGCGTAGTTCGGAAAATATCCACCAGGAGGGCACCATGAAACGCATCACGCTTTGGGGCTGGTTCATCGCCGTCGCCGCGTTGTCGACCATAGCGCTGGCGCAGGCGCCGGTCGAGATCTCATTTTATTACCCGGTCGCCGTCAGCGGACCCATCACCAAGCTGGTCGACACCTTCGCCGCCGACTTCGAAAAAGAGAATCCGGGGATCAAGGTCAAGCCGATCTATTCCGGCAGTTATCAGGAGTCGATCACCAAGGCGCTGACCGCGGTCAAGAGCAACGACGCGCCGACGATGTCGGTGCTCCTCTCGACCGACATGTTCACGCTGATCGACGAGGAGGCGATCGTTCCTTTCGATCCGCTGATCCAGACAGCGGAAGATCAGGCGTGGCTCAAGGGTTTTTATCCCGCGTTCATGGCGAACAGCCAGAGCGGCGGCAAGACGTGGGGCATTCCGTTCCAGCGCTCGACGATCGTTCTGTACTACAACAAGGAAATGTTCAAGGAAGCGGGGCTGGATCCCAACCGGCCGCCGGCGACCTGGAAGGAGATGGCGGAATACGCGCAAAAGCTCACCAAGCGCGATGCATCGGGCAAGGTCACGCAATGGGGCGTGCAGATTCCCGCCTCGGGATTTCCGTATTGGCTGTTCCAGGGGCTCGCCACCGAGAACGACGTCCAGCTGATGAACGCCGCGGGAACCGAAACCTATTACGACAAGCCCGGAGTCATCGAGGCGCTGCAATACTGGATCGATCTCACCGCCAAATACAAGGTCCACCCGGAAGGAATCGTGGATTGGGGGACGACGCCGAAGGATTTTTTCGAGCGCAAGGTCGCGATGGTGTGGACCACGACCGGCAATCTCACCAACGTGAAGAACAACGCGAAGTTCGATTTCGGCGTCGCCATGCTGCCGGCGAACAAGCGCCGCGGCAGCCCGACGGGCGGCGGCAACTTCTATCTCTTCAAGCAGGCCAAGCCGGAGCAACAGGCCGCGGCATTCAAGTTCATCAAATGGATCACAAGTCCCGCCCGTGCCGCGCAATGGGGAATCGACACCGGCTACGTCGCGGTGCGTCCCGACGCTTGGGAGACGCCGGGGATGAAAAAATACGTCGCCGATTTTCCGCCGGCCGCCGTGGCGCGCGACCAGCTGCAGTTTGCCGTCGCGGAGCTCTCCACCCATGACAACCAGCGCGTAACCAAAGCGCTCAACGACGGCTTGCAGGCCGGGCTCACCGGCACTAAGAGCGCCGAGCAGGCGATGAAGGATTCGCAGCGCGAAGCCGAGCGCCTGCTCCGGCCGTATCGCAAGTGACGAATGCAGAACTCTGTTGCGCGTGACGAAAGTGCGCTTGATCGAGGCGGTGCGTGACTCGGTCCGCGCAGTGGATCTACGGCTGGCTGCTCCTCCTGCCCGCCGCGGCATTGCTCGCGCTCTTCACCCACTATCCCGCGATCGCCACGCTTTGGCACAGCTTTCGCTCGACGCCGAAAGGATCGCGGGCGTCGGTGTTCGTCGGCATCGACAATTATGCCCAGCTCGCCGACGACCCGATATTCTGGCAATCGCTGGCCAACAATCTCTGGTTCGCGCTCGGAACGATTCCGCTGTCGATCGCCCTGGCGCTGTTGATGGCGGTCTGGGTCAACGGCAAGATCGGCGGGCGCGGCATCCTGAGGCTCGCCTATTTCACGCCGACCATGCTGCCGATGATCGCGGTCGCCAACATCTGGCTGTTTTTCTACACGCCCGAATACGGGCTCCTCGAGCAGATCACCGGCGCCTTCGGCCTTCCGGCGCATAACTGGCTCGGTAGCAAGAACAGCGCGCTGGCGGCCCTGATGGTGGTCACCGTCTGGAAGGAAGCGGGATTTTTCATGATTTTTTATCTGGCGGCGCTGCAGCAGATGTCGCCGCAACTCGCCGAGGCAGCGGCGATCGAAGGCGCCTCGCGGGTGTATTTTTTCCGGCGCGTGACGCTGCCCCTGCTGATGCCGACAACCTTGTTCGTGCTCGTCAACGCGGTCATCAACGCGTTCCGGCTGGTCGACCACGTGGTGGTCATGACTCGTGGCGGCCCCGACAACGCGACCGAGCTCCTGCTCTATTACATCTACGAAGTCGGCTTCCGGTTCTGGGACTCGGCGTACGCCGCGGCGCTGACGATGGTGCTCCTGCTTCTTCTGGGGATCGCCGCGTTGCTGCAGTTCTGGTTTCTCGAGCGCAAGGTGCACTACCAGTGATCACGGCGTCATCGCGCAGCTTACGGCTCTCCCGCGGACTGGAGACGTCCGGCGCGTGGCTGCTCGGTGCGCTGTGGATCCTTCCATTGGCGTACGCGGTCTGGACCGCATTTCATCCGGGCGAGTACTCGACGCGGTTCGTGCTGGCCGCGCCGCTGACGCTCGACAACTTCGCGCGGGCGTGGTCGGCGGCGCCGTTTGCGCGCTATTTTCTCAATACCGTTCTGCTGTGCGCGATGATCCTGGCGGCGCAGCTCGTGCTCTGCACGCTCGCGGCGTACGCGTTTGCGCGCTTCGAGTTTCCCGGCCGGGGCATCCTCTTCGCTCTGGTCCTGCTGCAGCTGATGGTCATGCCCGACGTGCTGATCGTGGAAAATTACCGCACCATGGGCCTGCTCGGATTGCGCGACACCATCGTCGCCATCGCGCTTCCGTACATGGCGAGCGCCTTCGGCATCTTTCTGCTGCGGCAGACGTTCAAGACGGTGCCCAGGGAGCTCGACGAGGCAGCGCGGATCGAGGGCTGCACTCCGCTGCAGGTGCTGTGGAAGGTCTACGTTCCCCTCGCGCGTCCGGTCTATCTCGCTTACGCGCTGGTCAGCGTCAGCTTCCACTGGAACAATTTTCTCTGGCCCTTGATCATCACCAACTCGGTCGAGTCGCGTCCACTGACGGTCGGTCTGCAGGTCTTCTCGGCCACCGACCAGGGGATCGACTGGTCGATCATCACCGCCGCAACCTTGCTCACCAGCGCTCCGCTGCTTATCGCGTTTTTGCTTTTTCAGCGACAATTCGTACAATCGTTCATGCGCGCAGGCATCAAGTGAAGCTCATAACCTGGAACGTGCAATGGTGCCGCGGCGTCGACGGCAAAGTCGATCCGGCCCGCATCGTCAGCCACGCCAAGGCAATCGCCGACTTCGACGTCCTCTGCCTGCAGGAGGTCGCGAACAATTACCCGGATCCGCGGCTCGGCGGCAGTCGCGGAGAAAATCAATTCGACGAGTTCGCGCGCCTGCTTCCCGGCTACGTGGCGGTTGCGGGCGTGGCGGTCGATGTCCCGGCGGACGACGGCGGCCGCCGTCATTTCGGCAACATGATCTTGTCACGGCTGCCGGTCGGGCAGGTTTTCCGGCACCTGCTTCCCTATCCGGTCGAGGCCGGCATCAACGGTATGCCGCGAATCGCGCTGGAAGCGGTCGTGTCCGCCAAGCGCGGCGCCGTTCGCATTATCACCACGCATCTCGAGTACTACGGAACCAGCAAACGCGACGCGCAGATCGACGCATTGCGCCAGATCTACGCCGAGGGGAGCGGGCACGCGCGTCATGGAGGCATCGTCGACAAGAGCGGAGGACCTTTTCACACCTTGCCCCGGCCTGCCTCGACCGTCATCACTGGCGACTTCAATCTCGAGCCCGACGACCCCCTTCACGCGCGGATGGGGGAGCCGTTCGACGATGGCACACCGCTGCTGCACGACGCGTGGCAGGCAGCAGCGCCTGACGAGCCGCACCCATCCACCTTCAAGATCTACGCGAAGGAGCATCCGGGGGAGCCCGAGCTGCACTGCGATTTCATTTTCGTGTCCGCCGACCTGGTGCGGCGCATCCGGCATGTGCGGATCGACCAGGAGACGCAGGCCTCGGATCACCAGCCGGTATTGCTCGAGCTTGACTAGCTTCACCGGGGGCGGCGCTTGGACCGCCCCTGCGGCGCGGCGTAAAATGGCAGGTTGCCGCCGCTTGGTGCCGACCTTTGCGGCTCTCCGTCGATGCTCACGCGCTGGGCCACGTCTCCTTGACCGCCTCTCTCCCATTCACCGGTGAACGCTTTACCCCCGAAGCCAGGGGTGCGATCTGGTACGAGCATTGGCATCGCTACTGCGTCGTGCTGCCGGCGGTCGCGGGCAAGCGGGTGCTCGATGCGGCCTGCGGCGAGGGGTATGGCAGCGCCCTGCTCGCTCGCGCCGCTACGGAAGTGGTCGGAGTCGATATCGACGATGCGGCGATCGCGCACGCGAGCGGCCGCTATGCCGATCGATCGAACCTTCGCTTCGTTAGCGGATCGTGTGACGCCTTGCCGGTCGGAGACGCCAGCGTCGATCGGGTGATCTCGTTCGAGACCATCGAGCATCTTTCGGCGCAAGCCATGATGCTTGCCGAATTCCGGCGCGTGCTGGCGCCCGGCGGAGCACTGATCATCTCCTCGCCCAACAAGGACATCTACTCCGGGGAAAGCGGTTACCGGAACCACTTTCACGTCCACGAGCTCGAACGCGCCGAGCTCGAGACCATGCTCCGCGGCAGGTTTCCGCAGCAGCACTGGTACGCGCAACGCGCGCTCGCCCATTCGCTGCTCTGGCGCGAGGGAGCGATGGTGGCACGCCATGCCGAGTTTCTCGCCCTCGTCGGCGACCGGGTCGAGGTCCGCAGCGTTCCCGCGCCCCCCATGTATTCCGTGGTCGTGTGCGGAGATGCGGATGCGGTATTGCCGGAGCTCCCTGCACTATCGCTCTTCGACGACGGGGCGTTGTCGCTCTACCGCGATTACGAGCGCGCGCTGCTCGCCGAAAAGCGATTGTTCTGGGATGAGCTCGACGCGCGCAAGATCGCCGAAGCGAGGCTCGCCGAGCTCGTGGCCGCGGTCAATCAACTGCAAAGCTCCCGCCAGCGCGCGGAGGCGCTCTTCGCCCGCGTGACGTCGCTCGAGGGCGAGCTCGCACATGCGCAGGCCGCGTTTGCACGAGCCTCGGGGGCGCTCGAGGAGACCGCGGCGCGTCTCGCCTTCCGCGAGTCCTGGCTCGGATGGCTGCGTTGGCCGCTCGGACGCATCAAGCGATTGCTTGCGGGAACGAAACAATGACGACGGTCGACATTGTCGTCCCGGTGTATCGCGGCGTTGCGGCGACGCGCCGCTGCATCGAAAGCATCCTGTCGGCGAAGCAGGTGACCGCGTTCGAGCTGATCGTGGTCAACGACGTGTGTCCGGAACCCGAGCTCGTGCGGTGGCTGCGCGACCGTGCGGGACGCTCCATGACGC
>JALZAN010000073.1:0-2117 GCA_030948365.1 Pseudomonadota bacterium
GACGGCTCAACACCAGCGTCAACGCCGCCGTCAGCGTCGTCTTGCCATGATCGACGTGCCCAATTGTCCCCACATTCACGTGCGGCTTGGTCCGCTCAAATTTGCTCTTGGCCATCGATATCTCCAGCTTCTTCGTTGACTTTTCAGCATCCAATCATCGGGCCGCAGTTGGCAACCGAGCTGCGATTCGACGGAAGAATCACCGGACAAAAGCAGGTTTTCACTTTTGTCCGATGAGCCCATCCCCTGGTGCCCATGGAGCGGATCGAACGCTCGACCTCTCCCTTACCAAGGGAGTGCTCTACCACTGAGCTACATGGGCGCGAAACTCGTGCCTGACCGTGATCCCCGACCTCGCACCCGGCCGGTCCCTTTCCACCGCCTTTCACGCTCCCGCATCAAGGCTTGGAGCGGGTGAAGGGAATCGAACCCTCGTCGTAAGCTTGGAAGGCTTCTGCTCTACCATTGAGCTACACCCGCGTTCAGGGATGACTCAGTGACTGCCCTCCGCTGCGCCTCAGTTACCTTCAGTTACCCTTCGGTTGCCCTCGCCTGCCATTGAACTGCGATCCCCTTGGCAATGACCGCTGACCCGCAGACTTCAACGCGCCGGCTCTCAACCCCGCTCGAGTCCCGCTGTTCGCGCCCCGATCGCTGACCGGGTGGAGGGGGAAGGATTCGAACCTTCGAAGGCAGAGCCGGCAGATTTACAGTCTGCTCCCGTTGACCGCTTGGGTACCCCTCCGACGAAACCGCACATTCTAGCAATTTCCGTTCCCAAGTGTCAAACAGCGCAATGTTTCTCGACAGTTAGCTATGATTCACCGCTGCCGAGCCGGTGCCACTTCGCCGCCGTGGCGCGGCTAAAGTTCGGCCACCGCAACAACGTCAAATCGTTCCCCTGACTCATCAAGCGAGAAGACCATGCCTTTCGACGACATTCAAGGCGCAAACCTGCGCCGGGTAATCATTTCCAGCCTGATCGGCGCCACGATCGAATGGTACGACTTCTTCCTTTATGGAGTAGTCGCCGGAATCGTGTTCAACAAGCTGTACTTTCCCGCAAGCGACCCGCTGGTCTCGACCCTGCTGGCCTACGTGACCTTCGCCGTGGGGTTCGTCGCGCGGCCGCTGGGCGGCGTCCTGTTCGGCCACTTCGGTGACCGCATCGGACGCAAGAGCGTGCTGGTGATGACCCTGATGATCATGGGCGTCGCGACGTTCCTGATCGGGCTACTCCCCACCTACGCGCAAATCGGCGTGTGGGCGCCCATCGCGCTCCTCGTGCTTCGCGTGTTGCAGGGCATCGGGCTCGGCGGAGAGTGGGGCGGCGCGGTCCTGATGGCGTTCGAGTACGCGCCTCCCGACAAGCGCGGCTTTTTCGCCAGCATCCCGCAGATCGGGTTGGCAATCGGGCTGTGCCTGTCATCGGGTTTCGTCGCGCTGCTGTCGTCATTGCCGGAAACCGATTTCATGTCATGGGGCTGGCGCGTGGCGTTCCTGATCAGCATTCTGCTGGTGGGCGTCGGGCTGTACATCCGCCTGCGCATCCTCGAGACACCGGAATTCGTGAAGGTTAAGGAACGCGGCGAACAAGCGAGGATCCCGTTCGTCGACATGATCCGGCAGTATCCGCGAAACGTGGCGCTTGGGATGGGCGCGCGCTATATCGACGGTGTCTTCTTCAACGTGCTCGGCGTGTTCGTCATCGGCTACCTCGCCAATACGCTGAAGATCCCGCGTCAAACCGCGCTGCTGGGCGTGACCTTCGCGGCGCTGGTGATGATCGTCACCATTCCCATCTTCGGCAAAGTGTCCGATCGCATCGGCCGGCGCCAGACCTACGCGATCGGCTCGGTGGTCACCGCGCTGTCGTCGTTTGCCGCGTTCTATTTCATGACGCCCGGCGTCGACAAGGTGACGTTGTGGCTGGCGATCATCGTTCCGTTCGGCATCCTGTACGCATCGGTGTACGGACCGGAAGCGGCGCTGTTCTGCGAGCTGTTCGATCCCCGCGTGCGCTACACGGGAATCTCTTTCGTCTACCAGTTCTCGGGCATCTTCGCGAGCGGCATCACGCCCATCATCGCCACCGCGCTCCTGGCGCAGGGCGGCGG
>JALZAN010000073.1:2127-9868 GCA_030948365.1 Pseudomonadota bacterium
GCGGACAGCCGTGGCTGATTTGCGCCTACGTGCTGTTCGCGGGCATCGTCAGCGCCGTTTGCACCTTGCTCATCCGTCCGGTCCAGACGCAGCAGCTCAGTGCCGGAGGCGCGCCCTGAGGTGTCATGGCGCTTTTGCGCTCCGTGCAACTATGACCGCCGAATCGTTCGACTACCTGATAGTGGGCGCCGGCTCGGCCGGCTGCGTCCTTGCCAACCGGCTGTCCGCGGACGGGCGCCACACCGTGCTGCTGCTGGAGGCCGGACCGCCCGACACCTATCCGTGGATCCACATTCCGATCGGCTACGCCAAGACGATGTTCAATCCCGAGGTCAACTGGTGCTTTAAGACCGAGCCCGAACCGGGGATGCACGGGCGCAGCATCTATTGGCCGCGCGGCAAGACACTCGGCGGTTCGAGCTCGATCAACGGCCTCATTTCGATTCGCGGCCAGCGCGAGGATTACGACCGATGGGCCGCGGCGGGCAACGTCGGATGGAGCTATGCCGACGTGCTGCCATATTTCAAGCGCCTCGAGCACGCGCCGTTCGGCGACCCCGCGTTCCATGGCGTGGGCGGACCGCTGTGGTGTTCGCCCATCGCGGCGAGGCATGAGCTCATCGAGGCGGTCATCGCAGCGGCACGCGAGCTCGGCATCGCGCGCAACGACGACTTCAACGGCGCCCGGCAGGAAGGCGCGGGCTACTACCACCTGTCCACGAAACATGGATGGCGTTGCAGCACCGCGGACGCCTACCTCAAGCCGGCGCGGGGGCGGGCGAATCTTCGCGTCGAGACCCGCGCCCGTGCAACGCGGCTGGCGTTCGACGGCACACGCGCCGACGCGGTCGTCTACCGCGCCCGCGGCGAGGAGCACACGGTCCGCGCGCGCCGTGAAATCCTGCTTTGCGCGGGAGCGCTGCAGAGCCCGCAGCTGCTGCAGCTGTCCGGGGTCGGTCCCCCGGCGCTGCTGAAGCGCTTCGGCATCGCGACGGTGCACGAGCTCGACGGCGTCGGCGAGAACCTGCAGGACCACCTTCAGGCGCGGGTCATTTTCGAGTGCACGCGACCGATCACCACCAACGACGATCTCAAGAGCTGGTGGCGGATGCTGAAAATGGGAATGACCTACGCGTTAAGGCGCGGCGGACCGATGGCGGTCGGCATCAATCAGGGCGGCATCTTCGCGCGCGTGAATACCGACGCCGCCACGCCCGACGTTCAGTTTCACGTTGCGACGCTGTCGTCGGACATGGCTGGCTCGCCGGTGCACACGTTCTCGGGATTCACGCTGTCGGTATGTCAATTGCGGCCCGAATCGCGCGGTCATGTGCGCATCCAGTCGGCGGACCCGCTCGCGCCGCCGGCGATGCAGCCCAATTACCTGTCGACAGCGGTCGACCGCGATGCGCTGGTGGCGGGACTGAAGCTCGCGCGCCAGCTTGCCGCGACGCGCACGCTTAAGTCCTACGTGAAGGCGGAGTACCGCCCGGGACCGGGCGCCCGCAGCGACGATGATCTCCTCGAGTTCGCGAAAAACACCGGCGGCACGATCTTCCACCCGAGCGGCACGTGCAAAATGGGCGATCTTCGACGCGACCCCGCGGCGGTTGTCGATAACGAACTCAGGGTTCACGGCCTTTCCGCGCTTCGAGTCGTTGACTGCAGCGTGATGCCGACGCTGGTCTCGGGCAACACCAATGTGCCGGTGGTCATGATCGCCGAGAAGGCCGCCGACCATATTCTTGCCGCGGCCAACGCGCCGCGCTGAAAATTTTCCTCGAGGATTCGTTATGACTTGCTGCCACGCCGATTTCGCGCTCAACGATGCCAGCGACAAGGCCTTCACGGTGGGCATGCCGACCTTCACCTTCGGCGCCGGATGCCTCTCCGAGGCTGGTGAGCAGGCGCGGGAGCAAGGTCTGAAGCGCGTCGCACTGTTCACCGACCCGCAGCTGCGCGGATCGGTCCACGTCGCCACCGTCATCGAGTCGCTGCGCGCCGCCGGCATCGAGCCGGCGATCTACGACGAGATTGCCGTCGAGCCGACGACCGCTTCCTTCCAGGCAGCGGCGCGCTTCGCGTCGGAGGGAGGATTCGACGGTTACGTTTCGGTCGGCGGCGGCTCGGTGATGGACACCTGCAAGGCGGCGAACCTGTATGCAACCCATCCCGCGGAGTTCATGACGTACGTCAACGCGCCGATCGGCGGCGGTCAGAAGGTACCCGGTCCGGTCCGGCCGCATATCGCGTGTCCGACGACGGCCGGAACCGGCTCCGAGACCACCGGCATCGCCATCTTCAACCTGACCGAGATCAACGCCAAGACCGGAATCATCTCGCGGCGGCTGATCCCCACGGTGGCCCTGATCGATCCGACGGTCACGCTCACGCTGCCCGCCATGGTCATGGCCGCGAGCGGGTTCGATTGCATGAGCCACGCGCTGGAGTCGATTACCGCGCGCGCCTGGCCGCAGCGCCTGAATCCGGCGCGCGGCGTCAGCCGCCCCGTGTCCCAGGGAGCCAACCCGTTTTCGGACGCGCTCGCCGGCGAGGCGCTCAAGGCCGTCGGAAAATTCCTGGTGCGCGCGGTCAATGACGCGGGCGATGTCGAGGCGCGAACCGAGATGATGTTCGCGGCGACGCAGGCGGGCATCGCCTTCAACGCGGCGGGCTGTCACCTGCCGCACGGTTTGTCGTACTCGGTGTCCGGGCTGACGCGCGACTTCCACCTCGAAGGTTATCCGCCGGCCAGGTCGCTGGTGCCGCACGGCATGGCGGTGGTCCTCAACAATCCGTCGGTATGGCGCCACACCGCGCCGTGCTCGCCTCATCGCCACCTTCATGGCGCGATTTGCCTCGGCGCCGATGCGCGCGACGCGCGGCCGGAGGACGCGGGAGAGGCGCTTGCCGGACGCGTCATCGAGATGATGCGCGCGGCGGGCATGCCCAACGGACTGTCCGCGCTCGGCTTCACCAATGATCATATCGACGCGCTGGCCGCCGGATCCGAGCCGCAATACCGGGTGATCCGCAATGCGCCAAAGGATGTTTCGCGCGAAGACTTGAAGGGCCTCTTCAGCGCGGCACTGCGATATTGGTAGCGCGGCCTCGCGCCGCGCGATTCCTAAAGCTAGGTCGATGTCGACCGCGGCGCCGGGGCGGCGTCGTCGTTGATTCGGGCGCCGGGCGCCGCGTCGCTGGCGACCTGGTCGGTGATGGCTGTGACGCGGCCAAGGGGCAGGCGCGCAGTGAAGCGGCTGCCGCGACCGACTTCGCTGTCGATGAGTAATTCACCCTGATGCCGGATCAGCACGTGCTTAACGATCGCGAGGCCCAGCCCGGTGCCACCGGTGGCCCGCGAGCGGCTGCGATCGACGCGGTAGAAACGCTCGGTGAGCCGGGGCAGGTGTTCCGGCGCGATGCCGATGCCGCTGTCGGCGACGGTGAAATCCCCGCCGTTTTCGGTCACGCGCCAGTCGAGGGCGATGCGGCCGCCCTTGGGCGTGTAGCGCACCGCGTTGCTGACCAGATTGCCGAATGCGCTCGCCAGCTCCTCCTGGCTGCCGTGGACGGTTGCCGCGTCGCGTATCGTCAAAGTCACTTCGTGCCGGCCGCCGGAAAGCGCCTTCGCGTCCGCTGAAACCGCCAGCAGCAAGGGCACCACCGCGAACGCGCTCTCATGCACCGGGCTCTGTTCGCTCTCCAGCGCGGAGAGCGTCAGAAGGTCCTCGACCAGCCGCTGCATGCTGGTCGACTGCTCCTGCATCAGTGCCAGGCAGCGCTGCCGCTGACGCTCGTCCATGTCGACATCGGTCAGAGTTTCGATGAATCCCGCGAGCACTGTCAGCGGCGTTTTGAGCTCGTGCGAAACATTGGCGATGAAGTCTCGCCGTACGCGGGCAACCGCCTCCAGGCGGGTTATATCGCGGCTCATGAGCAGCTTTTCCTCGACGCCGAAAGGCACGATCTGCAGCGAAAGCGTCAGAGCGCTTTCTCGCGTGGATTGGATACTCAAGGCCTCGCTGAAATCGCCTACGGCGAGATATCGAATGAACGCGGGATTTCGCACCAGGTTGACGATCGGCGCGCCGCGATCGTGCGCGAGGTCGAGTCCCAGGTGAGCCTCTGCGCGCGGATTGGCCCACTGGATGCGATCGTTGGCATCGAGCACCACGACGCCTTCCGGCAACGCTTCGGCACCGCTGACGAAGCGATCCAGCGCGAGCCGCAGGTCGCGTTGCCGCGCCGAGCGAAGCCGCACGCGGTGATACAGCGCGGCATACGCCAGCGCCCAGATGCCGCGCCCCTCGGGAACGGGCACGTCGATCGGCCCCGACGCCCAACGGGCGAGCGCGGCCAGCTGCCACAGGTGCCAGACGATGGTTGCCAGCGCGCCGACCGCAACGATCGCCAGCGCCACCGCGAGGCCCTCGATCGCGCCCGCGACGCCTGCAAGCACCGCGATCAGGGCGGGAAAGAGTAGACCGCGCAGCCAGATGGGATTCATGTGGCCCGATGCCAAGCTAGGCTGCCTAGCGCGGAATCGGCCTCGCTATGCGGCCGCCGCAAGACGGTAACCGCTGCCGCGCACGGTTTGCAGCATTCGCTCCTTTCCATGCGGCTCGAGCGCCTTTCGCAAACGACGGATGTGAACGTCGATCGTCCGCTCCTCGATGTAGACGTGATCGCCCCATACCTGGTCGAGCAGCTGCGTACGGCTGTGAACGCGCTCCGGACGGGCCATGAAAAACTTGAGCAGCCGGAACTCGGTCGGTCCCACCTCGACGGGTGCGCCATCGGCGGTCACGCGGTGCGTGGCCGGGTCGAGCGTCAGCGGGCCGACGGTCAGAGTCTCTTGCGCGGACTCGGGCGCCCGGCGGCGCAGCACCGTCTTGATCCGCGCCTTGAGCTCGCGCGGCGAGAACGGCTTGGTCACGTAATCGTCGACCCACGCCTCGAGCCCGGAGATACGATCGTTCTCGTCGCCACGGGCGCTCACCATGATGATCGGCAGCTCGCGCGTCCGGGCATCCGAGCGCAGCGTCCGCGCGAGCGCCAGACCGGACTGGCCCGGCAGCATCCAATCGAGCAGGACGAGATCGGGCAGCGCGCTCCGGATCCGCGCTTGCGCGCTCTCCGCATCGGCGACGGCGTGCACCGCAAACCCAGCGTCCTCGAGGCTCAGTCGCAGCAGCTCCTGGATCGCAGGCTCGTCTTCGACTACCAGGATCGACGTGGTCATGGCCGCCTTCCCGATCGCATCGAGTACCTTGTCGCGTCCGAGGCCCGGTCTGCCGTCATTCGGCGACCTCGGCGCGGATCTGCTCTGCCGAAGCGTGGCGAACATCCTTGCCCTTGACCACATGAACGACGTTCTCGGCGATGTTCTTGGCGTGGTCGCCGATGCGCTCGATCGACTTGGCGATGAACACGATCTCCAGCGCCGGCGTGATCGTGCGCGGATCCTCCATCATGTAGCTGATCAGCTGCCGCAGGATGCCGAGGAACGCGGCATCGATGGCCTCGTCGTCGCTGATGACCTGCGCCGCCGACTTGACGTCGAGGCGCGCGAAGGCGTCCAGAGCGAGCTGGAGATTGTCCTCGGCGAGCTTGGCGGCGCGGGTGATCTCGTGGAAGCGCACGCTGGACAACCGCTCGGGGCGCTGCATCTGCTGCGCCTTGTAGGCGATCTTCTTGATTTCGTCGCCGATGCGCTCCAGCTCGTTGACGACCTTGACCACCGTAAGCACCATCCGCAGGTCGATCGCGGTCGGCTGCCGCTTGGCAATGATCTGGCTGCATTGCTGGTCAAGATCCACCTGCATCTGGTTGATCGTCAGCTCGTCTTTCGCGACCGCGTCGATCAGATCGACGTCGGACGACTCAAGCGCGGCAATGGCGCGCGCGATCTGCGTTTCGACCAGCCCGCCCATCGACAGCACGCCGGAGCGTATGCCTTCCATCTCGACGTCGAATTGCTTCGAAGTGTGCTCGTTCACGATAGGGCTCCGTGGATAGTTCCCGAAACGGCGATCATCCGAATCGGCCGGTAATGTAGTCCTCGGTTTCCTTGCGCCTCGGCTTCAGGAAGATCTCGTCCGTCGCGCTGAATTCGATCAGCTCGCCGAGGTACATGTACGCGGTGAAATCCGACACCCGCGCCGCCTGTTGCATATTGTGGGTGACGATGGCAATGGTGTAGTCAGCCTTGAGCTCGCTGATGAGCTCCTCGATCTTCGCGGTCGAGATCGGATCGAGCGCCGAGGTCGGCTCGTCGAGCAGCAGCACCTCGGGTTTGACCGCAACCGCGCGCGCGATGCAGAGCCGCTGCTGCTGGCCGCCGGAGAGCGCCATTCCGCTCTGCTTCAATTTGTCCTTCGCTTCCTGCCACATCGCCGCCTTGATCAGCGCCCATTCGACCCGCTCGTCCATCTGCCGCGGGCTCATGGATTCGTAGAGCCTTACGCCAAACGCGATGTTGTCATAGATCGACATCGGAAACGGCGTCGGTTTCTGGAAAACCATGCCGACGTGCGCACGCAGCATGTTGAGGTCGGTCCCGGGGTCGAGGATGTTGGCGCCGTTGAACATGATCTCGCCGACAGCCCGCTGTCCGGGGTAGAGCGAATACATGCGGTTGAGCGTGCGCAGCAGTGTCGACTTGCCGCAACCGGAGGGGCCGATGAACGCGGTGACGTGGCGTTCCGCAATATCCAGGTTGATGTCCTTCAGCGCTTGGAACTTGCCGTAGAAGAAATCGAGTCCTCTGATGGACATCTTGGTCGGCGCCGGCGGCAAGGACGCGCTCTGCCTTTCAGGCCTTGTTGCAACCGCTTCGAAATTCATCGCGCGCTCCAGGGAAAATCGGAGTTCATCGGGCCGTTGACTGGCGGAAAAAGGTGCGCGCCAGGATATTGATGGCCAGCACTGCGAGCGTGATCAGCAGCGCGCCGGCCCATGCCAGCGTCTTCCAGTCTTCGAAGGGACTCATCGCGAACTGGAAGATGACCACCGGCAGGTTCGCCATCGGCTGGTCCATGTTCACACTCCAGAACTGATTATTGAGCGCGGTGAACAACAGAGGCGCGGTCTCACCGGACATGCGCGCCACCGCCAGCAGCACGCCGGTAATGACGCCGCCGCGCACCGCCTTGAGCGTGACCATCAGGATCACTTTCCACATCGGGGCGCCAAGCGCGATCGCCGCCTCGCGCAGGCTGCTCGGGACCAGATGGAGCATGTTCTCGGTCGTCCGCACCACGACCGGTATGGCGATCAGCGCCAGCGCCGCCGAGCCCGCCCAGCCCGAGAAATGCTCTACCCGGGCGACATAGACGGTATAGACGAACAACCCGATCACGATCGACGGCGCAGACAGCAGAATGTCGTTGATGAATCGCGTCACACCGGCGAGCCAGCCGTCCTTGCCGAACTCGGCCAGATAAATTCCGGCGAGGATGCCGATCGGCGTGCTAACGAAGGTCGCCACGCCGACGATGACAACGCTGCCGAAGATCGCGTTGAGCAATCCTCCCGCCGAGCCAGGAGGCGGCGTCATCTGGGTGAACAGCGACGGCGCGAGGGCAGCGAAGCCGTTGACGAACAGCACCGTGAGAATCCACAGCAGGAACGCCATGCCGAAGGTCATCGCGACCAGCGCCATCGCCAGGTTCCCGCGATTGACGAACAGCCGGCGCTTGTAGAGCCCGGTGTGCCTGGCCATGGCGGAGTCCGCGCT
>JALZAN010000005.1:0-25717 GCA_030948365.1 Pseudomonadota bacterium
GTGTCCGCCGACGGCGGCGACATTGTGGCGCAGCCGGCGCCCAAAAATGACGCAATGACGGCGGCTAGCGAGCCGAGGAACCGGGGGGTACGTTGCGATGAAAATGGCGACATCGGTTCAGGTCCTCTGAAAATTGACAATCGGCGCGGGCATCCCCTTATGTCCGCGTCAGCAAATGCAGTACCGGCAGCCGAAGCCCTACCGGGTGGCAACCAACTCCCCACGCAAAGAATGCGCCAGCGCCGAAGTAATGCGTACGTCGACGTAACGGCCCACAAGATCGCTCTCGCCGGCGAAATTCACGACACGATTGTTCTCGGCGCGGCCGCTAAGCTCGTGCGTGTTTTTGGTTGCGTGCCCGGTCACCAGTATCGATTCGGTATTTCCGACCAGCGCCAAGCTGTTGACCGCGAATTGTTCCTCGATGCGTGCTTGCAGCCTCGCGAGTCTCGCGCTCGCGATCGCCGCCGGGACCTGCTCGGCGAGACTGGCCGCCGGCGTTCCAGGCCGCGGGCTGTAAACAAAGCTGTAGCTTCCGTCGAGGCCGACCTCGTCGACGAGCTTCATGGTCTGCTCGAAATCGGCATCGGTTTCCCCCGGGAAGCCGATGATGAAATCGGACGACAGCGACAATGCCGGGCGCGCCGCGCGCAAACGGCGCACGGTCGATTTGTATTCGAGCACGGTATAGCCGCGTTTCATCGCCGCCAGAATCCTGTCCGACCCGGATTGCACCGGCAGGTGCAGCTGCGACACGAGCTTGGGCAGGTATGCGTAGCAGTCGATCAATCGCGACGACATCTCGCGCGGGTGCGAGGTCATGTACCGGATGCGCTCGAGGCCGTCGATCTCGCACAGATATTCGAGCAGGGTGGCCAGGTCGGCCTTGGCTTCGCTTTCGCTCATCGCGCCGCGATAGGCGTTGACGTTCTGGCCGAGCAGGGTGATTTCCTTGACGCCCTGATCGGCGAGATCGGCGACTTCGGTCAGCACATCGTCGAACGGTCTGGACACCTCTTCGCCCCGGGTATAAGGCACGACACAGAACGTGCAGTACTTGCTGCATCCCTCCATGATCGAGACGAACGCCGTCGGGCCGTCGACCCGCGGCGGGGGCAGGTGATCGAACTTCTCGATTTCGGGAAAGCTGATATCGACCTGGGGCAGTCCGGTTGCCTTCCGGCGAGCGATCATTTCCGGCAGCCGGTGCAGCGTCTGGGGACCGAACACCAGGTCGACGTAAGGCGCTCGCTTGACGATTGCCGCGCCCTCCTGGCTGGCGACGCAGCCGCCGACGCCAATCACCAGCGCAGGATTGTGCGCCTTCAGGTGACGGACACGGCCCAGATCGTGAAATACGCGCTCCTGCGCCCGCTCGCGCACCGAACAGGTGTTGAACAGGATCAAGTCGGCGTCGTCGGGCCGGTCGGTGACTTCCATTCCTGAGGCCGCGCGCAGCACGTCGGCCATTTTCGCCGAGTCGTACTCGTTCATCTGGCAGCCAAAGGTGCGGATATACAGCTTGCGGGTCACGGCAGGACGGCGGCGGTCTGGCAGGGAGCGAAGGGGCAAAAATTATAGCAGAAGGCCGGCGCGCCGCCGCTTGGCTCTGGCTATAATCGAGGCGCAGGTGTCCGGTGCGCGGTTCGAGGCGCGCCGGGTGAAACGGGAAGCCGGTGCGCCGGGGAATGCATCCCCAGGCCATCCCGGCACTGCCCCCGCAACGGTAAGTCGGTGCTGGTCGCTTAAACAACGCCACTGTTCGCGCTTGTCGAATGGGAAGGCAGCGGCCAGCGGAAACCGACGAGTCCGGAGACCGGCCTGCGAACGGAAGTGTCACCTACAGCTGCATGACCTGCAGTTGGGTAACGCGTACTTCCGAATCTTGGCGCATCGCGGGAGGCGGTGTCCGGACGGAAGTTATCGCGTCTTTCCGCCCGAACGATCCACTCCGCGTTGTTTCGATCCACCTGCCGTGCGGGGAAGCGCGGCGCATGCGGAGCACGTCGATGAGTCGATTCCGGGATTTTTCTTGTAGCGCTTTGTACTGCGCAGTGGCGGCCTGCAGTCTTGGCCATGCGGGTTCTGCTGCGGCACAGATCGATCTTCCGCCCATGTTCGTGACCGCCTCGCGGGCGGAGCAACGACTCACCGACCTGCTTGCCGATGTCACCGTCATCGGGGCGGAGGAAATCGCCCGTGCGGGCATAGGCGGACTTGCCGCGCTGCTCCAGCGCCAGTCCGGCGTCGAAATCGTCAGCAACGGCGGACCGGGTTCGACCAGTGGCGTGTTTCTCCGCGGCGCCAACACCGCGCAGACGATGGTGCTCATCGACGGGCAGCGCGTCGGGTCGTCGACCAGTGGCACCGCCGCGCTGGAGGCGATCCCGCTGGAACAGATCGAGCGGATCGAAATATTGCGCGGCCCCGCGTCGAGCTTATATGGCGCCGACGCGCTGGGTGGAGTGATCCAGGTATTCACGCGCAGGGGAGGGGACGGCCTAGCCGCGAACGCCGGCGCGGGATACGGCAGCTACGATACGAGTAGCGCCTTCGGCGGGGTATCGGGCCGCAGCGGCGACGGCTCGGGCCCGTGGCGATTCGCCGCCCAGGCGGGACACCGGCAGAGCGACGGCTTCAATGCCATCGGCAATCCAAAGAACTTCAGCTACAACCCCGATCGCGACGGCTACCGAAACGACAACGTGAGCGCAAGCGCAGGCTATCGCTTTGCCAGCGAACAGGAAATCCTCGCGCAGTTATTTCGCAGCCGCCTCAACGCGAAGTTCGACGGCGGTCCGGCCTTCGACGATCGCACCGTCACCATCGTCGAAACCTATTCGATCGCTAACTACAACCGCATCGCGCCGTACTGGAAGAGCAACCTGACGGCGGCGCAAACCCGCGACGACAGCGGTTCGGAAACCCGCTTTGGGCCGTCGCGCTTCCGCACCCGCCAGCGTCTGTATTCGTGGCAGAACGACTTCATGCCGGGCTACGGCCGCATCAGCGTCATCACCGAGCGGCGCGAGGAGCGCATCGATAGCGACACCGCCTTTGCGGTTACTTCACGCAACACCAACGCCGTCGCAGGCATCTATCAAATCGGCGAAGGCGCGCATCTGGCGCAGGCAAGTCTGCGTCGCGACGACGGTACCCAATTCGGCGCGCGGACGACGGGAACGGCGGCTTATGGCTACGCGATCGCGCCGGGATGGAGGGCAACGGCCAGCCTCGGCACTGCGTTCAAGACGCCGACGTTCAACGACCTTTACTTCCCCGGGTTCTCCAATCCCGAGCTCAAGCCCGAGACGGCCCACAACGCCGAGCTGGCACTGCGCTACACCGACAGCACGCTGAGCGTCGGGCTCGTCGCCTATCGCAATCGCGTTCGAAATCTCATCGTGTTCGAGTGTGACGCCAATTTCAATTGCGCGCCGCAGAACGTCGTTAACGCGACGCTGGAGGGTGTCACCGTCGAGCTCAGCGCGCGCGTCGGCGAGATTGGACTCAAGGGCAGCGTCGATCTGCAGCGGCCGACCGACGACGCCAGCGGATTGCTGCTTCCGCGCCGCGCACGACGGCACGTTGCTCTTGCACTGACGCATGACGCCGGCGCGCTCCGTCTGGGCGCCGAGCTGATCGCCTCGACGGCGCGCTTCGACGATGCCGCCAACACGCGCCGGATGGGCAGCTACGCGCTGCTCAATCTGACCGCGCAATACCCGTTGGCAAGTCGGTGGTCGCTGCTGGCCCGCGTCGACAATGCGCTGGATAAGCGCTACGAGCTTGCGGCCGACTTCAACTCGCCCCGCGCTAACGGGTTTGTCGGCATCCGCTGGGTGTATTAGTGAAGCGATCCAGGGTGCGCGACGTCTGCCTAGCGACGACCGGGCCCGGGTTGGCGCTTTGGCTCGCTGCCGGACCGGCTTTTGCCGCTCCTGTGTGGGCGACCGACGCTGTCGGGACCAGAATCGAGCTCGCCGCTCCCGCACAACGGATCGTCAGCCTCGCCCCGCACGCGACCGAGCTCTTGTTCGCGGCCGGCGCCGGGAACCGTGTGGTCGGCGTTCTTGCGCCCGCCGACTGGCCGCCGGAAGCCGCTGACGTGGCGAGAGTTGGCGACGCACGCGCCATCGATCTCGAGCGCGTTGTCGCGTTGCGGCCCGATCTCGCGGTGGCTTGGCCTTATCTCGCGCCAGCGCAAATCGAGCGTCTGCGCGAGCTCGGCATCGCGGTCTATTTGAGCGACCCGCATACGCCGGAAGCGATCGCCGACGACCTCGAGCGCCTGGGCACCTTGGCGGGAACCTCCGAAAGCGCGCAGCGTTCGGCCAGCGACTTTCGCGCCCGGCTCGTGGCCGTGCGCTCGCGCCAGCGCGGCGGTGCCAGGGTGCGTGTCTTCTACGAAATCTGGCATCAGCCGCTGTACACGATCGGTGGCGGACACCTGATTAGCGCAGCGATCGATCGCTGCGGAGGAGAGAACGTGTTCGCCTCGTTGGCCATGCCCGCACCCTCGGTCAGCGTCGAAGGCGTGATCGCCGCCGCGCCCGAGGCGATTGTCGCGGGAACCGATGGCGCGGTGCGGCCGCTGTGGCTGGACGCGTGGCAGTCATGGCCCTCCGTTCCCGCCGTTGCACGCGGCAATCTGTTCGTGGTCGACGCCAACCTGCTGCATCGCGCCGGTCCCCGTTTCGTCGATGGGATCGAAGCGCTTTGCTCGGCGCTCGATCGCGCCCGGACGCATCTCGGCCGCTGAGGAGGCTTCCGAGTTGGCGAGCGCGCAATCAAGATCGCACTGGACCGGCCACTGAGCCTTGGTCGTTAAGTCGGGAAGAAGTAGACCTCCTCGCCCTGGCCGAGCGTCTTGAGCGCCACCCCGTAGATCTTCGACAGACGCTCGGCGGTGAGAAGCTCGGAGGCGACGCCGGCGATCGCCGTTCCCCGATCGAGCATCAGCACATGATCGCAGAAGCGATGCGCGAGGTTGACGTCGTGAAGAACCATGATCAGCGCGTCACCTCGATCGCGTGCCAGCGCGCTCAGGCGCCGGAGCACCGCCAGCTGGTGCGCAAGATCCAGATGCGAAGAAGGCTCGTCGAGCAGAAGCAGTCTCGGCTGTTGCGTCAAAAGCGCTGCCAGCGCCGCCCGCCGGCGCTCGCCGCCGGAAAGTGTGCGAACGTCGCGCCGTTCGGCGCCGGCAAGATCCATAGCCGCGAGCGCCTCGCGCGCGATACGCAGATCATCCGCGCTTTCCCATTGCCATCGCGACAAGTACGGATGGCGACCGATCATCGCGGTCTCGAGCACGGTCGCGCCGAACGCATCGGCGTCGTCTTGCGTCAGCAGGCCGCGAATACGCGCCACTTCGCGCGCCGGCATGGTGGCCATCGGCCGGCCGTCAAGCGTGATCGTTCCCGCGTCGGGCGCGTGCAATCCTGCCAGCGTATGAAGCAGCGTCGTCTTGCCCGCGCCGTTGCAGCCCAGTATCGCCCAGGATTGCCCGGACGCAACCGAGAAATCGAGGGCGCGGCATACGCCGATGCCGGCGATACTTACCGTCAGCCGACGCGCGGCAAGGATCGCGATGTCGCTCATCGATCGCGCCGAAGAAGCCACAAGAATAGCGGCACGCCGATCAATGCCGTGATCACCCCGACCGGCAACTGCGCCGGCGCAAGAACCTGACGTGCCAGCGTGTCCGCGATCAGCAGCAGCGCGCCGCCGGCCAGCGCGGACGCCGGCAGGACGAGGCGCTGATCGTTGCCGGCTACCAGCCGCACCGCGTGCGGAACGATCAGTCCGACGAAGCCGATAGCCCCGGCGGTCGTCACCGCGGTGGCGGTAAGCAACGCCGCCAGCGCGAAGAGCAGCCACGCCAGGCGCCGCGAGACACCGAGCGCGGCGGCCGCAGTTTCGCCGCGCGCCAGCGCATTGAGATCGCGCGCGAAGTGCATTGCGACGGCGACCCCGAGCACTAATGCCGCCAAGCAAAGCCACGGCGCCGGAGGCGACGACAGATCGCCGATCAGCCAGAACAGCATGCCGCGAAGCTGGGTCTCGGGCGCCAGCGACAGCAGCAATGCGACCATCGCGCCCCAGCCCGATGCGACGATGACGCCGGTCAGCAGCAATCGCGTCGGCGACCACGCGCCGGTGCCGCGCGCGAGGCCGAACACCATGACGGTGGACAACAGCCCGCCGCCGAACGCGCCCGCGGGCGTCAACCATGGGCTTGCGCCGAGCAGCATCGCCAGCAGCGCGCCGACCGCGGCGCCTCCGGACACGCCCATGACGTACGGATCGGCGAGAGGATTGCGCAGCAGCACCTGCAGCAGCGCGCCGGCGAGCGCCAGCGAGCCACCGGTCGCGAAGCCGGCCAGCGCGCGTGGAAGCCGCAATCCCCGAACGATAGTGCGTGGCGTGACGTCGCCATCGCCAAGCAACGCTTGCAAAACTGCGGCAGGACCGATGGAAACGCTGCCGACTCCGAGCGCCAGCGTGAACGCGCCAAGAGCGATAACGGCGAGCACGCCGAGCGCGATGGTGGCGTTTATGCGGTTCATCGTAGGGATCGCACGGCAAGCAATTACCAGCGAAAAACCGGGCGAGCACCGATTATAGTCTCGGTGCGTGACCTATAATCGCACCGTCGGACCGTACCAGGCGCAACTCGCCGCACGATTCAAATGAACAAAGCCTTCACCCGCGAAAACGACGAAGACGATATCGAAGACGATATCGAGGATGCGTCACCGCTGCCCGAAGGAAGCCGCAACTACATGACGCCGGGTGGATTCGCGCGGCTGAAGGCCGAGCTCGCCAAGCTGGTCGAGCAGGAACGGCCAGGCGTGGTGGCAATCGTGTCGTGGGCGGCAGGCAACGGGGATCGCTCGGAAAACGGCGACTACATCTACGGCAAGAAGCGGCTGCGCGAGATCGACCGGCGCATCCGCTTCCTGATCAGAAGGCTCGACCACGCCGAGGTTGTCGACCCGATCATCCGTCGCGATGCGGACAACGATGACCAGATATTCTTCGGCGCAACGGTGCACGTGCGCGGCCGCGAGGGCGAGGAGCGGACCATCAGCATCGTCGGCGTGGATGAGATCGACACCGCGCGCGGCTACGTGAGCTGGGTCTCACCGATCGCGCGTGCGTTGATCAAAGCGCGCGAAGGCGACCGCGTGACCTTGAAAACGCCGGGTGGAACCGAGGAGCTGGACATACTCGCGGTGCGCTACGAGCCGCTGGCGACGTGATGGAAGTGCGGATGCGGTTCGCGGTTGACGCCGCGGAATCGTTCCGCCTATAGTGCGATCGAACTCCCATGGACGCCGAACTCGCAGGACTCGAGCAGAAACTCGCCACGCTACTGGCGGACTATCACCGGTTGCGGGCTGAAAACGAGTCGTTGAAACGCGAGCTCGGCCGCTCGCTGGAGCAGAACCGGACGCTGAATTCGCGCATCGCCGCGGCGAGTGCGCGACTCGATTCGCTGCTGCAGCAATTGCCCGAATCAACGAGCTAAAAGCGGGTGGAAGACCCTTCGATCACGCTCGATGTTTCCATCCTCGGCCGCGAATATCGCGTCGCCTGCCGGGAATCCGAACGCGACGAGTTGCTGCAGGCGGTGCAATTCGTCGACCGCCGCATGCGTGAGATCCGCGATTCGGGGAAGATCACCGGAACCGAGCGCATCGCGGTGATGGCGGGACTCAACATCGCGCATGAATTGTTGCGCGCGAAAAACGGCAAGCCAACCGCCGGTTCCCCGGCGAGCTTTGACACCGCCGGTATTGAGCGTAGAATTTCAGCGATGCAGTCGGCCATCGATCGTGCGATGGCGGAGCAGGACAAGCTGTTCTGACCGATGTCCTGCTGGAGCTGCGCCCTTTGTCCCCTGCGGTGTTCGAGCTGGCCATACATTCTTTGAACCAATGCTAACTTAGCGAGGTTGCCGTGCTTTCAACGGGCCGGTGTGCGCTCCCTACGCGGAAGCGCCTGATGGCCCTGGCAGGCGACCCTCTTGAACTGCGGTTCAAGATGAGGCTGGCACGGCACAGGCGGGGGACTCCTCTCCGACCGAGGTTTCACCTCGGTCACGGACTGCGTTGCTGGTCAAGTCAGGCGCTCAGGTACAGGAGTAATTCCGCTCTCCGCGGAGCATTACCGAAACGGGTCGCCGCCTCAGCGACGACCGAAAGCGTGCCGCCCAGCGCCGTCAGCACGGACCCGGTGCCCTAGACCTCGAGACGTCATTCATTCGGAGATCGACATGCCGATGTACACGGCGGCGCGCTGCGCGACCCTGATCCAGCGTGCGCTGGCGCAGCGCGCGCAAGAGAACCGGCAAATCCCGCTCAGGGTTCGGATCGGTGCCGCGGCGGGCGAGCCGGTCGAGAATCACCTGGATCTCTTCGGATCGACGGTTCACCTTGCCGCGCGGCTCTGCTCGCATGCTCAGCCGGAACAGAGCGTGGTATCGAACGTGGTCGCCGAGCTGTGCATTGGAAAGGGCCTGACCTTTCAGGACCTGGGAGAAGTCTCACTCAGGGGCTTCGATCGTCCGGATCAGAATCCATGCTGTCCAATAGCCAGCTTTGCAAGCCGAGTGGCCGATCGTGCGGTCGATCGACCGCGATGTACGGAGCGGCGCAGTCCTGGCGAGACGCTTCTTTTTCAGAGCGAGATCGGCAGTGATACATTTGTCGTCCTCGACTAATTCGCGCCCATCAAGACTATTCTGTTGACTGCAATGCGTAGTTGACAGCACGGCGAGGCGAGCGTAGAAACTGCGGTTCTTGCCCGTTGGTCCATACCCTTAAGCGGTCGCCGCGCCAATGCCTTCGCAGGATTCGGAAACGTTCATCGGCCTGGGACTCGTTCGGCCCCGGAACGATGCAACGCGCCGTGATTTAGACGCTGCTCAGCACGATCTGCGGGCCGCGCTGAAGGCGGGCCAGCCCGAGCACTCAATGCTCGGCGAAATGCATCGGCAGTTGGCTTCGCTGCCGGTGCAGGAAAGCAGAGCAGCGATTTCTTCTGCCGAAGGCGTGCGTCTCGCGATCAGCGTGCGCACGGCGCCGCTCGCTGCAGCCGATCCGCTCGCACCGCAGTGGGCGCGTGCGATGCGTCCGTCCGCAACGCGAGGTCCGTTCGTCAACGCGCTCGGCGAGCGATTCTGGATCGACACGTTCGCGATCACCCGGCTGGTCACGATCGAGGCGCAGACCGGTGCGCCGAACGTCACGCGCATCCTGGCGCGGGTACCGATGAGCCGACGTCCTGCGGTCGCTCTCCGCCGTCGATTGAGCGCCGGCAGCGTTTGGCTTCCGGCGCGAGTGCTCGTGCCGGGCCGGCCCGACAACGAGTTCGTCGGCGTGCGCATTCGCGGCGGGACGATCAGGCTCGACGGGATCGCGAACGCCGCCGACGCGACCATAACCCTGGGTGGTGCGTGGCGCCTCGATCTGCAGCTGCAACTCGATGCGCCGGCGAATCCCGGGCCCGCCGCGGGACCAGGCGCCGACGCAGCCGAGGCGTCGATCACGCTGCCCGCGAGCGTTGCGCTCAAGCTCGATCACACGGGCGCGATGACGATCGACGTCGCCGCCGCAAGTGCTACCGCGTACGATACGTCGTTCGATCTCGAGCGCTCGGCCGACGCCCCTTTCTACGACGCGCTGTCGAGCATGGTCGTCGTGCCGTGCGCTGCGTCGCGCGCTGACTTCCCGTTCGCGACGGTGCGCTCGAATACGGTCGAAATCGCCGGCTCGCCACGGATCGCCCGAAGTGGTTGGGCGCTCGCCGTCGCCGTCACGTCGCCGACCGCTCTCGGCGACGCAGCCGGGGCAGGCGCGCTGTGGCTTGCGTTCCACACGCCGTTGCAGCTGCGCTGGAGCGGCCTGCCGCAGCTTGTCGCGAGTCCGGTGTCGGCGCTCGCCCTCGCGCCGGGCTCGATCATGCTGTGGGCCACGCTCAACGCCGCGGAGGTCACGCAACGGCTGCGTCTCTGGGATGAGACCGATGTCGATCCACCGCGCCAGTCGACCATCGAGGTCGTGAGCGCCGCAGGCTCGGTCGTATTGCACGCGAGCGCGCCGGGCGCGGAAACCGTCGTCTATTCCGGCAAGGCCGTTGGCCATCTCGATCGTCCGCTGCAGGTCGACGGACATCGCGTCGGACTGCGCATGCCCGCTGCGTGGTATGTCGTGATCGAACTGCCGGCGGGCACGACCGCGGGTGTCGTCGCAGCCGATCCCGCCGCGTACGACGCGCCGCACATCGCGTTCGCGCTGGAGAATGCACTGCTGAAGGTGCGCCCTCCCGCGTGGCTCGTGGTCGGCGGAGCGCTCGCAAACGATCAACTCGCAAACGGATTGCTGTTGCTGCGCTTTCCGTTGCGCGCGCTCACACCGACGCTGCCTGATCCCTATGCGGCGAACTTCGATTTCAACAGGCGCCGCGACACCGATCAGGGCTGGATGACCGCCCGCGTCGCGTGGCCGGATTCCGCCGACCCGGTGCTCGACTTCACCGTCGAGACCGGCGCGTCGCCGCTGCTGCCCGTTCCGAATGCGGTCGGCGTCGACCGCGGTGCGATGCTCGCTGCGCGTGCGCCGCCGCCGCTCGTGCTCGTCGACGTCTCGAGCAACGCCGATCAGTTCGGTGTCGCGATACCTCAAGCGGCGCCATCGCTTCGCGTGCAGGGCCTGGCGGTGGTGGCCGAGGCGGACCACGTCGCCGTCGTCACGCTGCCGCCGATTTCCTGGGAGCCGATGCTCACCAAGGCGCCGCTGCCGGGAACGGATGTGCCGTTGCCGCCGCCGCCGCACGACGGCGGCATCGCGTATCTGACCGCAGAAGCGAAGGACGTGGCGCCCGTCGTGCCGATCGCTCTCGTGTCGACGTATCACGACGCGATCAACGCGCATCGGCACTTCTCGGCTCGCCTGCCGTTGCCTTTCGGCATCGTCGCGCAGGTCGAGACGCGGCGCGAGGGCCATGCCGGACGCGATTCGCGTTTCTTGCCGTCGGGAGGACGGCTGTTCCTCAACCAGCCGGTGTTCGACGCGACGCTCGAAGGCGGACGCCAGCTCGCACTGCTTGCGCCGCCCAACAAGCAGCCAGGTATCAAGCGCGACCCCACGCTGCCGGGCTACACCGAATTCCCCGACGACAACTACGCGCGCGGCGTTCTCTCCGACAACCTGCACAAGCGCTTCGGCGGCGATTTCGGCAGCGCGACGAGCAACGGAATCCCGGTGCGCCGCTACGAGCTATCGGGCTACGGCGCGAGCCTCATGACCGACTGGCGCGATCCGCAGGCCGTGGGGCCGGCGATCATCGAAGCACGCTTCGACGTGCTGGTCGGCCGCACGTCGCACGAAGTGATCCAGATGCAAAGCGTGCTCTACCCGTGGTTCATCCGCGTGGTGCGCACGATCACGATCGATCGGCAGGCGGGCGGCTGGATTTTGCGCGAGGACAGCGGTTGGGTGGCCGCGAGCGATGGGAAGTTCGAGTATCGGGGCGATCCGCCCGCAGTCCCCGCGGCATTCAAGGATGCGATTCATCCGGGGATGGTCGACGCGCTCGTCAACGTGCGTCACATCCAGCTCGCCGCGATGCAGTTCGACATTCCGGGTCGCAGCGGCGGCACGCCGACGACGTGGCAGTCGGTCACCTTCGATGCTGACGTTCAATTCACGACCGCCGCCACCGGCGCGCGCCTGAAAGTTGCCGGCGGAGCCGAGAACAACCGCACGCCGTCGAGTGCCATCACCGGCTGGATCCAGATCGACGGACCGATGTACAAGGATGCCGATGGCGTCGATCGCGTGCGTCCGGCCGACGACAAGCAGGTGTTCGATCTGCTCGCTTTCACGGGTGTTGCGAAGGCGCCGATCGCGTGTTCGCTGTCGATGGGGGGCACCGACGCCGAGCCCGGCCTCGCGCTGCGCGCGGTGCGCGTCGAGGCAGGCTGCGACGACGCGCCCAATGCGCCGCAACTCGTCGCCGCGGTTCGCGGCTCGCCGGTGCTTCCGCGCGACGGCGCCTGGAGCATCGCGCGACGCGCTGCCGCCGAACCTGCGCCGACGGCGCTCGATGCTGCGTATCCAATGCCTGTCGTCGCACCCAATGCCAAGCTCGCCGGAAACGGCCGCTGGCATCTCGCCGACGCGGCCGACATCACGCGGCTCGCCGATGGCGCGTCGCCGACGCTTCGCTACGGTTTTGTGCAGATGCTTGGCGCGCAGAAGGTGTTCTTCGATCGCCCGCGCGTGGGCAACGATCCGAAACCGGTGACGCTCCCCGCGCCGCCGCAGCTCGCCGACATGGGCGCGTTGCTCAACGCCGCGAGCATCTTCCCGGGACTCGGCGACGTGTTCCACTTCCAGACGACCAAGGCGCTCGCGGTGAACGGCGGCTCGATCGACTACACGGAGGTGTTCACGATCGGAGCCGCGGGATCGATCAAGGAGGCGCTCCTCGTGGATCTCGGGGGCGCCGATGCGCTGCGCGTGCTGATCCGCTATTGCGACGAGTCGACGCCGGAGCAGCCGACGGTCGCGACGGTGACCGTCAAGCCGACCGCAGCGACGCGGTGGCAGCTTTCGCTCGCGCGCGTTTGCTTCTGCGTCGAATTCCGCGGCAAGCCGCTGATCGGCATCTTTGCCAGCGTCGAAGCCGACGAGCACAAGGCGCCGACGGTCGTCGATCTCAAGGTTCGCTACGAAAGCATCCTGCGGCTGCTGCAGACGATCTTTACCAACGTCGAGCAGGTTGCGCGCTTCCTTCCGGGCGGCGTCGGCGCGGGATTGAAGATCGGCTTTTCGCAGGGCCGTCTCACCGTTCGCAACAACTTCGCGCTGCCGGCCCTGCCGCTCGGTCCGGGACAGATCACCGACGTCGCCGCCGAGATGGGCTTCGACGTCGCGCTCGCGCCGTTCGACCTGCGCTTTACCGCCGGGCTCGGCAGCTCGGAGAAGCCGTTTCGCTGGGTCGTCTCGCCGCTCGCCGGCACGGGCGCGGTGGTCGTCGGCGTCGGCAGCAAAGGGCTCGATCTGCTCGTGCAAGGCGGCCTCGGCGTCGGCTTGTGCATCGACCTCGGCATCGCGGCCGGAAGCGCGAGCATCGCGATCGCGATGGAAATGATCACCGGCCCCGATCCGTTCGAACTGCGCGCTATCCTGTCCGGCCGCGCGAGCGTCGATGTGCTGCGCGGGCTCGCGAGCGCAACGATCACGCTTGCCGCGGGGCTCGGCATCATCCCGCCGCCGGAGCTCGAGCACCCGCCTTTCTTCCCGCCGCAACTCATTCCGATACCGAACGAGATTCCGTCGCTCACCATCGGCTTGATCGCGTCGGTGTCGGCCGGCATCCACCTCAGCGTCTGCTGGGTGATCGACGTCGACTGGGACGGCTATTGGCAATTCCGGCAAGACATAAAGACGCCGGCCATTCCGATTCCGATATGAGGCCCGATCGTGTCGCTCGCTGACGTACGGCTGTCGCTGCTCGCGTTCCCGCAACGGTGGAACGGCGGTTCGCTCGAAGCGCGCGTGCTGCTGTTGCCGGCCGGCGATCCGCTCGCAGCCGTCGACGGACTGCCTCCATTCTCCGGTACCGATTGGATGCTGCGCGCGGTCGTGTTGCCCGGCGTCGATGCGCTGCTGGGACCGCCAGGCGCAACGCCGAACACGTTCGAGCGCGCCTTTACTGCCGCCGCGCCCGCCAACGCATCGGCGCTTTTTCCCAAGCTGCGCGACGAATTCAACGTCAAGGCGCCCCCGAGCCGGGCAAAGCGACGCGTGACGCTCGGCGCGACGGCGATCCGCAAGCAGCTGCCCGACAGCTATACCGAGTCGTTCCCCTTCGAGCGCCCGTCGGGCGGCACGAGCATCACCGACGAATTCGGTTGCGCGTTGCGCGAGGTTGCCGGCGGGCAAGCCAAGGACCCCAAGCCGCCGATCGATACGACCTGGGGAGCGGTGCTGAGCTTCGCGCTGCGCCAGCCGCTGCTTGCGCGCGCGTTGGGCCTTCTGCACGACGTGACGATCCCGGTGCCGGCCACGACGCCGCTCGACGCCGGCGGCTGGGTCTACTTCGAGCTCGATCCCGCAGGCGGCGTGAATCCGCTGAATGCGGACACCGTGCGCGCCTACGCAGCGCGCCTTCCCGCACTGGCGCGGATCGCGACCCGACGCGTGTTCGGCGCAGTATTGCTGCCGGTGGGACACACGTCGGCGGGCGAATACGACGAGGCGCTCGCCGAAGCGGCAATGTATGACGATGGCTTCGGCAAGATCGTCCACGCGGCGCAGGCGAAGACCGCCGACGCGGCGACCGCGAGCCATGATGCGCTGAAGCCCGCGACCGACGCCGGCATCGATCTCGGCTGGGATGACGAGCAGGTCACCGCTTGGCTCAATCGTCAGATCGAAGGATTGAAGAAGCGCCTCGGCGACCCCACGGGGGTCGAAGCGCCGCTCGGCGTCGGCGGCTATCGCATCGATGTGCGCATGCCGGACGTCGCTGCGCTCGCCCGGTGGCAGTCTCTATGCCGCGCATTCTCGGCCGACGTGAACGGTGCGCCCGCGCCGCTCACGTTTCCAGCGACAGCTCCGGTGCTGTTCTCGGAAGCGTTCGACGATGAGCTCACCGTCGAGCCGACGCCGGTGAGAACTCTCAATGCAACGAGCGACGCGGCGTGGCTGCCGCGCCACTTCGCCCGCTGGCAGGACGGCTCGCTCGTGGTGAGCGACACGACGCTCTTCCGGTTGTCGGGCACGTCACCGAACGATGCGAACGGGAACAAGCTCGTCGTGCCGCCATCGCTGTACGGTGCACGCGACGCGTCGATCCATTTGCGCTACGGCAATCGCTACGAGTTCCGCTGCCGTTTCGCCGATCTCACCGGCGGCGGCCCGAAGATCGCCGATGCGCCGCAAAATGCCGCGCAGCATCCGATCGCGACCGCGCGCTTCCTGCGCTACGTGCAGCCGAAGTCCGCGCGCGTCGCGACGGACATCCCGCTTCCCAAGCCGGGCAAGCCGACGCCGCCCGTATCGACGGTCAACACGCTCGACGTGTGGCGGCCGCTGATCGGCTATCCCGAAGCGAAGTTCGCGGGTATCGACGATCCCGCAGTGATCGAGCAGCTGGTGAAAAACGGGCCCGCTGCAAAGAAGGCGAGTGATGCCGTCGGCGTCAACGATCCGGACGTCACGCATCTGCGCGTGTCGGTGCAAGTGCGAATCCCGGCGCACGATCCCGGCGCCGACGACGGCGGCGGATTCCGCGAGCTCTACCATACCGATCTCGCGTTTCCCCCGTTCGATCCGGACGCAGTGTTTGATCCGGGTGCACCGCTCGCGATCACGCTCGACTATGTCGACCAGCCCGACGTCGAAACGCTCGCGCCGCCGGCGCCCGGTGCGACGAATCTGCCCGTCCCACGCGCGCGCGATGTGCGATTGCGATTGACGCCGATCTGCGCCGACAAGCCGCATTACTTCGGTGACGCGTGGGTGCGTGAAGGGCTCACAGCGAACATCGCCACGCGCGCCGACGGCGATGCGGAAGACGACCTTTTCCTGCCTCGGCCGAAGGAGCGGGCGGCGAACGCGATCCTGTTGCAGCCGGCTCCGGATTTTGCGCAGCGGCTTGCGGCGCATCTCGATCTCGCCATCGATGGGCTGTCGTTCAAGGCGCGTCCGGGCGAGCGTGTCGTGTTCGGTGCGTCGGCGGCGCTGCGTCACACACTTTCAGGCGATGCGAGCGAAATAACATTCGCCGCCGAAGGCGAACTGCTCGGTCACTGGGTCGCCGTCGTGCAGACCGATCTCGCACGGGACTGGACGTGGGACGGTTGCGAGGACCGAAGCTTCGAGATCCGCCGCAGCGACGCGGCTGCGCCGGCGCCCGCGGCATTTGGCACCATCGGCGAGATCCGGCTGCCGTTCGTGGTCTCTCAACCGGCCGCGCAGGGGAACGCCGACGTCGGCACCGAAGCGCGAACGCGAACACGCCTCGTGTTCTTCGATGCCGTCGATCCCAATCCGGGCGACGGCAAGTTTCCCGAGATCCTGACGCCGACGTGGCGGCTCGAGCCGCGCTTGCGCGGCGGTGCGGCCGCCAACGGCGCTGCGCAGGCGCAGAAGATGTCGTTGCGCCTTCCGGTGGCGGTCTCTCCGCGCCAGACGCCGAAGCTCGTGTCGGCGGGCATCGCGTTGTCCGACTACGTGCACGACGACGGCTATCGCTCCACCGCGCCGCGTCGGCGCGTGCTGTGGTTCGAATTCGACGAGCCCGTCGCCGATCCTAATGACGCGCTGTTCGCGCGCGTGCTCGCCTATGGTCCCGACCCGTTGCTATCCGGTGCGATCACGCACTTGCTGCTTCCGGTGCCCGACGTCCCAATCGGCGCGACGAGCTGGCTCCAGATCATCGAATCGCTACTGCCGACTCCGCCAAAGCCACCCGATCTCGCGATCGATCCCGAGCCGATGCGCGTGATCGTTCCCGACCAGCCCGAGGACAGTTCGGGTCTCGATGCGATGATCGCGATGCGCGCGGCGAACCCGCCGGCGGGCGAGACGAAGGCGCGCCATTTCATCGTGCCGCTTCCCCCCGGGATCGACAGCGACATGCCGGAGCTCTTCGGCTTCTGGACCTACGAGCTGCGAATCGGCCATCACGCGATCTGGTCCACCGCGCAGGCGCGCTTCGGCCGACCCCTCGTCGTTAAGGGCGTACAGCATCCCGCGCCGGTGCTTTCGGTCGCCGCAATGCGCGTGCGGCCCTCGCCGAAGGATCCCGCGTCATCGCCGCCGCGCATTGTCGTGGTCGCGCCTCATGCGACCGCCGTGTTCGAGCACCGTCGCCTCACGCAGCCGGCGGCCGGCGACCCGCGAACCCGCATCTGGGTGCTGCTCTACGCGCAGGTGACGCAGGCCGACCGCGCGACCCGCCGCAACGTGCTCGTCGCGCGCGCACCGGCGATCGCTCGCGTGACGCAAGCTGTGCCCGGCATCCCCCCCTCGCCGCCATCTGCGCGCGATGTGATCGGCGTGGCGCATTTCGACGAGCAGGTGATCAACGCGCGGCTCGCCGAGATGGCGTTGCCCGCCGACGCACCGTTGTCGGTGGTCGCCGTCGAGCTGCTGCCGGGCGATCACCTGTCGATGCTGAAGGTGCCGCTGGGCGATCGCGAGATCTTCTACCTGGTCGATACTCCCGAGATACCTGCGGGCACCTTAGATGCGCGTGGAGCCGCAGCGTTCGCGAGCGTCAACATCGCGACGAGCGATCCGCTCGGCGCGGAGCTCGGAAGCATCGCGAGCCGGCGAATCCTCCGCTGCTCGCCACTCACGCCGGTTGCGCCGGCGTGCTGATCGCGGGATCGCGGCTGGCAAGATAGTTTGGGATAGCCGATGCGCTACTGGCTGATGAAGTCGGAACCGGACGATGTGTCCATCGACCATCTCGCCCGCATGCCGCAGCGGACGGTGGCCTGGTATGGGGTTCGCAATTATCAGGCTCGAAATTTCATGCGCGATCAGATGCAGGTCGGCGATCCCGCGTTTTTCTATCATTCGAGCTGCGCCGAGCCCGGCATCGCGGGCATCGTGAAAGTGAGCAAGGCGGCGTATCCGGACAAGACCCAGTTCGACAAGAAGAGCCCGTACTACGATCCGAAGGCAACGCCGGACGCGCCTCGTTGGGTGAACGTCGAAGTGACTCTGGTCGAAAAAACGCGCCTCATTCCGCTCGACGAACTGCGCTCGCGGCCGGAGCTCGAGAGCATGCGTGTTCTCGCACGCGGCAACCGGCTTTCGATCACGCCCGTCGATCCTCGCGAGTGGGCGTTCATCACCAAGAAGATGCTGAAAGCGTAGCTTGGACCTGGCGCTGATCCCGGTGTTTGTTGCCATCGGGTGTCTGATCGGGTTCATCGCAGGATTGCTCGGTATCGGTGGCGGATTGACCATGATTCCGCTGCTGGTCCTCATTTTCAGCTACGAGCAGTTCCCTGCGGACGAGATCCTGCACATCGCGGTCGCGACCTCGATGGCGACGATCGTCTTTACCTCGATCGCGAGCGTGCGCGCGCACAACAAGCATCGTGCGGTCCTGTGGCCTGTGTTCTGGAAGCTCGCGCCCGGCATCCTGATCGGTTCGCTGGCGGGGCCGCAGATCGTCAGCGGGATGTCGACGCGATTGCTGTCGGGCATATTCGCGCTGTTCACTTTATATACCGCCACGCGCCTGCTGCTCAACAAGCTGCCGAAACCCAGCCGCGAATTGCCCGGCGCGTTCGAGTTGCTGCTTGTCGGCAGCGGCATCGGCGTGCTGTCGAGCATGGTCGGCGCGGGCGGAGGATTCGTTTCGGTCCCGTTCATGACCGCATGCAACGTCCGCATCCAGAATGCGGTGGCCACATCCGCGGCGCTCGGGCTGCCGATCGCGGCTGCCGGCACGGTCGGATTTCTGATCGCGGGCTTCCGGCATCCGGGCCTGCCGCCCTACACCGTCGGCTACATCTATTTGCCGGCGCTGGCCGCGATCGTCAGCGCAAGCATGCTGATCGCACCGATCGGTGTGCGGCTCGCGCATCGCTGGCCGGTCGCGCGCCTGCGCCACGCGTTTGCCGGCTTGATGTATGTCATCGCCGCGTTCTTTTTCTGGAAGCTGATCAAAGGCTGAATGCGGAGCGCCGTGTCAGAATAATCCTCGACATGCACCTCTCATATGACTGATCCCGTCATTGCCGCGCCGCCGTTCGGTCCCTGGAACCCCGGGATCAGCTCGCAGGTACCGCCGCACTTGCGCGGACTTTCCACGATTTACCGTTCGGAGAACGTCTTCACGACCGTCGCCAAGGCCGACGAGATGCACGATCTCACCGGCGTGGAAAGGAGCGCGCTGGTGGCGTTTCGACCGTCGCGTCTGGCGTTGCACGAAGTCCTGATCCGCGTCACCGCCGACTTGTCGGTACCTGACGGGACCAAGATCGAGGATCTGGGGATCAACTTTCGTCGCATGACGCGGGCGATGCTCGCTCGCTGCGTCGAGCCCAGAAGCGACGAAATCGCTTCGGTCTACGCGACGCTGCGTTCGCAGGTGTCGGCGCTGATCGACGCCGAGCTCGCGGTGCTTTTTGCCGCGCCGTTCGCGGCAAGCGCCCCGGCACCAGCGCGTTCCGCGAAGGGATTTCGCGCCCTGCTCGAGGCTCGCAGGCCGCGACCGGCACTCGTCGCACGCGAGCTTTGTTCGGAAGCGGAGGCGATCTCGTCGTGGGAGGCCAAGGCGGATGCGGCCGCTGACGACCTGCGCAGGGCCGTATATCGCGCGCTGGCGAGGGTCGTCTCGGCATTGGTGGTCCGTCATGGCCGCATCTGGGGCGGCAGCGAGCTGGTCGCATCGCTCGCCAGCGACATCGCGTGCAACGATGCCGGCGGCGACGCAATCGGCCGCCTGATCGAACCCTGGTTCATCGAGGCGGCCGGGAGCGAAGGCTACGCGCAGCTGCCGCGCCAGGAGCGGCCGGTGGTGATGAATACGAAGGGCCCATCCGCTTCGGGCAAGAGCACGCTGCGCCCGCTGCAGAAGGCGCTGGCGGGCGACATCGGCGTTCGCTGGAGCGACTTCGCGCTCATCAGCCCCGACATCTGGCGCAAGCAACTGCTCGACTACGCCACGCTGGGCGACGCTTACAAATACGGCGGCGCTTTCACGGGGGAGGAGCTGCAAATCGTCGATCACAAGCTCGACCGCTACATGGCGCGCAAGGCCGAGCGGGGAGCCATGTCACATCTGTTGATCGACCGGTTCCGCTTCGACAGCTTCGCTCCCGATTCGGCCGAAGCCGGCAGCAATCTCCTGACGCGCTTCGGCCGCATCGTCTACCTGTTCTTCATGATCACGCCGCCCAAATCGCTGGTTGAGCGCGCGTGGCAGCGTGGGCTTGACGTCGGGCGCTACAAGGCCGTCGACGATACGCTCGCGCACGGGGTCTATGCCTACGCCGGAATGCCGCAGCTTTTCTTCACCTGGATACGACGCACGGACATGGACGTCCACTTCGAGTTCCTCGACAACAGCGTAAAACTTGGCGAGCGACCGCGCACGGTCGCCTTCGGTTGGAACGATACCTTGAACGTGCTCGACGTCAAATGCCTGCTCGATGTCGAGCGCTATCGGCAAGTGAACATCGATGCGAGCGGATCGGAGTTTCTCTATGCCGACCCCGGGCTTCTCGCTCCGGAGCACAACACCGGGTTTCTAACGCAATGCGTCGGCCGGTTCCGCGAAGTCAATTTTGCGGAGCAGAACAGCGGACGCGTCTATGCGCGCCTGGTCGACGGAAAGCCCATCGGGGTTCAGGCACAAGTGCTGGCGCAGGCATGCGCGATCCCGGATACGCGGGCGGGACTGCTTGCCGCTGCACCGGCGATATTCGCCGCCGCGCAGCCGGCGCCGCATCAGCCGGCGCATCTGCGCGAGATGATCGACGCCGGGCGCATTCATACCCTTGGCCGCTGGGGCGCAGAGACAAGCTGAGCCGCTAGCGATGCGTATACGCGCTACGGCGAGGCCTAGTGCTCCGTCCACGCGTCATGGTGCGGAGTAGCGTTCGCGCAGGACCTTCTTCTCGACCTTGCCCATCGCGTTACGCGGCAGCTCATCGACGAGATGCACGCGTTTGGGCACCTTGAAGTTGGCGATCTCGGCCTTCAGCGCGGCGATGAGATCGGATTCGCTTAGACTCTGTCCGGGCTTGGGGACGACGACTGCGGTAACCGCTTCGCCGAAATCCGGGTCTGGCACGCCGATCACCGCCGACTCGGCGACCCCGGGCAGTGCATCGATCCGCTCCTCGATCTCCTTCGGATAGACGTTGAGGCCGCCCGTGATGATGAGGTCCTTCGCTCGGCCGACGATCTTCAGATACCCGTTGTCGAGCAGTTGTCCCATGTCTCCGGTCTTGAAATATCCGTCGGCGGTGAATTCGTCGCGCGTCTTGTCCGGCATGCGCCAGTAGCCGGCGAACACGTTGGGCCCCTTGATCTCGATGGCGCCGACGGCGCCGGGGCCGCAGAGGTTTCCGTCGCCATCGACCACCCGCGCCGAGATCCCCGGCAGCGCCGGTCCGACGCTGCCGCAAACACGCTCGCCGTTGAGCGGATTCGAGGTATTCATTCCGGTTTCGCTCATACCATAGCGCTCGAGGATTTCGTGCCCGGTGCGCGACCGAAACTCGTTGAACGTTTCAGGCAGCAACGGCGCCGAGCCGGACACGAAGAGTCTTACTGAGGCGCAGACGTCCTTGGTGAGGCCCGGATCGGCGAGCAGGCGGGTGTAAAACGTCGGCACGCCCATCATCACGCTGGCGTGCGGCAAGAGACCGATCACCTCGGCGGCGTCGAACTTCGGCAGCCACAGGATCCGGCTGCCGGAAAGCAGCGCGCAATGGCAGGCGACGAACAGGCCGTGCACATGGTAGATCGGCAGCGCGTGCAGCAGCACGTCGCCGCGGGTGAAGCCCCAGGCATCGACCAGCGCCAGCGCGTTGCTGGCCAGATTGCGATGGCTGAGCATGGCGCCCTTGGCGCGGCCGGTCGTGCCCGAGGTGTACAGGATCGCCGCCAGATCATCGGGCAACGATACGACGGTGTCGAAGGTCTCCTCCGCATCGCGCGCGCGATCGAGGAGCGTTCCCCGGTCGCCGGAGAGGCTCAAGACCGTCGCCTCGGGCCGGAGCGCCGCAACCGTCTCTAGTGTTTCAGATCTGCATACGATCACGCGCGGCTCGGCGTCGCCGAAAAAATAGGCCAGCTCGCTTTTTTGATAGCCGGTGTTCAGCGGCAGGTAAACGAGCCCTGCTCGCAGGCATCCGAGGTATAGCGCCAGCGCCTGCCAGCACTTGTCGACCTGCGCCGCGACGCGGTCTCCCTTCTCGCACCCCAAGTCGACAAGCACGTTCGCGATCCGCGCCGCCATCGCGTCCAAGTCGTCGTAATGAATCACCGTTCCGCCGGGATGGAGGACGCACGGCTGCTCGCCGTTTTCGGCAAAGTGATCGCGCAGCAGCGCGTACAGGTTGGCGTTCATGGCGGCGGAAGGGGACGCGCCCGACGGCACGCGGGCGTCACGTGGAAGATTACAACACGCGACGCCCCGGCGATATCACGCCGGGTATTGCGAACGCAAGGGGATTCCCGCTCAGCGTCACATCAGGCCCGCCCCACGCGCCCATTTGTACTTCGCGCCCAACACCGCGACCGGTGTCTCGGTCGTGTACGGATACGCCGGGATGCCGTGCGCAAAAAGGTGCTCCGCGGCTTCTTCCACCTGCACGTCGCCTGCGAGCGATACCACGATCGGCTTCTTGATACCCTTGGCCCGCATCTCGTCGATGACCTCGACCATTTTGGTCGCGAAGACCATCGGTGGCGTGACGATGGTATGCCAGTACCCCAGGATCAGCGCGTGGATGCGCGGATCCTCGAGGCCGAGCTTCACCGTGTTCTGATACGTCTTCGGCGGCTCGCCGCCGGTGATATCGACCGGATTGCCCGCGGCGCCGAAGGGCGGGATGAACTTGCGAAACGCCGCGTCGAGATCCGGGGGCATCGCCATCAGCGAGAGGTTGTTGTCGACGCAGGCATCGGACAGCAGCACGCCGGAACCACCGGCGCCGGTGATGATGAGAACGTTCTCGCCTTTGGGCGTGGGCAGAATCGGAATCGCGCGGGCGAACTCGAGCAGGTCGCGCAAGCTGCGGGCGCGGATCACGCCCGATTGCTTGAGCACGTCCTCGTAGATCTTGTCGTTGCCGGCCAGCGCGCCGGTGTGCGAGCTCGCCGCGCGTGCGCCCATGCTGGTGCGGCCGGCCTTGAGCATGACGATGGGCTTTTTCTTCGACACTCGCTTGGCGACCTCGGCGAACGCGCGGCCGTCTTTGAGATCCTCGCAATGCTGGGCGATGATGGTGGTGTTGTCGTCCTGCTCGAAAAAAGTCAGCAGATCGTCTTCGTCGATGTCGGACTTGTTGCCGAGCCCGACGATCGCCGAGACGCCCATTTTCGCCGAGCGCGAAAAGCCGATGATCGCCATGCCGATGCCGCCCGACTGCGACGATAGCGCGGCATGGCCCTTGACGTCGTAGGCGGTGCAGAACGTCGCGCACAGGTTCTTCCACGTGTAGTAGAAGCCGTAGATGTTGGGCCCCATCAGACGCACGCCATATTTGCGGCCGATCTCCTGGATCTCGGTCTGGCCCGCGACGTTGCCGGTCTCGGCGAATCCCGAGGGGATGAGCACCGCGCCGGGAATTTTCTTCTCGCCGACTTCCACCAGCGCCTGGGCGACGAACTTGGCCGGAATGGCGAACACCGCCACGTCGATGACGCCGGGGACGTCCTTCACGCTCTTGTACGCCTTGATGCCCATGACTTCTGGTGCCGAAGGATTGATCGGATAGATCTTTCCCTGGTAGCCGCCGTTGATCAGGTTCTTCATCACCGAGTTGCCGATCTTGCCTTCCTCGGTCGAGGCGCCGATCACCGCCACCGCGTCGGGCTTCATGATGCGGTTCATGTCGCGCACGATGTCATCGTGCTTCGGGCGGAAGCGAGCGGGAGCAGGCGAGAAATCGACGACGATGCGCACGTCGGCGGCGATGGCGCCGCTCTTGGTCGCGAACACCGGGTTCAGATCCATCTCGGTGATGTCGGGAAAATCGGATATGAGCTCGGAGACGTGCTGGATCATCGCGGCCAGCGCCTCGCGGTCGACCGGATCGGACCCGCGCACGCCCTTCAGAATTTCCGCGGCGGCGATGCCGTCGAGCATCGACCGAGCATCTTCTTGCGATGCGGGAGCGAGGCGGAAGGTGATGTCCTTCAGCACCTCGACGAGGATGCCGCCGAGGCCGAACGCAACCAGCTTGCCGAATGAAGGATCGGTCACCGCGCCGATGATGACCTCCTGGCCGCCGGTGAGCATCTGCTGCACCTGGACGCCGAGGAGATTCGCCTTAGCGTCGTATTTCTTGGCGTTAGCCATGATGGTCGCGAAGCCTTTCTCGACTTCATCCGCGCTCTTGACGCCGACCAGCACGCCACCCGCCTCCGTCTTGTGCAGTATCTCCGGTGAAACGATCTTGAGCACGACCGGGAAGCCCATGCCGGACGCGACCTTCGAGGCCTCCGCGGCCGTGGTCGCGACGCCTTCCCTGGGCACGGCAATGCCGTAGGCCTCGCACACCAGCTTGCCCTCCGGCGCAGTGAGCGAGGTGCGGCCCTCGCCTTTCACCTTGTCGAGAATCTTCCTGACCGCAGCTTTGTCGTGCGCCATGTTTTTCCTCTGAATTAGGTACGCCCCGCGAGAATGGGCGGAGTCACTTCGCTTATTGCTTGGTGTTCTTGCTGCGGTTGTTGCGTGTCGACCGATACGACGTTAGATCGCGCGCGAGCTTCGCAGCTCCGCAATCTGCTCCGGGCCGTAGCCGAGCTCCGCCAAAACCTGCTCGGTATGCTCCCCGAGCAGCGGCGAGCGCATGACGTCGGTGGCACTTTCGGACATCTTGATCGGGTTGCCCACCGTCAGGTATTTGCCGCGCTTGGGATGATCGACTTCGACCACTGTTCCTGTTTTACGCAGCGAGGGCTCCTCGGCGATCTCCTTCATGGACAGAATGGGCCCGCACGGAATGTCGTACTCGTTGAGGATGTCCATCGCCTCGAACTTGGTCTTGGTCTTGGTCCACTCCTCGACGCCGGCAAAGATGTCCGTGAGGTGAGGCAGGCGGGCTTTCGGCGTCGCGTAGTCGGGATGCGTCAGCCAATCCTCGCGGCCGATGACCTTGCAGATGTCCTTCCACACCGGCGCCTGAGTGATGAAATAAATATACGCGTTGGGGTCGGTCTCCCAGCCTTTGCACTTGAGAATCCAACCGGGTTGCCCGCCGCCCGACGCGTTGCCGGCCCGCGGAACCGCGTCGCCGAATTTGCCGTTAGGGTATTGCGGATATTCTTCCATCACGCCGGTGCGCGCAAGACGCTGCTGATCGCGAAGCTTGACGCGGCAAAGGTTGAGCACGCCATCCTGCATCGCGGCCAGGACCCTCTGCCCCTTGCCGGTGGTGTTGCGCTGGTACAGCGCGGCGACGATGCCAAGCGCGAGATGTAGACCGGTACCGCTGTCGCCGATCTGCGCGCCGGTCACGACCGGAGGGCCGTCGTCAAACCCGGTGGTGGACGCCGATCCGCCGGCGCACTGCGCGACGTTCTCGTACACCTTGCAGTCCTCGTACGGACCAGGCCCGAAGCCCTTCACCGAGGCGGCGATCATGCGCGGATTGAGCGACTGGATGTGCTCCCAGGTGAGACCCATGCGGTCGAGCGCGCCGGGCGCGAAGTTCTCGACCAGCACGTCGCACTTCTTGACCAGCGCTTCGAGGATCTGCTTGCCCTTGGGGTTCTTGGCGTCGACCGTGATCGAGCGCTTGTTGTGGTTGAGCATCGTGAAATAGAGGCTGTCGACGTCGGGGATATCGCGAAGCTGCCCGCGCGTGATGTCGCCCTCCCCCGCGCGCTCGACCTTGATCACGTCGGCGCCCAGCCACGCGAGGAGCTGCGTGCAGGTCGGCCCCGATTGCACATGCGTGAAGTCGAGAATCTTCACGCCGTCTAGTGCCTTG
>JALZAN010000005.1:25727-28729 GCA_030948365.1 Pseudomonadota bacterium
CACGGTTTCTTTTTCGCAGCGGGATTGAGGCTCGTGATGCGCCCACTCTCCGTGCCCGCCTTTTCGTCGATGACCGCGTTGATGAGGGTTGGCTTGCGCGAGCGCATCGCTTCTTCCATCGCGCTGCGAAGCTCGGCCGGCGTCGTGGCCAGCCCACCCACGCCACCGAAAGCCTCCATCAGCTTCTCGTAACGCGCGCCTTTGACGAACACCAAGGGCGATGGATCGGGCCCTCCGGTCGGATTCACCTCGTCGCCGCGGTAGACCCCGTTGTTGTTCAGGATCACAACGCAGACCGGCAGGTTGTAGCGGCAGATCGTTTCGCATTCCATGCCGGAGAAACCGAAGGCGCTGTCGCCCTCGACCGCGATCACCTGCTCGCCGCTGACCACCGCCGCCGCGACCGAGAAGCCCATGCCGATGCCCATGACGCCCCACGTGCCGACGTCGAGCCGCTTGCGCGGCTTGGCCATGTCCACGATGCTTCGCGTGAAGTCGAGCGCGTTCGCGCCCTCGTTGACGAGGATCGCGTCCGGATTCGCCCGGACGATGTCGCGCACGACGTTCAGAGCGCTATGGAAGTTCATCGGCGACGGGTTCTTCGCCAGCAATTCCGCCATCTTGGCGACGTTCTTGGTCTTGCGCTCGGCGATGGCGTTGAGCCACTCGGCCGGCGGCTTCGGCCAGTCCGATCCAGCAGTTGCGTTGATTGCGGCGAGGATCGCCGAGACGCACGAACCGATGTCGCCGACCACCGGCGCATCGATACGCACGTTGCTGTCCGCTTCCTGTGGCGAGATGTCGATCTGGATGAACTTCTGGCCGCCCCATTCCTTGGCGCTTGAGCCACCCCAGGTCTTGCCTTTGCCGTGCGACAGCAGCCAGTTCAGGCGCGCACCGATCACCATCACGACGTCGGCTTCCGGCAAGACGTACGAGCGCGCCGCGGCTGCGGATTGCTCGTGCGTGTCGGGCAGCAGCCCCTTGGCCATCGACATGGATAGGTACGGAATGGCGGACTTCTCCACCAGCGCGCGAATGTCCGCATCGGCCTGCGCGTACGCCGCGCCCTTGCCGAGGATGATGAGCGGGCGCTTGGCACTCCTCAGCAGTTCGAGCGCACGCTGCACGGCATCCGGCGCCGGGATCTGGCGCGGCGCCGGATCGACGACCTTGATCAGCGAGTTCTTCCCTGCTTCCGCATCGACGGTCTGCGGGAACAGCTTGGCCGGCAGGTCGAGATAGACGCCGCCCGGACGGCCGGAGAGCGCAGCACGGATCGCCCGTGCTACGCCCACGCCGATGTCCTCGGCGTGCAGAACCCGGAACGCGGCCTTGGCAAGCGGCTTGGCGATGGCGAGCTGGTCCATCTCCTCGTAGTCGCCCTGCTGCAAGTCGACGACTTCGCGCTCGCTTGAGCCGCTGATGAGGATCATCGGGAAGCAGTTGGTGGTGGCGTTGGCGAGCGCCGCCAGTCCATTGAGAAACCCGGGGGCGGACACCGTGAGGCAGATACCCGGCTGCTGCGTCATGAAGCCGGCGATGGACGCGGCGTATCCGGCATTCTGCTCATGGCGGAACGAGATCACGCGCAGCCCCGAGGCCTGCAGCCTGCGTGTGAGGTCGGTAATCGGAATGCCGGGAAGACCGAAGATGGTCTCGATCCCATTCAACTTCAGGGCATCGATGACCAGCTGAAAGCCGTCGGTCTTCTGTAATTGGGCACTGATCTCGCCGCCACTGGCGATCTTCGGCGTGTCTCCGGTCGTGCTTTCCTGCCGGGTCTTCGTCGCAGCTTCGGTCATTGCACTTTCCTCTAAGGTCAGGTGCCGGCTTTCCGTCACACGATATCAATCACAGGCCGCTTGGATCAGGATGCGCCGCGCGGTAAGGCCGCCCCCGCGGCACCGGCCTTTGGCGCGAGCCCTTCGTTGGCCGCGATGACTTTGCGCCGCCACGGCTTCAGCACCGCGACAGCGAGCACGGCGGCGACGATATTGGCTACCGCGGCGATGATGAACACCGTGTCCCAGCTGCCGGTCGTCTTCTGGATCGAGCTCGCATAGGGAACCAGAAGCGAGGCCGTTCCCTTCGCCGTGTAAAGCAGTCCGGCATTGGTCGTGGCGAACTTGGTGCCGAACGTATCGGTGCAGGTCGACGGAAAGAGACTGTAAATCTCCCCCCAGGCGAAGAATACTAGACCGCTCAGAATGACGAACCAGACCGGGTCGGCGCCGAGCTTATAAAGCGCGAAAATGCCCAGGCCTTCGAAGAAGAACGCGATGAACATCGTGTTCTCCCGGCCGATATGGTCGGACACCCAGCCGAAGAATGGGCGAGTCAGTCCATTCAGGATGCGATCGATGGTGGCGGCGAACGTCAGCGCCGGCATCGTCAGCCACATCAGAGTCACCGGCGTCGTCGAGACTTTCAGGTCCAAGGATATCGGCGCGAGATTGGCGGTCACGATCAAGCCGCCTGCGCCGACGAGCACGAACATCAGATACATCAGCATGAAGATTGGCTGGCCCTTGGTCCAGACGACGTAGCCGCCCAGGAAGAAGATCAGCGCCGCGAGCGCGAGCGGGATGTAGAACTGCACGCCCATTGCCCACATCGCGAGCCCGCCCACGAGAGCGATGATCGAGCCGATGATCCACCACGAATTGGGCCCGATGATCTCATTGGGTGCGAATTGGCGCCGGCTCTGGATCACCGCGCCCTTGTTGACGACGTCGGGCACCTGCCCCGGCTTGGGCGCGAACATCACGAAAGCGAATAGGCAGATGATGATGCCCTGACCGAGGCCGAAATTGAAGAACGTCGCCTGAAATCCGCTGTCTGCAATCATTGCCTGGATCGGAACGACGGTCAGCGCGGAACCGGCGCCGAAGCCCGCCGCCGTGATGCCCGCAGCGAGACCGCGCTTGTCCGGAAACCATTTGAGCGCGGCGCCGATGCAGGTTCCATACACGCCACCGGCACCGATGCCGGCGATGATC
>JALZAN010000074.1:0-8079 GCA_030948365.1 Pseudomonadota bacterium
CTCCAACACCACGTCGACGCCGAGCGCCGCCCATGGAAGCTCCGCGGGATTGCGCAGCGCCAGCACCTTGATGCGGTCGCCATTGACGACCATGGCGTCGCCGTCCACCTCGATCTTGCCGGGAAACTTTCCGTGAGTCGTATCGTAGCGCGTCAGGTGCGCGTTGGTCTCCGGGCTGCCCAGATCGTTGATGGCAACGATCGCGAGATCGTGCCGGTGCTTAGCCCCGGTCGCGCCTTCGTAGTGGGCGCGCAGAATGTTGCGGCCGATGCGCCCGTAACCGTTGATAGCGACTTTGATGCTCATGCCCGTTCTCCTGGGTACGTTTCGATATTGTCCGCGTCGCGACGTGCTCCGACGCGTGTGATGCGAATCATTGCAACACGGTTCCCGCGGGCGGCGCGCCCGGGCGATCGGTAGCGAGTGCTTCGAGATTGCGCCAACCGTAGCCGGCTTCGACAAGATCCATCCCGTCCCATTGGAATGCCTGCTCGATCACCAGCTCGGCGCCAAGGCGCTCGTAAAAGGCGCGGGCGGCCTTGTTGCCGGCGATCACCCAAACAATCATTCCGGCGGCGCCGCGCGCGCGCTGCGCCTGCGCAATCTCCGCCACCAGACGTCGGCCGATGCCCGCATGCTGGAACTCGCGGCGGATATAGATCGCCGAAAGTTCGGCATCGAAACCGTGCTTGGGTTGCGCCAACAAGTTGCCGCTGCCAAAACCGACCACGTCGGTGCCGTGCTCGGCAACCAGGACGCTGACCGTCTCCGACTTCGCCGTCAGCACCTTGTCCCAAAGCGCGCGGCTCGCGTCGATCTGCATCGCGTCGAGGTAGCTCTGTGGAATCAGGCCGCGATAAGTCTCGCGCCAGCTATCGACGCGCACCCGCGCGATCGCTTCGGCGTCGTCGCACCGGGCAGGGCGGATCCCGATCGATGACGACTCCAGGCGCCGCGCGGCGTGCGTCGCGGTGCCGTCGATTTCGCGCTCATCGCTCACTGGTCGCTCACCCATCACAATGGCCGTGGCGCTTGCGTCATCCGTTCACTGCCCGAGTATCCGCGTCACCGCGGCGGCGACGTGCTCGACGGTAAAGCCGAAATGCTTGAACAGCACGCCGGCGGGGGCCGACTCGCCAAAGCGATCGATGCCGACGACCGCGGCGTGCGGGTCGTCGACGGCACCGACGTATTTGTGCCAGAAGCTGGTCACCCCGGCCTCGACCGCGACGCGCGGCACGCCCACCGGCAGAACGCTCGCGCGATACGCCGCGTCCTGCCGATCGAACACCGACGTGCATGGCATAGACACCACGCGTACCGCGATACCTTCCTTGGCAAGCTTCTCCTGCGCACCAACCGCGAGCGAGACCTCGGAGCCGGTGGCGATGATCACGGCACGCGCGCCGGGACTGTCGCGCAGCACGTAGGCGCCGCGGCGGATCGCCCCGACCTGTTCCGCGGCGCGAGCGTTGAACGGCACGTTTTGACGCGTAAACAGCAGACACGTCGCCCCGTCCCGACGGGCGATCGCCTCGCTCCAGGCCACCGCCGTCTCGATCGTGTCGCACGGCCGCCAGACATCGAGATGAGGAACCAGCCGCAGGCTCGACGCGTGCTCGACCGACTGGTGCGTCGGTCCGTCCTCGCCCAAGCCGATCGAATCGTGGGTGTAGACGAAAATCGAGCGCAGCTTCATCAGCGCAGCCATTCGCACCGCGTTGCGGGCGTAGTCGGAAAACGTGAGGAAGGTGCCGACGTAAGGAATGAAGCCCCCGTGAAGCGCCAGCCCGTTGGCGATGGCGCTCATCGCAAACTCGCGCACGCCAAAATTGACGTAGTTGCCGGCGCCGTCCTTCGTCACGGCATGGCTGCCCGACCAGTTCGTGAAGACCGATCCGGTCAGGTCCGCCGAGCCGCCGATCATCTCGGGCAGCGCCGGTGCAAGCGCTTCAATCGCCTGCTGCGAGGCCTTGCGCGTGGCGATCGATTCGGCCTTTTCCTGTTGCCGCTCGATGAGCGCCGCGGCGCGCCTGGCGTAGTCCTGTGGCAGCTTGCCTGCCACGCGGCGCTCGAACTCGGACGCCTTGTCGGCGTTTTGCGCGCTGTAAGCGGCGAAGCGATCGTCCCACTCCTTTTGCAGCGACGCGCCGCGCTCGCGCGCGTTCCAAGTCGCGTACACCGCCGGCGGTATCCCGAAAGGAGGCAACGTCCAGCCCAGCGCCTCGCGCGTCAGCGCGACTTCCTTCTCGCCCAGCGCCTGTCCGTGCGCGAGATCGGTGCCCGCGCGATTGGGCGAGCCCTTGCCGATCGTCGTCTTGCAGCAAATCAGTGTCGGACGGTCGGTGCACGCCTGTGCTGCGACGATCGCCCGGTCGACCGCGTCGACGTCATGGCCGTCAACGCCTGGAATGACGTGCCAGCCGTAGGCCTCGAAGCGCTTGGGAGTGTCGTCGGTGAACCACCCGGCAACGTGTCCATCGATGGAAATTCCGTTGTCGTCATAAAAGCAGGTGAGCTTTGCAAGACCCAAGGTGCCGGCCAGCGAGCACGCCTCGTGCGAAATGCCTTCCATCAGGCATCCGTCGCCGACGAATACATAGGTTCGATGATCGACGATCTCGTGCCCCGGAAGATTGAACTCGGCGGCGAGCAGTCGCTCGGCGAGCGCCATTCCAACCGCGTTGGCGAGCCCTTGGCCCAGCGGCCCGGTGGTCGTCTCCACGCCCGGGGTCACGCCGACCTCGGGATGGCCGGGAGTCATCGAGTTGAGTTGGCGGAAACGTTTTATTTCCTCGATCGGCAGCGCGTAGCCGGTCAGGTGCAATAACGCGTACTGAAGCATCGAGCCGTGACCGTTGGAGAGCACGAAACGGTCGCGATTGGCCCAATGCGGGTCGGCGGGGTTGTGCCGCAGGTGTCGCTTCCACAGCGCGACGGCGATTTCGGCCATGCCCATCGGCATGCCCGGATGCCCGGAGTTCGCAGCCTGCACCGCGTCCATCGCCAGCGCGCGAATGCTGTTCGCGAGCAGCGAGTCGCTCACTGTCGATGTCGTCGATGCCGACGCGTTGCGCCGCGTTTCAGGCAGCGCCCGATCTTGTTCGGAAAGCGGGATGGTCATGGCTTGACGAGTTCGCAAACGCGGACGAAGGGCGCGGATGCGCACGACGGACAAACAGTGCCGCAAAGCGGTAAAATTATCGCCCAGCCGACGGATTTGGGCAATAATAGCGAGTTTAGCCGGATCGGTTCGCTCGCCTCGCCGCACCACGGCGAGCTCCCATACGCAATTAAGGCAACTGAGCGCAACAACGACGGACGACCGTACGCCGGAGAACGCAACAATGGACGGCATCCACCTGCTCGGAGAATGGTACGGCTGCGCGGCGGACAGCCCGGAGATGACGCGCGTCGAGCCGCTGCGGACGCTGTGTCTCCGCTCGGCCGAAGCATCGGGGATGACCATCGTCGGGGATAGCTTTCACCAGTTCGAGCCCGCGGGCGTCACCGGCACCGTGCTTCTCGCCGAATCGCACCTGGCCATTCATACCTGGCCGGAACACGGGTTCGTCACCATCGACGTCTATGTCTGCAACTACACTACCGACAATTCCGAAAAGGCGGAACGCCTGCTGCGCACGATGCAGGATGCGATGAAGCCGCAGCGGGTCAAATTCCAGGCGATCCATCGCGGGGGCCTCGATGCCTGACGATTCGGCGTCTGGCGACCTTCTGCCAGGCGTCCTGACCGAATACCTTACCGACGATTACGGCTTTTTCGTTCGCTCGTTGCGCGAGTTCGAGCGCTTCCAGACACCGTATCAAACCGTCGAGGTCCACGACACCCGATCGTTTGGGAAGCTCTTCCGTCTTGACGGACACCTGATGACGTCGGAGAAGGACGAGTTTTTCTACCACGAGAACCTGGTCCACGTCGCGGCGATCACCCATCCCGCTCCTGAAACCGCGCTGATCATCGGCGGCGGCGACGGCGGCTCCGCGGAGGAGCTGCTCAAATACCAGACGATCAAGTCGCTAACCTTGGTCGAGATCGATCTCGCGGTGCTCGACATTGCGCGCAAATATTTCGCCGAGGTTCATCGCGGATCGCTCGCCGATCCCCGGCTGACGATCAAGGTCGAGGACGGACTCGGATTCGTGCGCAGCGCCACCGACCGCTACGATCTGATTGTGCTCGACCTGACCGATCCCGGCGGTGCTTCGGAACCGCTGTACGGCGCCGAGTTCTACCGCGCATGCGCGGCGCGACTCAATCCCACAGGCGCGATATCGCTCCATGTCGCGTCGCCGGTGGCGCATCCGGAGCGCGTGCGCACGGCGATGGCCAACCTTCGCGCCGTCTTTTCGGTCGTGGTCCCGTATCTGGTACCCATCCCGCTCTATGGCGGCATGTGGATGATGGCGTGCGCATCGCCGACGCTCAATCCGGCGTACCTGACGCCGCTCGAAGCCAACCGCCGGGTCGCGACCCGCGGCATCCGCGATTTGCAGTATTACAACGGCGAGGTCCACCGCGCGTCCATGGCATTGCCCAACTTCGTCCGCGAGCTGGTCGCGTAAGGGCAAGAACGGCGTCGACAGGCCTCGGCGCGGTCGCGCCGCCGGCCCTCAGCGGGGGCGTTCGCCCTTTGCAAACGTTGCAAGAGCTCGGCTCCGTTTCCCGGCCTTGAACCCTCACGTTCCGGCCGCATCTAACGGCTGAAGCGGCGCATCCCACGGCCGCCCAGGCTACCCGATGAAGACTTATACGATGTCACTCACCCAAGCGATGCACGGAGCGGATTTCGTGCAGCTGAACGGCATCGTCTTTGCGACCGAGTACCTGCGCGTTCCGGATGACTCGACTGTCGCCGAAGACGTGGTGATGGAGCTGAAGCTGGGCGATACCGAGCTCGCGTTCACGCGCGAGGACCTCGATGGCGCGGAGCATGTCGGTGACGGCGTGTACCGGCTGACGTCCGGCGCCTTGTTGCGGTTTCTCACCACGGCGACCGTCCACTAGCTTCGGGCGGCGCGCGGGCGTCGAGCGATGGGCTATGATGCCCGAACCTCGGCGACCCGCATGTCGACACCTCCGCGAAAATCCTCTTCCCGAGTCACGCTGGTGTTCCTCGGCGCTGCCGCGCTGGCTTCGTGCGGTCAGCAGGAAGACGCACTGCGCCGCGATCTTTACGCCAGCAAGGAAGACTGCGTCAAGGACTGGGGCGACGAGCTCAAGTGCGCCGAGCAGCAGCCCGCGCCGGCGAGCCGCTGCGGCGGCTACCACGGCGGCTATTGGTATGGACCTGCTTATCGCTCCGGCGAGCACGGCTGGAGCGCAATGACGCGGCCGCATGGCACGGTCGACGCGGCGCGCTCAGGCAGTCATGCGGTCGGAACCTCGCACATCAGTCGCGGCGGCTTCGGCGGCAGCGGCTCCGCGCACGCTTCCGGCGGCTCGTGAACATGCCTGTTGCGAGGCGCGGCACGCGGTGTCCGCGCCCGATGACCCGTTTCTTGTGATCCGCGAGCCGAGCACGCCGCGCCCGAATTGGCGCCAGGACTGCGAAGCGTCGGGATTCGGCTTTCATTCCATGGACGGCGTGTACTGGGACGAGTCGCACCGCTACCGCTTCGGTGCGGACGAGGTCGACGAGCTGGAAGCGGTCACTCGCGAGCTGCACCAGCTGTCGCTCGCCGCGGTCGAGCACATCGTCGCCACCGATCGCTTCGACCAGCTTGCGATTGCACCCGCGTTCGCCGAGCGAATCAGGGCCTCATGGAACGCGCGCGAGCCGGCGCTCGCCGGTCGCTTCGATCTGGCCTATGACGGAGCGCATCCGCGCAAGCTCCTCGAGTACAACGCAGATACGCCTACCGCGCTGCTCGAAGCGTCGGTCATTCAATGGCGCTGGCTGCAGTCGGCGATCCTGCCGCAACAGCCCGACGCCGACCAGTTCAATTCCCTGCACGAAAAGCTGATCGCCAATTGGCGTGCGATCGGCGTCACTACCTCCGCCAACGTGCCGGTTCATTTCAGTTGCGTCAAGGATAGCGACGAAGACTTCGGAACGATCGAATATCAGCGCGACGTCGCGACCCAAGCCGGCCTCGCAACGCGCTTCGTTTACATCGAGGACATCGGCTGGGCGGACGACGCGCGACGCTTCGTCGACGATGAGGGTGGTGAGATCTCGATGCTGTGCAAACTCTATCCGTGGGAATGGCTGATCGCGGACCAATTCGGCCCGCATCTGTTGCAGGGCAAGATGCGCGTGATCGAGCCGCCGTGGAAAATGCTGCTCTCGAACAAGGGATTGCTGCCCATCCTATGGGACCTCAATCCCGATCAGCTGGCGCTGATCCGCGACGGAAACATGGCCGCGGCGATCTCGCTCTCGGGGGCGTTGCTCGGATTCGTGCTGCCGCTGGCAAGCGCGATTTCACATAGCGTAAGCCCGGTGGACATGGTCGCCTGGGGAGTGATCGCGCTGATCGTGCAGCTCGTCGTCTACGCCGTGACGAGCCGCCTCGTGCCTCGCTTTCGCGAAGCGATTGAGGCCGGCAGGACAGCGCCGGCGACGTTGCTGGCAGCGCTTTCGGTCTCCGCCGGGATACTGAACGCGGCATCGATGAGCTATTGATTATATCGATGCGTTCTGGATTGTCGGAGGCACCGACCTCGCCCGCCGCTCAAATTGCACGGCGTGCCATAATGTCACGACCGCTATCGTCGGCCCGGCTTTTCGAGACGTGGCCGCGCGTTACCGGGCAGTGGCCGGTGATCGGCGCAGGAGGCGCAGGCGCGACTGATTGCCAAGGTCAGGAACGGAGGGTCCGGAGCGTAGGGCGCGGTGCCGTTGGGCGCAGTCGCAGCTGTCGGAATCGGATGCGCGCAACGTGGTCGCATGGATCCTGGCAGGCGCAATATAAGCGCGGAAAGGGAAGCGCGCGATCAAGCGGTATAAGCCCATTCCTGTGCAAGCGTAAACTACGGGCTGGCATTTTCGGAGACGAACGATGAATCGCAGACGCAGGACGATTTTGAAAACGGGCAGCGGCGCGACGCTGCTCTCGCTCTTCGCCGGCACGGGCTTGCTCTCGCCGCTCGCGGCGCAGGCGCAGGCTCAGGCCTGGAACAAGGCAGCATTCGACACCCACAACATGGCCGAGACGATGAAGGCGCTGGGCGGCGGCGAGCCGGCGCAGAGCAAGGACATCGTGTTCTTCCAGACGCCGGACATCGCGGAAAACGGCGCCGTGGTGCCGGTGGGCATCAGCAGCAATATTCCCAAGACCGAATCGATCGCGATCCTGGTCGAGAAGAACCCGAACATGCTGGCGGCAACGTTCGACATCCCCGCCGGCACCGATCCGTCGGTATCGACGCGAATCAAGATGGGGCAAAGCTCGAACATTGTCGCGCTGGTGAAGGCCGACGGCAAGTACTACACGGCGGCCAAGGAAGTCAAAGTGACGCTCGGCGGATGTGGAGGATGACATGGCAGACCCGATGAAAATCCGCGCCAGCATCGTCGGCGACTCGACCGAGGTCAAAGTGCTGATGAGCCACGAGATGGAGACCGGCCAGCGCAAGGATGCGCAAGGGGCGGTCATTCCTGCCTGGTTCATTCAAAGCGTGACCGTCACCTACGGCGGCAAGACGGTGCTCGCCGCGCAGTGGGGGCCGGCGGTGGCCAAGAATCCGTTCCTGGCGTTCAAATTCAAGGGCGGCGCCAAGGGCGAGAAGGTCATGATCACCTGGGTCGACAATCGCGGCGACAAGCGGACCGACGAAACAACGATCGCCTGAGTCCGACGCAATAGCGCACTCCCGGCGGAAGGCTCACCAAACGCGATCGTCCGGTCGACGTGCAAGGCAAGCACGCTTTTTAGCCATCGAGGAAGATATGCCTGATTCGCAGCGCAGCGTCTCCCGGCTCGTCGCGTTGCTGACCGTTGTGGTCGCGCCCGCGCTGTTCGCGCAGGGCTCCGCCGTCGACGAGATCGCCAAGTATCGCGCGGCATTGCAGGACGGCAATCCGGCGGAGCTGTGGGCGGCGCGCGGCGAGGACC
>JALZAN010000074.1:8089-9503 GCA_030948365.1 Pseudomonadota bacterium
GACCTGTGGAAGCAGACGCGCGGGCCGAGCAAAGCCTCCCTGGAGAAGTGCGATCTGGGATTGGGGCCGGGCGTGGTCAAGGGTGCATACACGCGACTGCCGAGATACTTTGCCGATGCCGATCGAGTGATGGACCTCGAAACCCGCCTGGTGTGGTGCATGGTCACCCAGCAGGGCTACACGGAAGCCGATGCCAAGAAAGCGCCCTTCGGCAACGGCAACGCGAGGAGATCCGACATCGAGGCACTGGTGGCCTACATCACCTCGGAATCGCGCGGCATACCGATGAACGTCTCGATCGCGCATCCCAAAGAGGCGGCGATGTACCGCATCGGCGAGAAGTTGTTTTACTTTCGCGGCGGACCGCACGATTTCGGCTGCGTCACCTGCCACGGCGAAGACGGCAAGCGCATACGGCTGCAGGACCTGCCGAATCTGACCAAGCGCGAAGGAGCGCAAAAGGCCTACACGACGTGGCCCGCCTATCGCGTCTCGCAAGGCGAGTTGCGCACGTTCCAGTGGCGGCTCTACGACTGCTTCCGCCAGCAGCGCTTTCCCGAACTGGTGTTCGGATCAGACGCGTCCATTGCGCTGACGATGTTCCTCGCGCGCAATTCCAACGGCGCGGCGTACGACGCGCCGGCCATCAAGCGCTAGCGGAGCCGCGATGTACCGAGCCAGAATTACGTTGTTGACCGGCGTCGCGCTCGTTCCTCTCGGCTGCGCGATCGCGCCCTCCAACGACGAGATTGCCGCTCAGTCGACCGCCATGCTGCAGACGTCGTTCAGAGCCAACGGCCAAGCCGGTCTCGACCGGTTGCAGCAGGACGAGACGCAACGCGTGTGCAGCGCGCTGGAGGGCAAGCCGCCGTCCAAGGAAGTTGCCGAAAAAATCGAGAAGACGAACCTGGCGACCCTCCGCTATCCTGCCGACGGCAAGCTTCTCGGCGACTGGAAGAATGGCGAGAAAATCGCCCAGGAGGGCCGCGGCAAGCAGTTCTCGGACGACGTCGCCGGTCCCGTGGGCGCCAACTGCTACGCCTGTCACCAGCTGACGCCGCAGGAGCTGTCGTACGGCACCATCGGCCCCAGCCTCTATCAATTCGCCAAGCTGCGCGGATCAGGCGTCGAAATACAACGGTACGCCTACGGCAAGATATTCAATGCCGATGCCTTCGCCGCATGTTCCCTGATGCCGCGCTTCGGCCACAACGCCATCCTGACCGAGCAGCAGATCAAGGACGTCACCGCGCTGTTGATGGATCCCCAGTCGCCCGTCAACAAGTGACGCGGATGTCCAAGAGCAAGACGCGCAGCGTCGCTGCGATGGCAACGGATGCGTCATCCCCGTGCAAGCGGGAATCCATTGTTGCCGTTCAAAAAGCCAATGGCTTACCGCTCAGTCCCGAAATGA
>JALZAN010000075.1 GCA_030948365.1 Pseudomonadota bacterium
CTGCGTGCCGAGACCGCGGGCGCCGCAGCGCTCGCGGCGATGAATGCATTGTGGGGAGACTGGCGGTGAGATTCGCAGCGGCGCATCACCTTGCGGCACTGCGATGGCCATCCGGCGTCGCATCTCCCGCGGTACTGCGACCACAGGCGATCGCCGTCGTTGCGATCCTGGCCGGTTGCGCGGGCGGTCCGCCACCGGCTTCCGACATTCGCGCCGCCGGTGCCGTCGAATCGGCGTTCGTAATCGTTGGCGCCGGAGGGGCTCGCCTCGCGCGGCTCATCACCACCGACGAGGTGTGTCCCGCGATCGAGCTCGACGGCAGGACGTCGGTGATGGCTACGCGCGCATCGCCCGAGACGATTCGGCAGCGGCCTACGCGCAGCGAAGCGGCGGATTCGAAGCCGTCCGCGTTTCCGGTCCGGGTGTGCGATTTCGCGTTGCCTCGCGGCGCAACGCGTGCCATCGTCGCCGGGCGATCGCTGCCGTTGCCGACCGACACGCCGCGGCGCATCGTGGTCATCGGCGACTCCGGTTGCCGCATCAAGGTTGGCGACGATGCATTCCAGGCGTGCAACGATCGCGAGCGGTGGCCGTTTGCCATGATTGCTGCCGCGGCCGCGGCCACGCTTCCGGATCTGGTGGTCCACGTCGGCGATTACCACTATCGCGAGAACGCTTGTCCCGCTGGAAACGACGGCTGCGCCGGCAGCCCGTGGGGCTATGGATGGGATGCGTGGAACGCCGACTTCTTCACCCCGGCACGACCATTGCTCGCTGCCGCGCCGTGGATTTTTGTGCGCGGCAATCACGAATCGTGCAATCGCGCAGGCCAGGGATGGTGGCGATTGCTCGACTTCCGGCCGTTGGTTCGGGGGCGTGACTGCAATGTCGAGTCCGACGATGCCCGCGGTGACTACAGCGATCCGTATGCGGTTCCGATCTCCGCCGATACGCAATGGCTTGTGTTCGACAGCTCGCGTGTCGGTGTGCGGCCGCTCCTGCCCGCGGACGCGATGTACCGCACCTATGCCGCGGAGCTCGGCACGGCGTTTGCGCTGTCGCGCGACGTTGCGCACAATCTGTTCGTGAGCCATCATCCGATCCTCGGCTTCGCGCCGGACACGTCGCGTCCGGCGCCGGCGGTTTATCCCGGCAACGAGGCGCTGCAATCGGTGCTGGCGCCGAGCTTTGGTTCGAGACTGTTCCCGCCCAACGTGCAGACGCTTATCAGTGGCCACAATCACCTTTTCGAAATGGTGAGCTTCGTAACATCGCACCCGGTGCAGCTCATCTCCGGCAACGGGGGAACGTCGGCCGATGCACCGTTGGCTAGTCCTTTGCCCGCCGGAGCGTCGGTCGCCCCCGGGACGGTCATCGAAACCGTTGCCTCGAGCAGCAAGCACGGCTTCATGGTTCTGGAGCGCGATGCCGATCGCAGCGGCCTCTGGCGCCTCGAGCCGCGCGACATCCACGGAGCGCTGATGGACATTTGCATACTCAAGGATGGGAAAGCCAAATGCGCCAACGGAACGCCGCCATGAAGGCGGCTGTCGGCGCCTGGTTCCTCGCCGCCCTCGCTGGCGCCGCGTTCGCTCAGTCGGCGCCGGAGATTCCGCGCTTTTCCGCGGCGCAGGCGGGCACCATGCCTGCCGGGTGGGAGCATATATTGCTGTCGCGGGCGAAGAAGGAGACGCAGTATTCGACAGTCGCCGACGAAGGCACCGTCGTGCTCAAGGCGGTTTCGCGCAACACCGCGTCGCTGATGGCGGTCAAAGTCGACTTCGATCCACGAGCTTTTCCGACCTTGTCGTGGCGGTGGAAGGTGGTCCAGGGCAATTCCGCTGCCGAGACCGCCAACCGCGCGCGCGAAGATGCTCCGGCTCGGGTGATGGTTTCGTTCGCCGGTGATTTGCGCAAGATAGGCGTGCTCGATCGGGCGGCGTCGGCGGTTGCCGAATCGGTGTCGGGCCAGGCCTTGCCCTACGCCGAGCTCATGTACGTCTGGGGCGGCAAGGTCGCGGTCGACTCGGTGACCACCAGCTCGCTCACCTCGCGCATCCGCATGCTTGCGGTCGCGGCCGACGACCAGGGCATCGGGCGCTGGCAGACATACACGCGCAACCTGGTCGAGGATTACCGTCGCGCGTTCGGCGAGGAGCCGGGAAGAGTCACCGCAATCAAGGTCATGACCGATACCGACAATACTAGCGGGGTCTCCGAGACGCTGTACGGCGACATCAGCGTCGGTCCCGCTCGATAGCTCCCGGCCTGGCTGTTTCGCGCGAGCGATCCGCGTGACGCCGCTCGCTATGGTGCCCGCAACGCAATCAGCCCGGATGTTATGGCGCTAACGCTCGGCGCGAACGGGAGCGTCGGCGGCCACCAGGACGCTGCAGCGCACCCGCTCGATCAATACCGCGTCTACCGAGCCTCGCCACCATCGCAGCGCGAACGACTTGCTGCGCGGATGTCCGAGGATGAGAAGGTCGATGCCGAGATCGGCGACGAGCTTGGTCAGGACGTCCACCGGCTCGCCGACCAGCAGATGATCGAACACCGTCAGTCCGCTGCCGGCAAGCCGGGCGTGCGCGGTCTTCAAGTCGGCTTCCATATGCTCGCGCTCGTCGGCCAGCGCCACTTCGGGCACGTATTCTCCGGCGAGCAGATAAGCCGAAGGGTAATGAACCACGCCGGCGAGATGAATCTCGACCGACGCGTCGGGCGCAAAGCGTATCGCTTCGTCCAGCGCCAGACGCGACTCGGGAGTGCCGTTGTAAGCGACAAGGATCTTGCGATACATGGTCACCTCCGGAAGCGGGATTTCCGCGTCGTAGTGTGCGCATGGTCGCGGCCGAAATCAACCGGCAGGCCGGCTCCAACCGTGGGAGTTGCGCTAGCGATGAACGGCCACTCGCCACATTGCGCGCGACGTCGGTCGGTTGCCCCGAACCGCGCGCGGGCCAGGCGCAGCTCCGGCGTCGGCTAGCAGGCGGCAAGCGCCGGGCGCCCGGCGAGCGCCAGCGCGACATCGCCCAAATCGTCCCATACGTTGCCGCGGCCGATGCCCTTCGCCAGTGCGTCCAGGCGCGCAAGCCGCGTCAGCAGCGACGGAATCGCCGAAGGCGCGACGCGCCGCGCGGCGCGTTCCATCGCCGCCTGGCGCTTACCCCACACTTGCGCGCTCTTCACTGCGATGGCGACCGGCGCGCCGGATGCGGTCGCCGCGAGCACCCCGGCGAGCGCATGCAGATCTTCTCCCAGTTGCCACAGCAGGAGAGGAACGCCCGCGCCCTCGTTTTCCAGCGACGTCAGGATGCGGCACGCGCGCGCCGCATCGCCCGCAAGCCACGCCTCGGAGAGCTGAAAGACGTCGAACCGGGCGACGTCGGCGACCGCATTTTCGACCGCTGAGGGGTCGAGCTCGCCTTGCGGCAACAGCAAGCCGATCTTTTCGATCTCCTGGTGCGCGGCGAGCAGATTGCCTTCGGTGGTGTCGGCCAGGAACTGCAGAGTTTCGGCCGACGCGCGCTGCTGCTGGCGCGCGAGGCGGGCGGCGATCCAGCGCGGCAAGTCGCCGCGCTCCAGGGGGTACACCTCGACGGTCACGCCGGCTTGCTCCAGCGCCGAGAACCACGCCGAAGCCGCCGTTGTGCGGTCTATCCGCGGCAGGGTGATCAGGATCGTCGCATCCGCCGATGGGTGCGCGGCGCAATCCTCGAGCACGCGGGCGCCTTCGACGCCGGGCTTGCCGCTCGGGATGCGCAAGTCGATCAGCTTCCGGGTGCCGAACAGCCCGAGGTTGCGGCTTGCCGCCGAAAAGGCGTCCCACCGGAAACCGGGCTCGACCACCAGCACTTCGCGCTCCTCGCAGCCGGCCGCACGGGCGGCGGCGCGGATCGCATCGCCTGCTTCGATGGCGAGCAGCGGCTCATCGCCATGGACCACATACAGCGGCGCGAGGCCTTTGGCCAGCTGCGCGGTCAAGTGCTCGGGACGCAGCTTCATCGCCCGATCCTCATCGATATTGCTTACTATCGGTCGGGTTCAACGTTCGCTACGCGACTGGCTTTTTCGCGGCCTGCAACCGGCGCACGATCTGCTGTACCGCATCGGTCTGCATTTCGCGCAACAGCCGTTGTTCCTGCGCCTCCTTGGCCAGCGTCGCGGTGTCGTTGTAGGTGTAGCTGCGCCGCACCAGCACCTCGGAGGTCGGCAGCCAGTCGTTGCCGTCGGCATCGCGAACGCGAAACAAGACGCGCTTGGTGAGAAGATATTCGGCCACCTTGCCGCCCCCCGACAGGGACAGGATCTGCTTGCTGTCATCGACCGTGTTGACTTCGAGCACCGCATCCGCGCCGGTCGCGGTGGTCACCAGCTTGGCCGAGCCGATACTGTCGAGCGAGCGCCTCAGCTCGGTGGTGAGCGGCAGCGCCGGGGGCGAGCTCAAATACAGGGTCGCGAAAGCGTAGTGCGCCTCGCCGCGCAAATGAAATCCGCAGGCGGCAAGCGCTACCGACAAGGCGAGCGCGAGCATGCGTGTGATCCTTCGGCGGAGCGTCACTCGATCTTCGCCCGATGCAGGGCTTCCATCGCCTGCAATTCTTTGCCCGGTTCGAGCATTTCGCCTCCGGCGTACGTGATCCGAATCGGAAAGGCGTTGATCTGCACTGGCTTGCCGTCGAGGATGTACTGTTGTCGCTGCGGGTCGAGCGGCAAGGTCTGCGCCACGCGCCCCGTGGCACCCGGGCCGATCGCACCGTTGAGCTGCAGGCTCGGGATGGCGGCCTGGTACTCGCCGGCGCTGTCGCGGAATTCCAGCCGCAGCGTCACATTTTCAATCACGCGGCTGCTTCGATTGGCGACATTGATGACGAATCGAAGCGCCTTGTCGTTCGGGGGTGGCGCTTTTTCGTCGCGGATTACTTTCGCATCGCGAACTTCGATCGTCACCACGGCCTTGGCGTTCTCCTGCAGCTGCTGCAGGTTGCGCCGCGCCTGCACGACCTGGGTTTCGAAGTTGCGCTGCAGCTCGACGGCGCGCGGCACCGAAACCTCGACCCGTTTGCCGCTCTCGGCCGTCTGGTTGTCGAGGCGGCCGAGGAAGCGATCGAGCAGGACGCGCTCGTCGGGCTTGAGCTTGGCCGCCGCGGTGCCCAGGAACTCGCTTCGCGCCTTCGGATCCGCCGGAATGGGCTTGTTGCTCGGACCGCAAGCGGCGGCAAGCACAATCACCAGCAAGGCGCCGGCAACTCTGTCGATTCTCGTTGGGTTCACGCGCGGGCATCCTTCGCCTGCAGCACCACATTCACCAGCCGGTTCGGGACCACGATGATCCTGGTTTGCGCATGCCCGGCGGCGCCACCGTTTTCCGCCATCGCCTTTTGCACCGGCGCCGATGCCAGCGCGGCTGCCTCGATGACCTTCTTGTCGGCGCCGGCGGCGACGGTGAGCTTGCCCCGAAGCTTGCCATTGACCTGCAGCACGAGCTCGATTTCGTCCTGGGCGAGCGCGCTTGCTTCGGCGCTCGGCCAGGGCGCGTCGATGATGTCGCCGAATTTCGCCGCGTAGCCCAAGTCCTCCCACAGCGCGTGCGTAATGTGTGGGACGACCGGATTGAGCACGCGCAGCAGCAGCGAGAGTCCCTCGCGGGCGAATTCGGTCGATGCGCTGGTCGCGTCGGCAGGAGCGGACTCGAGCGTATTTAGCATCTTCATCCCGGCCGACACGACGGTGTTGTATTGCAGACGCTGGTAGTCGAAATCGGCCTGCTTCACCTGCAGGTGCAATTCGCGGCGCGCGTTGCGCAGCGCGGGCGAGGCCCTCGCCCAGTCGACCGGCGTCGGCGAGCGCGCCAGCGCCTCGGCGCGTCCCTGCGCAAAAACCCACAAACGTTTCAGGAAGCGGTACGCGCCATCGACGCCGGCGTCGGACCATTCCATCGTCTGTTCCGGCGGACTCGCGAACATGACGAACATGCGCGCGGCGTCGGCGCCGTAGCGGTCGATGATGTGTTGCGGGTCGACCCCGTTGAGCTTGGACTTGGACATCGTGCCGAGGCCCGCATACTCGACCGGCTTGCCGTCTGATTTCAGGCGCGCGCCGGTGACGCGCCCGGTTTCGTCGTGCATGACCTCGACGTCGGCGGGAGCGATATAGTCGATGCCGCCCTTGGCATCGCGCCGAAAGTAGATGTGATTGAGCACCATGCCCTGCGTCATCAGGCGGGTGAACGGCTCGTCGAACTTGACCATGCCCATGTCGCGCATCACCTTGGTCCAGAAACGCGCGTAGAGCAGATGCAGGATGGCGTGGCTGATGCCGCCGATATACTGGTCCATCGGGTTCCAGTAATCGTTGCGCGCGTCGATCATGGTCGGCGCGCCCGGCGACGCGTAGCGCATGAAATACCAGGACGAATCGACGAAGGTGTCCATGGTGTCGGTCTCGCGCTTCGCCGGCTCTCCGCACGAGGGACACGCGCAGTCGACGAAATCGGCGCGCTTGGCGAGCGGGCTGCCGCTGCCGTCGGGAACCAGATCCTCCGGAAGGATCACTGGCAGGTCCTGCTCGGGCACCGGCACTTCGCCGCAGCTCGGGCAATGGACGATCGGAATCGGCGTGCCCCAGTAACGCTGGCGCGAGATGCCCCAGTCGCGAAGGCGGTAGGTGACGCGCTTTTCACCCAAGCCCTTGGCGGCGAGATCGGCGGCGATCGCGTCGACGGCTTCCGGGATGCTCAAGCCGTCGTATTTGCCCGAGTTGACCAGGCGGCCGCGCGTCTTGTCCACGTACCATGGCTGCAAGGCGTCGGTGGAGAATGTCTCCCCGTCGATGGCGATGACCTGCCTGATGGGCAGGGCGTGTTTTTTTGCGAACTCGAAGTCGCGCTCGTCGTGCGCCGGAACGCCCATGAGCGCGCCGTCGCCGTAGCTCATGAGCACGTAGTTGGCGACCCATAACGGGACCTTTTCACCGGTCAGCGGATGCTCCACGAAAAGACCCGTGGGCAAGCCCTTTTTTTCCATGGTCGCGAATTCCGCCTCGACCGTCGACCCGCGCTTGCATTCCTCGATGAAAGCGGCGAGCTCGGGATTTCGTCTCGCGGCTTGCGCGGCGAGCGGGTGCTCCGTGGCCACGGCGCAGAAGGTGACGCCCATGATGGTGTCGGCGCGCGTGGTGAAAACATACATTCGGCCCTCGCCGATCGGCTTGCCGTCGTCGCCCTTGATGTCGTGCGTGAACGCGAAGCGAACGCCCTCGCTCTTGCCGATCCAGTTGGCCTGCATAAGCTTCACCGGCTCGGGCCATCCCGGGAGCTTGTCGAGGTACGCGAGCAGCTCCTCGGCGTAGTCGGTGATGCGCAGGTAATACATCGGAATCTCGCGCTTTTCGACCGGCGCGCCGGAGCGCCAGCCTTTGCCGTCGATCACCTGCTCGTTGGCGAGGACGGTCTGGTCGACCGGGTCCCAGTTGACGATGCCGCTCTTGCGATAGGCGATGCCTTTTTCCAGCATCTTCAGGAAAAACCACTGATTCCACCGATAGTAGTCGGGCGTGCAGGTCGCCAGCTCGCGCGACCAGTCGATCGCCCACCCCATCGGCTGGCATTGCTTCTTCATGTAGGCGATGTTGTCGTAGGTCCATTTGGCAGGCGCCACGCCGTTTTTCATCGCCGCGTTCTCGGCCGGCAGTCCGAACGCATCCCAGCCCATCGGCATCAGCACGTTCTTGCCGTTCATGCGCAAGTACCGGTACATCATGTCGTTGATGGTGTAGTTGCGCACGTGTCCCATGTGCAGCTTGCCGGAGGGATACGGCAGCATCGAGACGCAGAAGAATTTGGGCGCCGGCGACGATTCGGTGGCGAGAAACGCCTTGCGCGAAGCCCAGTGGGCCTGCGCCGCGGCTTCGATGTCGGCAGGGCGGTACGCTTGCATGCTGCGTTTTCGTGACTCGTTTTGAACGAGGGTCGATTATACCGGCTGCGCCTGTACCGGCCGGGACCTCCTCAGTAGCCGCTTAGCGGCCAACCAGCTAGGCAACCAGCGCGATGATGGCGAGCAGCGCGAACATTCCGGCGGCGACGATGCGCGCCGCCTTGAAGGGAATTTTTTGCGCCGCGAGCTTGCCGACCAGAATCACCGGCACGTCGGCGACCAGCATGCCGAGCGTCGTTCCGGACACGACCGCGACCAGGCTGTCGAATCGTGCCGCCAGCATCACCGTTGCCACTTGCGTCTTGTCGCCGATCTCGGCCAGAAAGAACGCGACCACGGTGACCACGAAAGCTCCGAGATGGCTGTACGGTACCGCGGCGTCGTCGTCGATCTTGTCCTCCTTGAGCGCCCACAGCGCGACCGCCACGAACGAGCCGGCCAGCAGAAATCGCAGGTACTCCGCCGGCACCACGGCCCGCACCCAGCCGCCGGCGAGACCCGCCAGGGTGTGGTTGAACAGCGTCGCGACCGCGATGCCGAAGATGATCGGCACCGGCTTCTTCAGCCGGACGGCGAGCATCAACGCGAGCAGCTGCGTCTTGTCGCCGATCTCGGCCAAGGCGACCACCGTCGTCGATACCAGAAAGGCTTCCATGTCGGGCTAGGGGTCGGGGTATGCACGCCTTTCGTCGGACCCCAGGCAACGTTTCGCCGCCGGGCGCGGTCTGATACTGGCTTGCACGCGTGGAAAGGGGGGTTTGGCGATAGAATTCCCGAGTCTACCGGCAATCGACATTTCGCCATTTCTGATTAGTTTCGCTTAGACGCCTGTTCGCAACCCGCGGACTTCGCCGCTGCACGCAGCAAAGGAAGCGACACCGCCCTCGCCATGCCGCGCTCGATCATTTTCACCACGCTAGTCTGGACGCTGATCATGGCGGGTGCCGGTGCGTCCCACGCCGCGCCGGTGCGCACCGCGCACGTGGAGGCCGAGCTCGTGGCCGAGCAGTCCGCGCTTGTTCCCGGCCGCCCTAATACCGTCGCGCTCCGCCTGATGATGGAGCGCGGCTGGCATACCTACTGGCAAAACGCCGGCGACTCGGGTCTGCCGACCACCATCGCCTGGAAAATGCCGAACGGACTGACAGCGGGCCCGATTCAATGGCCTGCGCCTCGCGCGCTCCCGGTCGGGCCGCTGGTCAACTACGGTTACGAGGGCGAGGTGCTGCTGCTGACCGACATCGCGACGGTGCCCGATTTCTTCAGCGGCAGGACAGTCACCGTTTCCGCGCGCGCCGATTGGCTTGTATGCAAAGAGATCTGCATCCCCGAAGGCGCCGACCTGTCGCTGACCTTGCCGGTGGTTGCCGATGCGGGACAGGTTCAGCGCCATCCGCGGTGGGGCGATGCGATCGACAAAACGCGCTCCAGCCTGCCG
>JALZAN010000076.1 GCA_030948365.1 Pseudomonadota bacterium
ACACTGAACATGGCATCCGTCTCGTTCCACGGCATCGAGAAAAGCTTCGGCAGCACCAAGGTGATCCACGGCATCAGCTTCGACATCAAGGACGGCGAGTTCATGGTGCTGGTCGGCCCGTCCGGCTGTGGCAAGTCGACGCTGCTTCGCATGCTGGCGGGACTCGAGGAGATCACCGGCGGGACCATCGCCATCGACGACAAGATCGTCAACGACGTCGAATCCAAGGACCGCGACATCGCGATGGTGTTTCAGAGCTACGCGCTGTACCCGCACATGACGGTGGGCGACAACATGGCGTTCAGCCTCAAGTTGCGCAAGGCCGATCCCAAGGTCACCGCCGAGCGGGTCGGCAAGGCCGCGAAAATCCTCAATCTCGACCCGTACCTGGCGCGGTTTCCGCGTGAGCTTTCCGGGGGTCAGCGACAGCGGGTGGCGATGGGGCGCGCCATCGTCCGCGATCCGAAAGTGTTTCTGTTCGACGAGCCGCTGTCCAATCTCGACGCCAAGCTGCGGGTAGCGATGCGCGCCGAGATCAAGGCGCTGCATCAGCGTCTGAAGACCACGACCGTTTACGTCACGCACGACCAGGTCGAGGCGATGACCATGGCCGACCGCATCGTCGTGATGCACGATGGCAAGGTCGAGCAGATCGGCGAGCCGCTCGAGCTCTACGATCGGCCGGACAATCTATTCGTGGCGCAATTCATCGGCTCGCCAGCGATGAACATCGTCAACGGCACCATGCGGCGCACCAACGGCACCGCCTGGGTCGAGGCGGCGGGAGGCGTCCGCTGGCCGCTGGGACGCATCGCCGGCGCTGAAGGTCAGCCGGTGGCGTACGGCGTGCGTCCGGAGCATTTGTCGCTGGGCGGCAGCAACGCGGTGCCAGCGGAAATCATCGTGGTCGAACCGACCGGCGCGGAAACCGAGCTCCTGGTCAAGACCGGCGAGGAGCAGATCGTGCTGGTGACCCACGGCCGGCCGGTGGTCAATCCGGGGGACAAGATCAGTCTCGCCGTCGACCCGGCGCACGTTCACGTCTTCGATCAGAAGACCGGCGCGCGCATCGCCGCGTGACCTGTCGGCCTCTACCGACCCTTTCCTGACGATATGAGCAAGAAAAAAGCCAAGACCAAGCACGTTCTGCGCTCGACCAAATGGTTCGGCCGCCGCGACCGCGACGGCATGGTCCATCGCTCGTGGATGAAGAATCAGGGCCTTCCGCACGACCAGTTCGACGGCCGGCCGGTGATCGGCATCTGCAACACCTGGTCGCAGGCGACGCCATGCAACGCGCACTTTCGCGAGCTGGCGGAGCACGTGCGATCGGGCGTGCTCGATGCCGGCGGTTTCCCGCTCGAGTTCCCGGTGATGAGCCTGGGCGAGACGCTGATGCGCCCGACCACGATGCTGTTCCGCAACCAGGCCGCGATGGACGTCGAGGAGTCGATACGCGCCAACCCGTTCGATGGCGTGGTGCTGATGATGGGCTGCGACAAGACCACGCCGGCGCTGCTGATGGGCGCGGCCTCGTGCGACCTGCCGACCATCGGAATTTCGGGCGGTCCGATGCTCAATGGCAAGTTTCGCGGCGAGGACATCGGCTCGGGGACGCACGTGTGGAAGTTCACCGAGATGCTCAAGACCGGGCAGATGAACGAGCGCGACATGATCGACGCCGAAGCGTGCATGTCGCGATCGGCCGGCCACTGCATGACCATGGGCACCGCGTCGACGATGGCGTCGATGGTGGAGGCGCTGGGCATGGGCCTGCCGACCAACGCGGCGATCCCGGCAGTCGACTCGCGGCGCAAGGTGCTCGCCCGCATGGCCGGCCGGCGCATCGTCGAGATGGTGCACGAGAATCTCATCATGTCGAAGATCCTGACCCGCGACGCGTTCGAGAACGCGATCATGGTCAACGGCGCCATCGGCGGCTCGACCAACGCCGTCGTGCATCTGCTGGCGATCGCGGGACGCATCGGCGTCAAGCTCTCGCTCGACGACTGGGACCGGCTTGGCCGCGACATGCCTTGCCTAGTCAATCTGATGCCCTCGGGCAAATACCTGATGGAGGATTTCTACTACGCCGGTGGGCTGCCGGTCGTGATTCGCGAAATCGGCAAGTACCTGCACAAGAAGGCGCTGACCGTCAACGGCAGGACGCTGTGGGAGAACTCCCGCGACGCGGTCAATTACAACGAGGCGGTGATTACCCCGATCGGAAAGCCGTTCAAGCCGCACGGCGGCATCGCGGTGTTGCGCGGCAATCTGGCGCCCAGGGGTGCGGTGCTGAAGCCCTCGGCGGCGACACCGAAGCTGATGAGGCACAAGGGCCGCGCGGTGGTCTTCGAGGACATCGACGACCTCAACCAACGCATCGACAGCCCCAAGCTCGATGTCGATGCCTCGTGCGTGCTGGTGCTGAAGAATTGCGGACCGAAGGGCTACCCCGGCTTCCCCGAGGTGGGAAATTTCGCATTGCCGGCCAAGATCCTGAAGCAGGGCGTCACCGACATGATCCGCATTTCCGATGCTCGCATGTCCGGCACCGCGTACGGGACGGTGGTGCTGCATACCGCCCCCGAGGCGGCGGAGGGAGGTCCGCTGGCGCTGGTCGAGAATGGCGACATCATCGAGCTCGACGTCGCCAAGCGGCGCATTCACCTGCATGTCTCCGACGCCGAGCTCGCGCGCCGCAAAGCGAAATGGAAGCCGCTGAAACCTCATGCCGATCGCGGCTGGGTCAAGCTTTATTGCGCCACGGTTACCCAGGCGGACCAGGGCGTCGATCTCGATTTCCTGAAAGGGAATTCCGGCGCCAAGGTCGGCCGGGAAAGCCACTAGCGCTCGAACCGATTGCTCGCGCGGATGTCTGGAAGAAGTGGACCCCGCTGCCATCTGGACCATCGGTCACTCGACCCGGCCGCTGGAAGCGTTCATCGACCTGCTGCGCGGATCGCAGATCGCGCTCGTCGCCGACGTGCGGCGCTATCCCGCGTCGCGGATGCATCCGCATTTCAATGCCGCGCTTCTGGCCGCTTCGCTCGGCGCCGCGGGGATGCGCTACGAAGGCTTTGCCGATCTCGGTGGCCGGCGCGTTCCGAGGCCCGGTTCGGTCAACACCCGTTGGCGAAACGCCTCATTCCGCGGCTACGCCGACTACATGCAGACCGTCGAATTCGACGGCGCCTTGACCCGTTTGCTGGCAGCGGCCGAAGGCGCGCGCACGGCGATCATGTGCGCCGAGGCGCCGTGGTGGCGGTGTCATCGGGCGCTCATTGCCGACGCGCTCAAGGCGCGCGGCATCGAAGTCATGCACATCATGGGCTTGGGCAAGTCGGTCGCGCATTCCTACACCTCGGCGGCAAGCGTCGTCGATGGAAACCTTTGTTACGGGCCGGCGCCGGGCCTGTTCGGTTAGGATCACGCTTCCGGGCGTGTGCCTAGGGTCAACAGGCCCTGGATTGCTGGCGGTCGAGCCGCAGTTGACCCTACAATGGGGCCTCCAGATCAACCCTCACGAAAACGGTGCCCCATTGGCAAAGCCAAACTATCAGTACCAGAAGCGACAGAAGGAACTGGAAAAGAAGAAGAAGCAGGAAGAAAAACGTAAGCGCAAGCTCGAAGCCAAGGGCGAAGGGGAGCCCGGCGCGGAGCCTGGTGGGGAAGCCGCGGCGCCCATCGCCGGCAACGAGGCTCCGCCGGTCTAAAGCTTTGGCACTGCGGGGGCCGGGCCGGACCCATCGCCGCCGCCGCCCTCGAACCTGAGTTTTTCTTCGCGCGTCGGTCCGCAGTCCCGACGCGAAGATGTCGCCGCGCTTGGCGACATCGACCATAGTCCCCCGCACCGTGATGTCCCGGCCTCTGCAATATTATTGATATCCTGCTTCGCCGCGGTCGAATGTCACGCTGCTGCCAAGATTCCCACTGCCGCAGGAATGACCTTCACGCGCCGGAAGCACTAGAATTTCCCGAAGGTCTGATACGCCTCGACCGGATCCATGCCGCCCAAGAGCGCCCGACGCATGTCGCTCTCGGTGGCGACGATGGCTTCGGTGCGCGTGACCACATCCTCGGCGATCGCCTTTGGTATCACCACCACGCCGTCGCGGTCGCCGAGCAGATAGTCGCCGGTCGAAATGGCCACGGCGCCGATGGTGATCGGAGCCGCGTAGGCATCGGGGATCCAGCGCTCGACGATATCGGCCGGTGTCAGAAATGAGCAGAAGACCGGGAAGCCCTGTGCCAGGACAAGCTCGGTGTCGCGCGAGCCTCCGTCGACGACGTAGCCGAGCACGCCGCGCGCCTGCAGCGTTTGCGCCGAAAGCTCGCCCATCAGCGCGATCTCGTGGTTGTTCGGCTGGCAGACGATCACGTGACCCGACGGCGCCCTGGACAGCAGCGTGCACCAGGCGAGCAGCGTCTCGTCGCGCGTTCGATGGCGATCGATATGACCGGAGACGGTCCATACCGGTCCGGCGAGCCGGGTCCCCGGCGCGATGGCCTTGATGTCGGGCGGCAAGACGATGTCGTCGCGGCCCAGCATGCGCAGCACGTCGTGCACCGCGCCGGTGTAGCACGCGGCCAGGCGCTGCGTCAGGTCGTGCATGGCGATTCCCAATAAGCCGTCATCGACGGTCCGCTCAGCTCGCGCGCCAAGCAAGGCGGTTTTCGACGGGGCATCGCGCGCGCTTAGAACAGCGTGAGTTGCGCGCGCTGCGCTTCGCTGCGCGGCGGCGTGAAGCGCGACGTGTCCATCGGCGTGCGCTCCCGATTCAAGCCGAGCCGCTGGCATGCGACCTCGAAGCGGCGGCCGATGAGATCGGCGAAAAGGCCTTCGCCGCGCATGCGCGAACCGAACTGTGGATCGTTGTCGCGACCTCCGCGCATCTGCTGGATGACGCTCATGACGTGCTCGGCGCGCAGCGGCTGATGCTGCTTCAGCCAGTCGCGGAACAGATCCTTGACCTCGTGCGGCAGCCGCACCAGCGTCCAGCCGGCATAGAGAGCGCCGTTGGCGGCCGCCGCGTCGAGGATCGCTTCCAGGTCACGGTCGGTGAGCTGCGGGATGATCGGCGCGGTCATCACACCGACGGGGATGCCGGCATCGCGGAGCGCCCTGACCGCGGCCAGCCGGCGATGCGGCGCCGCGGCGCGCGGCTCGAGCGTGCGCGCGATGTCGCGATCGAGGGTGGTGATGGAGATGTAGACGCGGGCGAGATTCTTCGCCGCCATCGGCGCGAGCAGGTCGATGTCGCGCTCGACCAGCGCCGATTTGGTGACGATCGACAACGGATGCTCGCATGCCGAAAGCACCTCGATGATCTGGCGGGTGATCTTCCACTCGCGCTCGATCGACTGGTAGGGATCGGTGTTGGTGCCCATCGCGATCGCGTCGCAGACGTAGCCGGGCTTGGCAAGCTCGGCGACCAGCAGTTCCGCCGCGTTCGGCTTGGCAAAAAGCTTGGTCTCGAAATCGAGCCCCGGCGAAAGATCGAGGTACGCGTGCGTCGGCCGCGCGTAGCAGTACACGCAGCCGTGCTCGCATCCCTGGTAGGGGTTGATCGACTGCGTGAACGGGATGTCGGGCGACGCGTTGCGGGCGATGATGGTGCGCGAGCGCTGGATCGTGACGGTGGTCTTGAGCGGCGGCGGTGGCTCGTCGTCGCCGCTTTCCGCGGCGGGCGGCGTCCAACCGTCGTCCACCGCTTCGCGCGTGTCGTGGCGGAAGCGGTTACCCGGATTGAACGTCGCGCCGCGACCTTTAAGCGGCGGTTGCGAGCCCGCGCCCAAGTCAGCCTCCCAGCTTGGCGTCCATGGTGATGGTGGCGTTGAGCACCTTCGACACCGGGCAGTTGGCCTTGGCCCCGGCGGCGATCTCGGCGAATTTCGCCGCATCGATGGAGGGAACACGCGCCCGCGTCGTGAGATGGACCGCGGTGATCGCCCACCCGTCGTTGACCTTGTCGAGCGTGACGGCGGCCTCGGAGTCGATGGCTTCCGCGGTGAAGCCCGCGTTGTTCAGGGCAAACGAAAGTGCCATGGTGAAGCAACCGGCATGCGCCGCGCCCAGCAGCTCCTCGGGGTTGGTGCCCTTGCCATCGCCGAAGCGGGCGTTGAATCCGTACGGCGCGTCCTTCAGCACGCCCGATTGCGTCGAGATGCTGCCGCTTCCTTCCTTAACGGTGCCCTGCCAGCGTGCGGATGCCTTGCGTTGCATGTTTCCCCCCTGGATTTGCGACACGAAGATCGCCGATACCTCGAAGTGTAAGCCCTGGTCCGACTCGCGGCAAAGCGACGTGTTCGCGGCCGATCGCCGCCCGATTCACCAGCCGACGATGCGCTACCATCTGCCTGAAGCTTCCTCGCCGCGAGCCCTCGATGAGCAAACCCAAGTCCGCGCATTTCGATACGTTGACGCTGCATGCGGGCGCCGCACCCGACCCGGCGACCGGCGCCCGGGCGACCCCCATCTACCAGACCGCGTCGTTCGTCTTCCCCGACAGCGACTATGCCGCGGCGCTGTTCAACATGGAGCGTGCCGGCCACGTCTATTCGCGCATCTCGAACCCGACCTGTGCGGTGCTCGAGGAGCGCATCAGCGCGCTCGAAGGGGGAGTCGGCGCGATCGCGGTGGCCAGCGGCCAGGCGGCGCTGCACCTGGCGATCGTGACCCTGCTCGGCGCAGGATCGCATATCGTCGCTTCGCGCTCGCTCTACGGCGGATCGCACAACCTGCTCGATTTCACGCTACCGCGCTTCGGCATCGAGACGACGTTCGTCGATCCGCGCGATCTCGACCAGTGGCGCTCGGCGATCCGCCCGGACACGCGGCTTTTTTTCGGCGAGACCCTCGGCAACCCCGGCCTCGAAGTGCTCGACATCTCCCGCGTCGCCGCGCTCGCGCACGAGCACGAGCTGCCGCTGCTGGTGGATTCGACGTTCACCACGCCGTATCTCCTGCGGCCATTCGACCACGGCGCCGATCTGGTCTATCACTCGGCGACCAAGTTCCTGTCCGGGCACGGAGTGGTCATCGGCGGGCTGCTGGTCGACGGCGGCGGCTTCGATTGGCGCGCTTCGGGCAAGTTTCCGACCTTGAGCGAGCCCTACAGCGGCTTCCACGACATGGTCTTCACCGACGAGTCGACCACCGCCGCGTTCCTGCTTCGCGCGCGGCGCGAGGGCATCCGCGATTTCGGCGCCTGCATGGCGCCGATGACCGCCTTCCAGATCCTGCAGGGGATCGAGACGCTGCCGCTGCGCATGCAGCGCCATGTCGAGAACACGCGCAAGATCGTCGCTTTTCTGTCCGCGCACGAGTTCGTCGCGTCGGTCGGCTATCCGGAGCTTCCCCAACATCCCGACCACGCGCTCGCGAAGGCGCTCCTGCCGCGCGGATGCGGCGCGGTGTTCAGCTTTGCCATCCGCGGCACGCGCGAGCAGGGGCGCAAGTTCATCGAGTCGCTGCGGGTCTTTTCGCATCTGGCCAACGTCGGCGACGCCAAGTCGCTGGTGATCCATCCGGCGAGCACGACGCATTTTCGCGTCGCGGCCGAAAAGCTCGCCGCTGCCGGGATCACCGAAGGCACGATCCGCTTGTCGGTGGGCCTAGAGAACGCCGACGATCTGATCGACGACCTAAGCCGCGCCCTGTACGCGTCCTCCAAGCTGTCCGGCTCCTGACCCGTGCTGCTCGACGTCGACGGCCGGACCGTGTACGCCTACACCGGCGGACATGCCTTCGATGCGGCGCGACCGAGCGTCGTTTTCGTGCACGGCGCGTGCAGCGATCACAGCGTGTGGGCGCTGCAGTCGCGTTACTTCGCGCATCACGGCAGCAATATGCTCGCCGTCGACACGCCGGGGCACGGCCGCAGCGCCGGCGAGGCGCATGCGTCGGTCGCCGGCATCGCGGACTGGCTGTTGGCGCTCTTCGACGCGCTCAAGCTCGAGCGCGCCGCGGTGGTGGGCCATAGCCTCGGCGCGCTGGCCGCGCTCGATCTGGCCGGGCGCCATCCGGATCGCGTCTCGCGCCTGGCGCTGCTCGGTCCGTCGGCGCCGATGCCGGTCGCCGACGCGCTGCTCGATGCCGCGAAAGGCAACGACCACCTCGCGTTCGATCTCATCACCGGCTGGACGCTTTCCCCCTCGCATCAACTCGGCGGCAGCGAGCAACCCGGCATCTGGATGCGCGGCAGCGCGCTGCGCCTCATGGAGCGCTCGCAACCGGGCGCGCTTCATCGCGATTTGCTCGCCTGCCGCGACTACGCTGACGGCGTGAGCGCCGCCGGCCTCGTTCGCTGTCCGGCGCTGGTGATCATCGGCGGCCGCGACCTGATGGCGCCGCCTGCCAATGCGGTGCGGTTGATCGAGGCGCTTGCCGACAAGCGCGTGGTGACGATGTCCGATTGCGGCCACAGTCTGATGGCCGAAGCGCCGCGCGCGGTTCTCGACGCCTTGCGCCAATTTCTCGCGCCAGCGGCATGATCCCGCGGCTGTTCTGCGCGATGCCGCTGCAAAGCGGCGACATGGTCGAATTGCCGGATGCTGTCGGACACCACGCGGCGCGGGTGCTGCGTCTGTCCGAGGGCGATGCGGTGACGCTGTTCAACGGCGAAGGCGGCGAGTTCGCGGCGCGGCTCATCCGCATCGAAGCGCGTCGGGTGATGGCCCTGGTCGATCTCCACCATGCGCTCGAGCGCGAATCGCCGCTGCAGGTCACGCTCCTGCAAGGTCTTGCTGGCGCCGAGCGCATGGATTACGCGATCCAGAAGGCGGTCGAGCTGGGCGTCGCCGCGATTGCACCGGTAACGATGGGGCGCAGTGTGACGCGGCTCGATGCCGCCCGGGCCGCCAAGCGCGCCCTGCACTGGCGATCGATCATCGTCGCCTCGTGCGAGCAATGCGGCCGCAACCGATTGCCATTGCTGCATCCCTTGCGCGATCTCGCCGTGGCCCTGCAACCGGCGGACTCGAGCGATCCACGCGCTGCGAAGGCTACGACGCTATCGCTGGTGCTTTCTCCGGGCGAAGGCACGTCGCTGGCCAAACTGGATCGCCCGTCGGGTCCGATCCGCCTGCTGATCGGACCTGAGGGCGGCCTGACACCGGAAGAATCGGCGGCGGCCAAGCGCGCGGGGTTCCTGACGGCGAGCCTGGGTCCGCGCGTGCTGCGTGCCGAGACCGCGGGCGCCGCAGCGCTCGCGGCGATGAATGCATTGTGGGGAGACTGGCGGTGAGATTCGCAGCGGCGCATCACCTTGCGGCACTGCGATGGCCATCCGGCGTCGCATCTCGCGCGGTACTGCGA
>JALZAN010000077.1:0-2315 GCA_030948365.1 Pseudomonadota bacterium
CGCGATCTGCTGCGGCGTGCGCGAGTGGCCGCTGTCGGCGGCCACTTGGCGACCAAGCGCGGCAAATTTCGTGCGTACGATTTCGTCGTCGAGCGGCAGGTTGCCGCCGGCACCGAAGACGTGCGGAAACAGCGCCGGGTCGATCTTGCCCAGCATCACGTTGCAATCGGTGACGGTCAGGGGGCCGCCGCGGCGATAGCACGCCGGCCCGGGGTTCGCTCCGGCCGACCCCGGACCGACGCGGAAGCGCGCGCCGTCGAAGCTGCAGATCGATCCACCACCGGCAGCGACCGTGTGGATCTTCATCATCGGCGCCCGCAAGCGCACTCCCGCGACCTCGGTGACGAAAGCGCGCTCGTACTCGCCCGCGTAGTGCGTCACGTCGGTCGAGGTGCCGCCCATGTCGAAGCCGATGATCTTGTCGAAGCCGGCGCGGCGCGACACCTGCACCGCGCCGACGATGCCGCCCGCGGGCCCCGACAGAATGGCGTCCTTGCCCTGAAAGCGATGCGCCTCGGTCAGGCCGCCGGAAGACTGCATGAACTGCAGCGTCACGCCGGGCAGATCGGATTCCACCTGCGCGACGTAGCGGCGCAGGATCGGCGAAAGATAAGCGTCGACCACGGTGGTGTCGCCGCGCGAGACGAGCTTCATCAGCGGGCTGACTTCATGGCTCACCGAGACCTGGGTGAAGCCGACGGCGCGCGCGAGCTCGGCGAGGCTCGCCTCGTTCGCCGGGTAACGGTAGCCGTGCATCAGCACGATGGCGCAGGCGCGTATGCCGCCGTCGAACGCAGCACGCAGCGACTTTCCCGCCGCGGCGAGATCCAGCGCACGCACCGTCTCGCCATGCGCGCCGACGCGCTCGTCGATCTCGATCACCTGCTCGTAAAGCATGGTCGGCAGCTCGATCCGGCGCACGAAGAGCTTGGGCCGGTTCTGATAGGCGATGCGCAACGCGTCGCCAAAGCCGCGCGTGATCGCCAGCACCGTGCGCTCGCCTTGTCGCTCGAGCAAGGCGTTGGTCGCGACCGTGGTCCCCATCTTGACCGCTTCGATGGTGCCGCGCGCGATCGGCGCGCCGGGATTGAGCCCGAGCAGCTCGCGAATGCCGTGCACTGCCGCGTCGCGATAACGCTCCGGGTTTTCCGACAGCAGCTTGTGGGTGGCGAGCGTTCCGTCGGGACGCCGCGCGACGATGTCGGTGAAGGTGCCGCCGCGGTCGATCCAGAATTGCCAGCGGTCGTGCGTGGGGTCAGTCATCGGGCTCTCGCGAGAGCAAGCCAGCCTGCCGATAAAAGCCGGCCGGCGCGTGCGCGCATTATATGTCCTGCGCGGGATGCGTCCGTCCTAACCGTGACGCTTCACGTCCGCTGCCGACCGCGCGTAACATCCACTGCGGATCCAAGACATCCGGCAGGCTCAAATTGGAGGCGCTCACATCAAAACTCCCTCTGACATTCGCGCCGGCATCCTCTCGCCGAAACGCGCGCATTGACACCGCGCGGGCACTGCCTTAGCTTCGGGCTTTCCGTCGCAATGAGGGAGCCTACGATCATGCTCCGACTCCGGACTCTGCTGGCCGCGATTGGCCTCGCCGCTGCGCTGTCGGCGACCGCCCAGACAAAATGGGACATGCCGACCGCGTATCCGGCCACCAACTTCCACACCGAAAACATCAACCAGTTCGTCGCCGACGTCGACAAGGCCACCGGCGGCAGGCTCAAGATCACGGTGCATTCCAATGCATCGCTCTTCAAGGCCAACGAGATCAAGCGCGCGGTTCAGGGCAACCAGGCGCAAGCCGGCGAGATATTGCTGGTCAACTTCGAGAACGAAGATCCCTTTTATGGTCTGGACGGCGTGCCCTTTCTCGCGACCAGTTACGCCGACGCGATGAAGCTGTACAAGGCCGAGAGGAAGACGCTCGAGGACAAGTTCGCGAAGCAGGGAATCAAGCTTCTTTACACTGTCGCCTGGCCGCCCCAAGGGATTTATGCCAACCGGACGCTCAACAGTGCTGCGGACATGAAGGGCCTGAAATGGCGCGCCTACAGTCCCGCGACGTCGCGCATCGCCGAACTCGTCGGCGCGCAGCCGGTGACGGTGCAGGCATCCGAGCTCACCCAGGCACTCGCCACCGGCGTCGTCGACTCGTACATGTCGTCGGGATCGACCGGCTTCGATACCAAGACCTACGAAAGCATCAAGAATTTCTACGACACCCAGGCGTGGCTGCCCAAGAACGCGGTGATCGCGAACAAGCAGGCGTTCGATGCGCTGGACAAGGCCACGCAGGACGCGGTGCTCAAGGC
>JALZAN010000077.1:2325-9289 GCA_030948365.1 Pseudomonadota bacterium
GACGCCGAAGTGCGCGGCTGGAAGGCATCGGAGGATAAAAACGGCTGGTATCTGGACCAGCTCAAGCAAAAGGGCATGACCATCGTCAAGCCGACGCCGCAACTCGCCGGCGACCTCAAGAAAGTCGGCGATACCATGCTGCAGGATTGGCTCAAGAAGGCGGGACCCGAAGGTCAAGCCTCGGTGGAAGCGTACCGGAAGATGTAGGTTACCGATGCGCAGAACGCTCGACGCGCTCTATAACGCCGCCGCCTATGCGGCGGCGTTGTTTTTGGCCGGCACGCTGGTGATGGTGTTGCTGGGCATCTTCGGGCGCCTGCTCGACTTCCAGGTTCGTGGCACCGACGCCTACGCCGGCTATTGCATGGCAAGCGCGGGCTTCCTGGCGCTGGCCCACACGCTGATGCGCGGCGAGCACATCCGCGTCACGCTGGTGCTCGAGCACGTCGGCGCCAGTGGCAAGCGCTGGCTCGAGCGGTGGTCGCTTGCGGCGGCCATGGTTTTGACGCTCGCGTTCGCCTGGTACAGCGTGCGGCTGGTGTGGCAGTCACACGCCTTCCACGACATCTCCACCGGCAACGACGCAACTCCGCTGTGGATTCCGCAGCTGTCGATGGCGATCGGCAATGTCGTCCTCGCCATCGCCTTTGTCGACCTGTTCGTGAGCGACCTGCGCGGCAAGCGGGTCATGGCCCGTCCGGACAGCGAGCCGGCGCACGTCGAATGAGCGCATGGACCTGCTGATCACCGTCCTGCTGATCGTCGCCCTGTTCGTGTTGCTCGGCAGCGGCGTATGGATCGGCATTGCGCTCGCCGGTGTCGCGTGGATCGGTATGCAACTGTTCTCGTCGCGCCCGGTCGGCGATGCAATGGCGGTCACGATCTGGGGCTCCGCCTCGTCGTGGACGCTGACCGCGCTGCCGCTATTCGTGTGGATGGGCGAGATTCTCTTCCGCACGCGGCTGTCCGAGGACATGTTCAAGGGACTCGCGCCCTGGCTGGAACGCGTTCCTGGGCGGCTGCTGCATACGAATATCATCGGCTGCACGATCTTCGCGGCGGTGTCGGGCTCTTCCGCGGCGACGTGCGCGACCATCGGCAAGATGACCCTGCCCGAGCTTAGCAGCCGCGGCTATCCGGAAGACATCACCATCGGCACGCTTGCCGGCGCGGGAACGCTGGGCCTTTTGATCCCTCCTTCGATCATCATGATCGTGTACGGCGTGTCAGCGAACGTATCGATCGCGCATCTGTTTATTGCCGGCGTGGTGCCGGGCCTTCTGCTGGCGTCGCTTTTTTCCGGTTATATCGTGGTGTGGGCGCTGCTCCATCCGGACAAGGTGCCGGCGATCGCCGAGCGCACGACCTTCGGCCCGAAGCTGTACGCCTCGCGTCATCTGATACCGATCGTTCTGTTGATCGCGCTGGTGCTGGGCTCGATCTATGCCGGCATCGCAACCGCCACCGAAGCCGCGGCGTTCGGCGTTGTCGGCGCGCTGGCCATCTCGGGCGTTCAGGGGTCGCTGAACTGGAGGACCTTTCGCGACAGCATCATGGGCGCGACGCGCCTGTACTGCATGATCGCGCTGATTCTCGCGGGCGCCGCCTTCCTGACGCTGGCGATGGGCTACATCGGGCTACCGCGGCATCTCGCCGAATGGATCGGCGGGCTCGGTCTGTCGCAACTGGCGCTAATTGTCGCCCTGATGGTCTTCTACATCATCCTGGGATGCTTCCTCGACGGCATTTCGATGGTCGTGCTGACCATGGGCGTCATTCTGCCGACGGTCGAGAAGGCGGGCATCGATCTCGTCTGGTTCGGCATCTTCATCGTGCTGGTGGTCGAAATGGCGCAGATCACTCCGCCGGTAGGATTCAACCTGTTCGTGCTGCAGGGCATGACCAAGAAGCAGATCACCTGGATCGCCCGCCAGGCGCTGCCGATGTTCTACCTGATGGTCGTCGCTACGCTGCTCATTTACTTTTTCCCGCAACTGGTCACATATCTGCCGAAGCAGATGAAATTCGGTTAAAACGGTGGGGACATTAATCATGACTCTGAGTTCAGACCTCGGGAGACGCGAGGACAAGACCTCGCCGGTGCCGACACAAGCCGCGCCGAACTATGCGGCGAAGCTGAAGACTTCGTGGGCCGTGCTCGGGATCCGGACCGCAGGCGGGTCTGTCACCGGCGTCGAATATCTGCCGACGCACGAGCGCTCGCAGGCGCCGCACAATGCGCTTGCCGAACGCGCCTGCCGACAGCTCGAGCGCTACCTGGCCGATCCGCAATTCAGGTTCACACTCCCGCTCGCCCCCGCAGGCACCCCGTTCCGGCGCCGTGTCTGGGACGCGTTGTCGACGATTCCGGTAGGAGAGTCGCGCACCTACGGCGAAATAGCGCGCCGCATCGGCAGCGCACCGCGGGCCATCGGCGGAGCATGCGGCGCCAATCCCATCGCGCTGATCATTCCGTGTCATCGCGTCGTCGGCAGCCACGGTTCTCTCGGCGGATTCATGGGCGTGACCGAAGGCAATCCGATCGACATCAAGCGCTGGTTGTTGACGCACGAGGGCTATCGCTTCGGTCGCTAGCGTCCGCCAAGCGTCTTTCGAGCCCCAAAAATGTTGACGTCTTCCGAATTGATCGACGCCTTCTGCGACCAGGTCTGGCTGCAGGATGGACTGGCAGCATCGAGCCTCGCCAGCTATCGACGGGACCTTGTGGCGTGGGCGCGCTGGCTCGAGGACCGCGAGCGCGAGTCGGGCAAGGGTCTGCTTGGGGCCGATCGCGGCGATGTCGAAGCGTTTCTCGCCGCCCAGTTCCAAGCCGGCGCGAAGTCATCGTCGATCAATCGCCGGCTGTCCTCGCTGCGCCGCTTCTACCGCCTGCAGGTTCTGCTCGGTACACTCCACGACGATCCGACGTTGCGCGTTCGGGCGCCCAAGCTGCCGCGACATCTGCCAAGGAACCTGTCCGAGGCGCAGATCAATGCGCTGCTCGATGCTCCCGATACCGAAACGACGCTTGGCTTGCGCGATCGTGCGATGCTGGAAACGCTGTACGCGACCGGATTGCGCGTGTCCGAGCTGGTCGGGCTCACCATGGCGCAGGTCAGCCTGGACATGGGCGTCGTCCGCGTGCTGGGCAAGGGAAGCAAGGAGCGCCTCGTGCCCATGGGCGAGGAAGCGATCGACTGGCTCAAACGCTACCTGACCACGGCCCGCGTTGAGCTGGCGGGTTCGAGCAAGAGCACCGCGGTGTTTCTCACCGCCCGCCGAGGCCCTTTGAGCCGCCAGGCGTTCTGGCAGTTGATCAAGCGCTATGGAATGAGCGCGGGCATCGCCGGCGCGAAGCTGTCGCCGCATACACTTCGGCACGCGTTTGCGACGCACCTGCTCAATCACGGCGCCGATTTGCGTGTGGTCCAACTTCTTCTTGGCCACGCCGACATAACGACGACCACCATTTACACCCACGTGGCGCGCGAACGCCTCAAGCAGTTGCACCAGCGCCATCATCCGCGCGGGTGAGGGCCGGACGCGCAGAACGCTGGTCATGCTCCGATCGCTGCTCCAGCCGGAATCGCCGCTACGGCGCCTTGTTCGGCGATTTCGTCGGTCTCGGCCGCGGGCGATGCCATCGCCAGGCGAGCCGCAGGTCGATTTCCGTTGCAATATCTGCGGCACTTCCAACAGCACTGCGCTGGTGGCGCTGCAGCGCGAAACTCCCTCGTGCACAAAATGCGGTTCGACCGTGCGCGATCGAGCGATGGTGCACCTTCTGACCAGCGAGTTGCTGGGCAGCAGCGTCGTGCTTGCGGATCTGCGGCCTCGTCTGGACCTTGTCGGAATCGGCCTTTCCGATTCGATCGCCTACGCGCTGCCGATGGCGGATAAGTTCGCCTACATCAACACGCATTTTGATTCGGAACCGAGGCTCGACATCGCCAGCGTACCCCCGGAGGATGCCGCCCGCTACGACTTCATCATCGCCAGCGATGTATTCGAGCACGTCGCTCCGCCGGTAGCGCGGGCGTTCTCCAATGCACGCCGCTTGCTCAAGCAAGGCGGGGTACTCATTTTTTCGGTCCCGTTCATGATGGTCGGCGACACCGTCGAGCACTTCCCGGACCTGCACGATTACCGCCTGATCGATTCAGCGGAAGGTTGGCGGCTGGAGAATCGCACCGCCGATGGCCGTGATCAGTCGTTCACCGGCCTCATGTTTCACGGCGGCGTCGGTTCGACGCTGGAAATGCGGCAGTTCACGCTCGCCGGGCTGGAACGCGAATTCGCCGCGGCCGGATTTTCGCGCATGCGCGTCGCAGGCGAAGCCTTCCTCGTGCACGGCATCTTCTGGCCGGAGCCATGGTCGGTGCCAATCGTCGCTCATGCTTGACTCAGGCCCGGCGCTCCGATTTGAGAATCAGTGTCGCGCGCCGCGCTCGATCGCAACGCCGATCTGCTTGACTCCGATGAGAGGCGCCAGTTTGGCAACGCGGACGCTGACCCACGGCGCGCCGAACTCCCGGCACAAGATGTCCGCAATCGCTTCGGCAAAGCGCTCGAGCATCTTGTGCGTGTGCTCCGACGCGAGAATTTTGAGCCTCCCGACGACAGCCGTGTAGTCGAGCGCATCGTCGAACCGGTCGCTGGCGAAGACCTTGGTCGAGGGAAGCTCGAACTCGAGGTTCACCAGCAGCGGCTGCGGCAGGTGCTGCTCCCATTCGTAAATGCCGATGCGCGTCTCGATGCGCAGATCGTTGATGAAGATTCGGTTCACGGTCGGGCGAAGCCGGTGGAGTGAGTCAGTGCAGTCGGAGCGCTCTCCACAATCGCTCGCGCTTTGCTACAATCGGCGCGCTCCGATGCCACGCATTGTAGATGAATCCCGCGCTTGCAACCCTCGCCGTCATCGTCGCGGCATACCTGATCGGATCGGTTTCGTTCGCGGTCGTGGTCAGCAAGCTTTTCGGACTGCCCGACCCGCATAGTTATGGCTCGGGCAACCCGGGTGCCACCAACGTCTTGCGTACCGGCAACAAGGCTGCCGCGCTGCTGACGCTTATCGGCGATGGCGTCAAGGGACTCGTTGCCGTTTTGATCGCGCATCGACTGGGAGTGAGCTGGGGCGACGCGTCGCTGGCGACCGCAGGTGCCGCCCTCGCGGTTTTTCTGGGGCACCTGTTCCCGGTCTTTCATCGTTTCGGTGGCGGCAAGGGCGTCGCGACGGCAGCCGGGATTGCGGTCGCCCTGTCGTGGCAATTGGGACTTGCGATGTTGATCGTGTGGCTTCTGGTCGCGATCATCTTTCGCATCTCTTCGCTCGCTTCGATCGTCAGCGCCGTCGCCGCGCCGCCGCTGGGATTTTATTTCCTCGACGCTTCGCCCGAAGCGTGGGTGCTCATTCCCATCGCGCTTCTTCTGCTGTGGCGGCATCGCGTCAACATCCGCAAGTTGCTTGCCGGCGCCGAATCGAAAATCGGCGCCTGAGCATGGTCTATTCACGCCGGTCGCGGCGGCGTGAGATCGGCGAGCTCCCAGCGCGGGCGGACGCTGAAGGCGTAATCGTCCGTGACGCCGCGCGTCAGACGCAAGGCCCCGACTAGCGCGATCATCGCGCCATTGTCGGTGCAGAACTGCAGCTCGGGATAGAACACTTCGGCGCCGCGTTTCGCCGCCGCGACGCTCAGACGCTCGCGGAGGACGCGGTTCGCTCCGACGCCGCCGCCGATGACCACGCGGGAAAATGCCGTCGCGTCGAGTGTGGCAATCGTCTTGGCGACGAGCACGTCGACGATCGCGTCCTCGAAGCCGCGCGCGATATCCGCTTTTTGCGCCCCGTTCGCGCCTTCCCGGCGGACCAGCGTCCGGGCGGCGGTCTTCAGTCCCGAGAAGCTCATGTCAAGGTCGCCGCTGTCGATCATCGGCCGGGGCAGGACGACCGCGCCCGATCGTCCCGTCGCGGCAAGCTCCGACAGCGCGGCCCCGCCGGGATAGCCGAGTCCGAGCAGGGTAGCGGTCTTGTCGAACGCCTCTCCGGCGGCATCGTCCTGCGTGTCACCCAGCAGCGTGTAATTCCCGATGTCCGCCACCGCGTACAGTTGGGTATGGCCTCCGGAGACCAGCAAGGCGACAAACGGAAACGGCGGCTTGGGATCGCCGAGCAGCGGCGACAGCAGATGCGCCTCGAGATGGTGGACGGCGATCGTCGGCTTGCCCAGTGCGAAGCCGAGAGCACTCGCCACGCTGGCGCCCACCAGCAACGCTCCGGCCAGTCCGGGCCCCTGCGTATACGCGATGCCATCGAGGTCGCCAAGCGTCGCGCCGGCTTCGAGCAGGAGAGTCTCCAACAGCGGCACCACCCGACGAATATGGTCGCGCGAGGCGAGCTCAGGCACCACCCCGCCATATTCCCGATGCATCGCGACCTGCGAATGCAGCGCGTTTCCGAGCAGACCCCGTGCGCTGTCATAGAGAGCCACGCCGGTTTCATCGCAGGAAGTCTCGATGCCCAGGATCAGCATCGATCGAGTATAGCGTGGGGTGCGCGCGCAGCCGCTTCCAAAAACATCGGCGGCGCAAGCGACACCATGAAGTGACTACGGCAAAACGCCGAAAATATCGCCATGGCGGCCGAGATGCCGCAGGCGCACCTGTATTTGACCGAGGATCGGTCACCGGTTATAATTGCGGGCTGTCCAAATCGTTTGCCTTAAGGATTCCGTACACATGCCCAGCGTTCGCGTTCGCGAAAACGAGCCTTTCGAAGTGGCCCTGCGCCGCTTCAAGCGCACCATCGAGAAGACGGGTCTGCTCACCGAGCTTCGGGCGCGCGAGTTCTACGAAAAGCCGACCGCCGAGCGCAAGCGCAAGCTCGCAGCGGCCGTCAAGCGCCACTACAAGCGCCTGCGCAGCCAGCAGTTGCCGCCCAAGCTCTACTGACGGAAGCGCGAGTTCG
>JALZAN010000078.1 GCA_030948365.1 Pseudomonadota bacterium
CGGGCGCGGCCGCCACCCTCGGGTTGCGCGCCGGCGTCGCTCGCGTAAGAATCGACGTTCTCGCCGAGCCCGGTCGCGACGACGCGGCGGCGCGCACGGGACCCTGAGTCTGACGGGGCCGGTGCCTCGATCGCCTGCCGGCGCGGCCAGGACCCATTTGTGGAGCTTTTCGATGCGACGAATCCCGGCCTTCAAACTACGCGCCGCGGCGTGGGCGCTGGCGTGCCTTTTTGCCTCTTCCGGCGCGGACGCATTCACCTTTGCCGACGGAAAGCCGGGGAGTTGCGTCGACGAAGGCAAGACGGTCGAGGAAGTCGACGCCGATCCGAGCCAGGCGAGCGGTTTTACCGGCAAGGCGGTCCGGACCGCTTCGGGGTTCGTCATCTTCTGGAATCAGGCCAGGCTCAAAACCCTCGCGCCCGAGGTGCACGACTACGTCTTCTTCCACGAATGCGCGCACGCGCTGGTGCCGACGGTCGACGAGGTCCTGGCCAATTGTGCGGGCTTGCAGGCCATGCGCGCGGCGGATCGCGCGGGCCCCGCGATCGAGGCCAAGCTGGCCGCGTTCTACGGCGCGGGCAGCGACTACTGGGCGCGCACGCTGAAGTGCGCCGACGCCGCGCCGGTCTTGCCCTCGCGGCGTTAAGGACGGGGCACGAGCGGCGCCGGGCATGCATCGCCGGCGGAGAGGCGGCGCGATCGAGTCGCCGTTGCTCGAGGGCGAACGGACCGCGTCACCCAGTGAACGCTTTGCGTCGCCTTGGCTAGCGTTTACCGGCACGGCGAGCCGATCCGCCCTCGGGCCGGGCTGAAGACGGTCGCGAGCCACTTCCTTTCCCTTGGTACGGTCCTTGCGTAGGTGGTTACCGCGAGGATCAATCTGCACCGGCAGCGTCGGTCGACCGACCAAAGTCTGTTCGGAGGAGCGAAAGGATCGCAATGAACAAGCAGGAATTTGGGCAGGTGCAAACGCCGACCAGCTTGATGTCGGAGGTGCAGGAATTCCGCGCCGTGGTGGCGAACCCGGCGCGCAGCGCCGACGAGGTCAAGCGTGCATTTGGATTGATCGTCGATCACGCGGGGCACCTGAACCCGCATGCTCCCGGATTCGAATCGGCGGGCATGGCGCTCAAGGAAGCGGTCTGCATGTGGCTGGACTGCCGGAGCGATCGCGGTCACTAATCCCGGCGGCAGCGACCGATCGCGCGTGAGTGCGCGCCTTCCAGCGATCAAAGCTGCGAATTGAGCAAAGCTTCCACGCGCTCCGAAATCTTTTCCTTCCACGGTCGGTTCTGCCATTCCTCGTAGGTCACCCGTCGCGAGCGCTTCAGGTCTTCATTGAAGATGGCCGTCTGGCGTTCGGCGAATGCTGCACTGAACACATTGAGATTCGCTTCGTCGTTGAGGCGAAACGAGCGATCGTCGAAATTGGTCGAACCGACGGTCGACCACAATCCGTCGACCACCATCACCTTGCAATGGAACATGGTGGGCTGGTACTCGTAGATTTCCGCTCCGGCCTGTAGCAGGCGTCCCCACTTGGCGTGCGACGCCTTGCGCAGGAGCTCGGTATCGGTGATCGGCCCCGGCAGGATTATTCTCAGCTTCACGCCACGCTTGATGGCGTCGGCCAACGCCATTTCGCTGAGCTCGTCCGGGACGAAATAGGCCATGGACAGGTCAATGCTGCGGGTGGCGGAGACGCTCGACAGCAGATACATCAAGTGCATGCTTTCCGACCCGCCCTCGCGCGAGCTCTTGAACACCTGCGCGAGCTCGTTGCCGGAGGACGTTGCGGCGGGAAGGTATTCCGGCCCGTCGAGCACCGCGCCGGTCACTTTGAGCCAGTTGTCGATGAACGCGGCCTGCATCTGGGCGACCGCCGGACCTTCGATTCGAAAATGCGTATCTCGCCACTGATCGGCGTCCTCGGCATTGCCGTCCCACTCGTCGGCAATCCCCACCCCGCCGGTGAATCCAACCCGGCCGTCGATGACCAGAAGCTTTCGGTGCGTCCGGTTGTTGAGCTTGGATATCGTGTACCAGCTCGGCGGATGGTATTTCTCGATCTCCACGCCGGCGGTGCGCATCGAGTCGAGCAGGGCCGCATCCATCTTGCTGCTGCCGACCCAGTCGACGAGCAGGTGCACGCGGACGCCGTTTTTGGCGCGATCGGCGAGCGTCGAAGCGAACTGCTCGCCCACTTTTCCTGACCAGTAGATGTAGGTTTCGAAGGTGATGCTTTTTTTTGCGGCGCGGATGGCGGCAAGCATCGACGGGAAGATCTGCTTGCCGTTGAGCAGGGTCTCGACGCGGTTACCCTCGACCAGAGGCGGTCCGAGCAGGACGCTCATCGAGCGTTGAAATTGGGGGTCATCGACGCCGTACCGGTGGACGATGCGTTGGGTGATCTTTTGCTCGCCGGAGGAGATATTGACGAGGAAGACCACGACGGCGACGGTAGCCGCCACCGACAGAAGGATGATGGAAAATCGTTTCAGTCTCACCGGGAGATCTTTGTTTTTGTCGCTGGATTCGATAGGCGCTGCGCAACGCCGCGGAGTACTCGTTCGCGCGGCGAATTGCTGCACCCGTGTCGCGCGAGACGTCCAAGTCTAGCAGCCCGCGTATGTGGCGCGCCACCGGCGCCCCGCAGCGATTATTGAGGAGCGGCGCACATGGCCACCAGCAGCGGCCCGTAACCTTCGGCGATCCAGCCTGCACTCTGCATTTCCGAGCGCACCGACAGCGAAGTCGTGTAGCGGTGGTTGACATCGGCGCGATTGTTGTAGAGCCGATAGACCGGAAGCGCGGTGCTCGAGCACGCGCCGCTGGCCGGATCGGGAAGATCGATGGCGAACACGCTTTCCGATTCGTAGATCCATGCGTTGGAAAATTTTTCGATCACCGACTGGCACTCGGCGATCGACGCGGAATAGAAATGCGAATCCAGCCCGGCTTCGGGGCGGCCGTAGAACCGGCATACCGGTGCACGGCCCGCAGCGGAGCTCGCGTAGGCGGCGAACGTCTGTCCGGTCCGTACCCATCCGGCAATCTCACCGGCGTCGAGCGCGGCGATCTCGGCACCGTTGGCGGTCATGAAATAGTGTCCGACCGAAGCGCGGAAAAATTCGACCACCGACGCTGCCGGCGCCGGAGGCGGCGCCTGCGCCCGCGTCTTGCCGGAATTGGGGTCGATCATCAGCGACGATTCGTCGACGGCTTCGAAGTCGCTTCCGTGGAGCTGCGTGAGCTGGTGCAGCTCGTCGTCGTCCCAGCGCGGGTCGGGCGCGCCGCTCAAAAACCAGCTACTGCCGTTGTCGGCCAGAAACATTCCGTACTTCTTGAGCGCGCGCAGGATGACCTGCACTTTGAGGCCGAAGCCGGAGATGTCGTATCCCGCCTTGAGCCGGAAGCGCTGGCCCATTGGCGGATACTGCGATCCGGTCAGGCTCGACGCCTGGTGGCGTGCGGGCCAGATGAAGGCATTGCGCGTTTGCGGTGCGCTGAAGCGCAACGCGTGCCAGATCTCTCCCGCGTTGGCCTCGTCGTAGCGTGCCAGCCCGGCAAGGATCGGCAGGCCGGCCGCATCGGCCGAGGTCCACGTTGACGGACGAAGCGCATTGTCGCGGATGTTGAAAATCGCGCCCGATCCGGCGGACCAGCTTCCATCGGGATTCGGGTAAGCGGCAAAGAGCTCGTAGAGCTTTCCTGCGTTGCAATCCTGCACCAGCACATGGCGGTCGCCGCTTGACTGCGGTCCGCCTTCGATCGGGGCGTCGGCGGGGATCGGATACGGGCCCGGATCGCTTTCACCGGCATACTGAAAGCTGACCGCCACCTTGGGCTGTCCGCCAGTCACCGCGATGAAAGGAATGCCGTTGGGCGCGCCGGCATATACGGTCCCGAAATCGGGATGCAAGGGCCTGGTCGCGCCGATCGTCGTCACGTACGCGGCCGAGTTCGCGTCGACCGGCAGCTTGTCGATCGCGGTATTCCAGATATTGTCGGTGGGAAACAGCGGGCATCCGGTGAGCGCCGGGGAAGCCGTTACGGGCGCCGCACTCGCCATGACGAGCGCGACGATGCAAATTCGGGAAGAACTGAAAGCCATTGCAACTGCTCCTTGGTCGGATCGACGATTATGCCATCATCATGACACGTTTCCTCAGCCGCTGACGCCAAATCGGCCCCGCCGGAGCACAATCGCGCATTTGCCATTGATCGCCACGCGCTGCGCCCCCATCTTCGATCCATGCCTCCCATCACCACCGCCCTGATCGTCGCCAACGTCGTCATGTTCCTGCTGCAGAGCATCGCGCCGGGCATCGTGGTTCCGCTCGCCCTTTGGCCATTCGCCGCGTCGGCCAGTGCCATCGGCGCCAGCTTCGGCCCGTGGCAACTGATCACTTATGCCTTTCTGCACGGCGGACTGGTGCACCTCGCGTTCAACATGTTCGCGCTGTACATGTTCGGCAGCGCGATCGAGCAGGTCTTCGGTCCGCGGCGATACCTGATCTACTACCTGGTCTGCGTCGTGTCGGCGGCGTTGTCGCAATTGCTCGTCGCCTCGCTGATGAGCGACATCTATCCGACGGTGGGCGCGTCGGGCGGTGTATTTGGGCTGCTGCTCGCCTACGGCATGTACTTCCCGAACAACCGCGTGATGCTGCTTTTCCCGCCGATTCCGATGCCGGCGCGCGTATTCGTTTTCGTCTACGCGGCGATCGAGCTGTACCTCGGCGTGACCGGCACCCAGGCGGGCGTCGCGCATTTCGCGCACCTGGGCGGGATGATTGGAGGCTTCATCATGCTTCGCTACTGGCGCCTGTCGGCGGCGATCCGGCGCCGGGACCCGAGGCTCTAGCGGACGGCCAGCCGGTCGAGGAGGCCCGCGGCGTTGATCGGCGCGGCGCCGAGCCCGGTATTGTCGAAGATGCACCAAAGCGCAGTGGAATCTTTTCTGTGCACGGCGAGGGACGCCGCCAGCGTGTCGAGATAGGCGTCGCTGTAGGCTGAGAAATACACCCGCGGCATACCGTGCAGGCGGTAGTAGATGACGCCGCGCCAGCCGCGCGGTTCGCCGCCGAGAGGAATGCGCGGCGGGTCGGCGGCAACGCGCCCGATGTGAAAGATTTCCAGCAGCGCGTCACATTCCGGCGCTGCCCAGCTCGAGTGGCGCGGCTCGAGAACCGTTGCTCCGGCATGGCGCTCGCGAAGCGCGGCGAAGAAACGCGCCGCGATAGCTTGGTCGAAAGGCAGACTCGACGGAAGCTGGACCAGCAGACATCCGAGCTTGCCGCCAAGCGCCGACGCCTCCGACAGGAAGGTGTCGAGCTTTGTCTCCGCATCGGCGAGCATCCCCTCGTGCGTAATCGTTCTGGGAACCTTGACCGAGAAGCGGAAGGTGTCGGGAACGCTCGCGGCCCAGCGCGCGTACGTCGCCGGCCGGTGTGAACGATAAAACGAGGAATTGATCTCCACCGCAGGCAGCCGAGCAGCGTAGCGCTGCAGATGAGAGCCTTGCTGCGGAAATTGCTCGTGCGCGGCGCGAGGCAGCGACCAGCCGGCGCAACCGATATGGATGGCACCCCGCGGCCCATCGGTCATCGTACGAAGTGCCGCAGCGCGCGAGGCTCTCGAAATTCCGCGCCGCGCAAGGCGACGGGACTCGGACTTTATTTCGCTGGAGCGGAGGAGGGCGCGGGAACGCCGGTCGCCACCGGGCGCGGCATGCCCTGCTTGTCACCGAGCTCCTGCCAGCGTCGCTTGTCGGCGGCGTAGCGCGCGATGATGCGCTCGAGGTCCTGCTTTTTCTGCGCGACCGAGGCGTTCTGCACGTCGATCTCGGCCTGGATCCGGCCAAGCTCCTGTTCCTCCGCCGGCGGAAGGCCCTTGGCGCCGAGCTCGGCCTTGCGCTTTTGCAGCTCGCCCTGTCGCTTGACCAGCGACGCGGTGTAGTTGCGGGCGATTTCCATCTGCTGCTCGAGCGACTGGCTGGCGCGATTGCGCGCCAGGTCGATCTCGGCTTCGGTGGTGTAGGAGTCGAGCAGGATCCGGTCCTTGCGCGCCTGCTCCGCGTCCGTCTTGGCCTTGTCGCGTGTCCGCTCCTCGTTGGCGGCCTTCGCGGCGAGCTCGTCCTTGCTCGCAGGCTCCTGAAGCGTCTTCAGCACCCGTCCCTGGCTGTCCATGACCTGTACGCCCGAGCCTTGATTGCGGGCAGGTTCGGCGGCGCACAGCGGCAGCGCGACCAGCAACGTCGCAACGCAGGGCGCGATGAGAAAGCTGTGCAGCGACAACCTGGACATCGTTGACTCCATCGTTATCCCAATTCCACGTTCAGCCGGTTGCGCATCGGTTGGATCGTCTTTCGCGCAACGCATTTTCGTGTCCCCTGTGACGCGTTGCGCACGAACATGACGCTCGCGGTCGCTTATCCCTCGTTAAACAGGATATCAAGCTCTGTTGCAAGTCCCGTACCCATTGTAGCCAACCGCGCGGCAACGGCGCAAACGCTCAACTCCCGAACCAAGCGGCAGCTCGGGGATGTTGCAGCACGGCGCGATTGACCAGGAACTCCGGGACCCGTTTGTTCAATGCGTCGACAATGCTTCGAAGGCCGGTCGACGCCATGTTGTGAAAGCACTCGTCGGTCCAGCACAGGGAATGCGGCGTGACGATGACGTGGTCCATGCTCAGCAGCGGGTTGGCCGGATCGATCGGCTCCTGCTCGAAAACGTCGAGCGCGGCTCCGGCGATGCGATGCTCGCGCAGCGCTTCGATCAGCGCCTTTTCGTCGACGATGGGTCCGCGGGCGACATTGATCAGATAGGCGCCCGGCTTCATCTTGGACAAGGCATCGGCGCCGATCAGATGTCGTGTGCGCTCGTTGAGCAGGCAGCAGACGACGACGAAGTCCGAATCGCGCATCAGCGTGTCGAGGTCGACCTTGCGCGCGCCGATGTAGCCGAGCTCGACATCGTTGGCGACCGGATCGCTGGCGAGGAGCTTCAGATCGAATACGCGCGCCATTCGCAGCAGCTCCTTGCCGATGCCGCCGGCGCCGACGACGCCGAGCGTGCGGCCGCTCAAGCCCAGTCCCATGTTGTCCATCCGCTCGTGCCAGCGACCGCTGCGGGTAAGCCGGTCCTTAAGGAAAAGCTTGCCGGCGAGCGCGAGCACGAACGTCAGTGCAGTGGTCGCGACCGGCCGCGGCATCGACGTAGGCGTGTTGGTGATCAGCACGCCGGCGCGAGTCATCGCGGCAACGTCGACAGAGTCGTAACCCACACCATGCCGCGCCACCACTCGCAAGCGGCAATCGGCGCGCTCGACCGCGGCCGCCGGAACGCGCGCGATGTTGACGTAGAGCGCGTCGTATTCTGCGGCGAGTTCGGGGCCGATTTCCGGGATGACCTTGGGAAGATACTCCCACTGCACGCTCGAATCGCGGTCAAGGGTTTCCAGCGCAGCGCGGCCGAACGCCGGCTCGCCGCGGCTATCGAGGATGTCACGGGTAAGTCCGACGCGAAATTTCCCGGTCACGGCTGCGATCCCTCCTCTTTGACGGCGTTGTCGAATGCTTCGCCGATGATGTCGAGCCCGCCCCGCAACGCGTCCTGCAGCATCAACTGGTCGATGCCGTACGCCATCAGCCGGAATCCCTTGGCGGCGTAGTCGCGCGCCCAGGCGTCGTCGGTGGCGAGTATTGCGGCGGTCTTCCCGTGCGCGGCGCAGGCAGCGACGATGCGGTCGACCGCGGCCAGATAATCGCGGTGCCCGAACTCTCCCGGGATGCCCATGAAATTGGTGAGATCGAACTGGCCGATCCACAGCACATCGATGCCCGGCACCGCGGCGATCGCTTCGACGTTGCGCAGGCCTTCGCCGGTCTCGATCTGCGCGATCAGCAAGGTTCGCGCGTGCGAGGCGGCCATCTTGTCACCGATGTCTCCGCCCTGGTAGTCGTCGTGCGCGAAGCCGAACGCGGCGCCGCGCTTGCCCTGCGGCGGATAGCGCGTGCACGACACGTGAAATTCCGCCTCGGCGGCGGTGCCGACCATGGGCACCATCACCCCCATCGCACCGATGTCCAGGGCCCTGGCAATGAAGTGATATTCACCGCGCGGGACACGCACCATCGGCACCAGGTCGAGGCCGCGGCACAGGGCGAGCTGCGTCTTCAGGGTTTCGAATCCGATTCCCGTGTGCTCCATGTCGTAGAGCACGAAATCGGCGCCGGCATTTTTCACGATCTGCGGCATGCCAGGCGAGAAGAATTCAAAGACGATGGCCCCTCGGCCGCGACCGCCGGTGGCCAATCTTTGCTTTATAGGATTGTGGCGCACTTTTTCTGCCAGCGTCGACGCACACCACGCATCGACACAGATTCCTTGTTCCGGGCAACGGCGTCAGTGTCGATGGAGGGACTTTCGCCTCGGCGTCATGACCGAATCGGCCGAGCATACCGCGATCGCCGCGCCACCAACAAGGCGCGGGCCCGACGCCAGAGGGGCGGCGCTGGCAGCGCGCCGCCCTCGTGTGATCCGGGAGACGCGCGCAGGGATCCCGTCGGGACGATTGCGGTTTCAGTCGTCCGCGTATCCGATATGCGCATACGCCTTAGGCCGACGCGTTGATCGCGCGCCATAGCTTTTCGCCGGTCAGCGGCATGTCGATGTGAGTGACGCCGTACGGCGCAAGCGCGTCGATCACCGCATTCACCACCGCCGGAATGGCGCCGTGGGTTCCGGATTCCCCCACGCCTTTGGCGCCCAGCTTGTTGAATGCGGTCGGCATCGACTGATCGAACTCGGTGATGATTGCCGGCAGGTCGTTGGCCCGCGGCATCGCGTAATCGAGAAAGGAGCCGCTCAGGAGCTGCCCGGTCTCCGGATCGTAGACGACGTTCTCGAGCAGCGCCTGGCCGATGCCCTGCGCCACGCCGCCATGGATCTGTCCGTGAGCGATCAGCGGGTTGATCACCGTGCCGATGTCGTCGACCGCGACGAGGCGCGTCAGCCTCACCGACCCGGTGTGCGGATCGATTTCGACTTCCGCTGCCTGGCAGCCGTTGGGCCATGTCTGCCCGGTTGCCGTTGCGCTGGCCGAGAGCGCGATTTCGCCGCCAGGCTCCCTGCCTGCCAGATCGAAAAGCGAAATGCTGCGGTCAGTGCCGACGATGCGATAGACGCCGGCGTCGTACTCGATGTCGCCGGCGGCGGCTTCCAGCGCGCGCGCGGCGAGCTCGCGTCCGCGCGCGACCACCGCGACCGCGCCGG
>JALZAN010000079.1:0-4446 GCA_030948365.1 Pseudomonadota bacterium
GACGAACCTGCGCCATATCGAGCAGGTGCTCGACGCATTTTTCCGCGATCACTCGAAGCGTGCCGAGCTCGCGACGCTGTCCCAGGACAGCAGACAGATCACCGGCGCGCTCAAGATGCTCGGGCTCGATCGCGCCGAACAGCTTCTCGCGCTGTGTCAGCAGCAGATCGACGATTACGCGAAGCCCGATACACCGGTGGAAAACGAGGGCTTGGAGTTGCTTGCCGAATCGCTTTCCGGGCTCGGTTTCTATATCGAGGCGGTCGAGCAGCAGCGTCCCGACCGCGAGCGGCTGATCGAGCCCCTGCTGGCCCAACGGCTGGGTCTCGCACCCGAAGCGCCGGCCGAAGATGAAACCGTCGAAACCGCCGTTGCCGATCTTCAGGGTGCGCTGCCCGCGACGCTGGCCGCGTTTCAGCGCTCACCGGGCGATGCGCCGGCGCGCGAGCGTCTCGAGGTCGACCTGACGATACTCAAGGACGATGCCAAGCTGCTCGGCGACGAGACCCTCGAACAAGGCGCCGACGCGGCGCTGGCGGAGCTGTCCCATGCCCGCCTTGGCGACACCGCTGCACTACAGGAAGCCGTCGCGGCGATCTCGGCGACAAAATCGTCGGCGCCTGCACCCGCTCCATCGGCGGAAACCCTGCGCTTGCTCGAGACCGACGCGTCGAAGTTCGACGCCGAGCTGCTCGACATTTATTTGACCGAAGCCGACGAAGTGCTGGACGCAATCGCCTCAAGCGCAACAGCGCTCAGGGCGCACCTCGACGATCGGGAGGCGCTCACGACGGTCCGGCGCGGCTTTCATACGTTGAAAGGAAGCGGTCGCATGGTCGGGCTGACCGAGCTCGGCGACCTCGCCTTCGAAGTGGAAAGCGCGCACAACCGCGTGCTCGAGGATGACCGGCCGGCGACGCCTGCGCTGCTTGGGTTGATCGACGTTGCGCTGTCGAGTTTCCGGGTATGGGTGGACATGCTGCGGCGAACCGGGCGCGTCAAGCCCGATTCAACGCGGCTGCGCGCCGCGCTGGCCGAAGTCGACAGGTCGCATCCGACGCCTCCAACGCCCGCGCCGGCTCCCGCGCTCGTGCGTGGCGCGTCGACGTTTGAAGGCCCCGCTATAGCGCCGGCTCTGGCGCTCGCGCGCGCGATCCCGCCCCCACCGAATTCCTCGACGTTCGAGGTGATCGAGCAGGACGACACGCGTCTGCCGGAGATCGATCGTCCCGCCAACGACCCGGTATCCGGCTACGGCGGCGCCGAGATCCTCCAATTCGCGCCTGCCGGCATGCCGCTGTCGCCGCCCGCCGCCGAGTCGATCAACAACGTGTCAATGCTCGCCGAGCCGGACGAGATCACCGTCGGCGACGTCACCCTGTCGACGGCGCTCTTTCGAATTCTCTGCGACGAAGCACAGCAGCATCTGGCGACGCTCGATGCGGAACTGCAGACGCTTCAATCCGACGCCGCGGCGACGCCATCGCAAGCGATGGTGCGCGCGGGTCACACGCTGTGCGGCATCCACCGCACCGGCGGCTTTCCGTTGGTGGCAACGGTCGCGAAAGCGCTCGAATCGAGTCTGCTCGGGCTGCAACAGCGCGGTGCGCCGCTGCCCGGCGCTGCGCAGCCGGTGCTGGCGCGCGCCATCGCCGGACTCACGGTATTCAGCGGACGCGTTCGTGCGCGCGACGGATTCCGTCCCGACGACGAAGCCGAGGCTGCGGAAATCATCGCCGAGCTCGATACCTTGCGTCAGGAATCGGTCGCTGTGCCCGAAGACCGCGACAGCGACACCATCGCCGCCAACCTGGCCCAGGCGGAGGATGCGCCGACGCCGGAACACCAGCCCGAACGGGGCGGAGCGCCACTGGTCGAGATGCTCGCCCCGGAGCGAAGAGCTGAGGCCGGGGGAAGGCCGGTGTTAAGCGCGGTGGTCAGCGCGCCCGAGGCCGCATCGGCAGCCACGCCTTTCGTTTCCGCGGCCCCGCCAGTGAATCCCTTTTCGACGGCGCCACGCGTCGTTACGCCGGCTCAGGCCGCCGCGGCGCATGCGCCGGTGCCCGACGAGACGCTCGCCGAGGTGCACGACGACGTCGACCGGCAAGTGCTGCCGATTTTTCTCGAAGAAGCCGCGGAGCTGTTTCCCCAAACCGGAGAGCAGCTTCGAGCCTGGCGGCGCAGACCCGCCGACAAGGATGCCTCGCAGGCGTTGCAGCGCACCCTGCATACGTTCAAGGGCAGCGCGCGCATGGCCGGCGCGATGAGACTGGGCGAGCTCACCCACTTGATGGAAAGCCGCTTGACTCTCGGCGATGGCGTGGCGCCGGCCTCTCCCGAACTGTTCGACGCGCTTGAAAGCGATCTCGATCACATCGCGTTTCTGCTCGACCGACTTCAAAAAGGCGAAGTCGACACCGCGCTGCCGTGGGTCAGCGTGCAACGCACCGCGGCGGACGACGCGGAAGCACCGGCGGAGAAGCAAGTGGCACCTGCGGCAACGCTGGCGCCGGTATCGATATTGCCGGTCGCCGCGGCGCCGGAAGCCGCCGTAGCGGCTAACGGGGCGGCCGCCGCCGATCCCGAAGCGCGGGCGATGCTGCGCGTGCGCGCCGACCTGATCGACCGGCTGGTCAACGAAGCCGGCGAGGTCGCGATCACCCGCGCCCGTGTCGAAGGCGAGCTGCGCTCGCTCAAGGCCAACCTGCTCGAACTGACCAGCAGCGTCATCCGGCTGCGATCGCAAGTGCGCGAGATCGAGATCCAGGCGGAATCGCAGATCCAGTCGCGAATGTCGATGGTCAACGAGGCAGCCGAGGGCTTTGATCCGCTGGAGTTCGATCGCTACACGCGCTTTCAGGAACTGACTCGAAGCCTCGCCGAAGGCGTCAACGACGTTTCGACGGTTCAGCAGTCGCTTCTGAAAAATCTCGACGAAGCGGATGCGGCGCTGTTGGCGCAGGCGCGGCTATCCCGCGACGTCCAGCAGCAACTCTTTTCCATTCGTACGGTGCCCTTTGGAAGCCTGTCGGAGCGGCTGTACCGGATTCTTCGCCAGACGGCTAAAGAGCTCGACAAGCGCGCCAATCTCGAAATCAGCGGAACGCAGGTCGAGCTCGATCGCTCGGTGCTCGAAAAGCTGGTCGGGCCGCTCGAGCACCTGCTACGCAATGCGCTCGATCACGGCATAGAAACGCGCGAGGCGCGGCGCAATGCAGGCAAGCAGGAAACGGGCGAGCTAACGCTGAACGTGCGCCAGCAAGGCAACGAAATCGCGATCGTGCTGACCGATGACGGCGCGGGGCTGGATCTCGGACGAATCCGCGACAAGGCGCGCGCTCAGGGGCTGATCGCGCCCGACGTCGAGCCGACCGAGACGCAGCTGATCGAATTCATATTCGCACCGGGTTTCAGCACGGCCACTGCGGTGACCCAGATCTCGGGCCGCGGCGTCGGCATGGACGTGGTCCGTTCCGATATTGCCGCGCTCGGCGGACGCGTCGACGTCGCGAGCATCCCGGGCAAGGGAACGACCTTTACCGCGTTCCTTCCGCTGACGCTTGCCGTCGCGCAGACGGTGCTGGTCAAAGCGGGCGGAAGACTGTGGGCGCTTCCCGCGCCGATGGTCGAGCAGGTACAGCAGATCAAGGACAAGGACCTGATCAATCTTTATTTGACGCGAGAGGTTTCCTGGCAGAGCCGGAAATATCCGTTCTTCTACCTGCCACGCCTGCTCGGCAGCGCGGGGCACAATCCGGAAACCACGCGCTACAATTCGGTACTCCTGCTGCGAAGCGGGCACACGCTAGCGGCCGTTCACGTCGACGAGATGATCGGCAACCAGGAGGTCGTCGTAAAAAATATCGGGCCGCAGCTCGCGCGCGTTTCCGGAATTTCCGGTGCGACGGTGCTGGGTACCGGTGAAGTCGTCCTCATCATCAATCCGGTGCAGCTGGCGCAGCGACTGGACACTGCCGCCGAGGCGCCGATGGTGGTCAAGACCGCTCAAGCCGCCGCGGCGGCGGCGGCAGCGGCCGCGGCTGCGGGACCGCCGCTGGTCATGATCGTCGATGACTCGCTTACCGTGCGCAAGATCACCAGCCGGCTGCTCATCCGCGAAGGGTTTGCCGTCGTCACGGCCAAGGATGGCCTCGACGCGCTGCAGCTGCTGGCCGAGCGCGTGCCCGAGGCGATCCTGCTCGACATCGAGATGCCGCGCATGGACGGCTTCGAATTCGCGAAGACGATCAAGGCGGATATCAATCTTGCGCATATTCCCATCATCATGATCACCTCTCGCACCGCCGAGAAGCATCGTAACCGCGCCAAGGAGCTCGGTGTCGCTGCCTACCTGGGCAAGCCGTATCAGGAAGACGAGCTGATGCGCAACCTCCGGGAGCTGCTCTCGCTTCATACCGCGTAGAAACGACGATCCCAATGAGGAGC
>JALZAN010000079.1:4456-9113 GCA_030948365.1 Pseudomonadota bacterium
CCCCCCCGCTTCTCATTGGGGGCGACCGCCACCACCGCGATAACTTTGCGCCGGTGCACAAAACGAATTGCCGCCGGGCCACCATTCGTGCGCCAGGGAGCGGCCGCCAGCGACCGAAGCGCAAGCTAACCGCGTCAAGGTAGAATCGGGGAAACCATCCAGGAGACGACGACATGGCGCAATTCGCCACGGAAAACATCCGTACCCTAGCGCTGGTGGGCCACGGGGCTTCGGGCAAGACCACGCTCGCCGAGACATTGCTGATGAAGGCCGGTTCGGTGCAGGTTGTCGGCTCGGTCGAGCGCGGCACGGCGATCAGCGACTTCGATCCCCTGGAGCGAGCCTGGCAGCACTCGTTACGCTCTTCGGTGCTGCATCTGGACGCGCAAGGCACCCGCGTGCACATGATCGATACGCCCGGCTTCCCGGATTTCATCGGCCAATCGATCGGCGCGCTCGATGCGGTGGAGACTGCGGCGGTTGTCATCAATGCAGCGTCGGGCATCGAGATGATCGCCTCGCGCATGATGGACTGGGCTCTCGAGCGAAAGCTCTGCCGGCTGGTGATCGTGAACAAGATCGACGCCGAGAATGTCGACTTGCCCGGACTCCTGTCCGCGATCCAATCGACGTTCGGCAGGGAGTGCCTGCCGATCAATCTTCCTTCCGAGAATGGCCGGCGGGTCGTCGATTGCTTTTTCAATCCCGCGGGCGAGGCCGATTTTTCATCGGTCGCCGATGCCCATCGCGCGCTGGTCGATCAGGTCGTGGAAGTCGACGAAGAGCTGATGTCGCTCTATCTCGAACAAGGCGAGATCTCATCCGACCAGCTTCACGCGCCGTTTGAAAAAGCGTTGCGCGAGGGACACCTGGTGCCGGTGTGTTTCGTCTCGGCACGCAACGGCGCCGGCGTCCAGGAGCTCCTCGACATCTTCGTGAAGCTGCTGCCGAATCCGGCCGAGGGCAACCCGCCTCTGTTCATCAAAGGCGACGGCAACGCCGCCGTCGAGTTCCGTTCCGAGCCTGACCCGAAGAAGCACGTGCTGGCGCACGTGTTCAAGGTGGTGATGGATCCATTCGTGGGCAAGCTGGGCATCTTCCGCGTCCATCAGGGGACCGTAACCCGCGACACGCAGCTCTTCGTCGGCGACAACCGCAAACCGTTCAAGGTCGGCCACCTGTTCATGCTTCAGGGCGGCAAGAACGTGGAGATCGATCGCGCCGTGCCCGGAGACATCGCCGCGGTGGCGAAGGTCGACGAGATCGAGTTCGATTGCGTGCTGCACGACTCGCACGACGAAGACCACATTCACATGCGTCCGCTGGAGTTCCCGACGCCGATGCAGGGTGTCGCGCTGGCGCCGAAAAAACGGGGCGACGAGCAGCGCATCTGGGAAGTTCTGCACCGGTTGACCGCGGAGGACCCGACGCTGGTGGTCGAGCACGATCCGAACAGCAACGAAACGGTGCTGCGCGCGCTGGGCGAGTTGCACCTGCGCTCCGTTCTCGAGCGCATGTCGACGCAGTTCAAGCTTGAGATCGAAACCCGCCCGCCGCGCATCCCTTATCGGGAGACCATCACCGCGCCAGCCGAGGGATTTCACCGGCACAAAAAGCAGACCGGCGGCGCCGGCCAGTTCGGGGAGGTATCGCTGCGGATCGAGCCGCGTGCGCGCGGCGCGGGATTCGAGTTCGTCGACTCGACCAAGGGCGGCGTCATCCCGCATCAGTTCATGCCCGCGGTGAAGAAGGGCGTCGAGCAGGTGCTCGCCACCGGCGCAATCGCGGGTTTCCCGATGCACGACGTGCGGGTCGTGATTTATGACGGCAAGCACCATCCCGTCGATTCCAAGGAGGTCGCGTTTGTCTCCGCGGGTCGCAAGGCCTTTCTCGATGCGATCGAAAAGGCGAAGCCCATCGTGCTGGAGCCGATCGTCAGCCTCGAAGTGATCTGCCCCGACGCGAAGACCGGCGACATCGCTGGCGATCTGTCGTCGCGACGTGGACAGGTGACCGGGACCAAAGGCATGCAGACCGGCGTGCTGGCGATCACCGGGCTCGCGCCATTGGTCGAGCTGGACGGCTATTCGGCGCGTCTGAAGTCCGTGACCGGAGGGCAGGGAAGCTGGACGATGCGCCTGTCGCATTACGAGCCGGCCCCGGGGAATCTTCAGCAGCAGCTGTCGGCGGAATTTCGGAAGTCGCGCAAGCACGAAGAGGATTAGCAGCCTGCGCCGGTTCGCCTCCGCGCCACGAAAAGCGGTCGCCGGGGAACAGGCGATCGAGGAGCGGGACCAGCGGCGTAGCCAGAAAGAGCGCCCAGATCAGCGCATTCGGGCGGAAAAGAAGGTACTGCCAGGCGACCGCGCCCGCGGCGACGATCAGCGCGTAGGCGATGCGCGGACCGCGGCGATCCGGAATCGTCATCGGATCCGAGATCATGAAGAACGCGAACAGCAACAGCGCACCGTTGCCGAGCTGGTGCCACCAGATCGCCCACGACTGACCCAGCAGCGTGATCCGCAACGCGACCAATCCCAGAAACGCGCCGAGGAACATCCAGCTGACGTCGAGCCGCCGAGCCCGGGTGGTGACGATAGTGCCGAACATGAACAGCCACACGGCGAACGCCAGCTCGTTGCCCCACTGTCCCGGCGAGACCCATGTTCCGGGGACCAGCACGATCGCGGCGATCACGCCGAAGTTGGCCGGGTTGTACAGGTGCTTGCCGCGAATGCGCAGCGTGAACTTCGACGACATTGCCAGCGCCGCCACTAGTGGATGCGCCCACAGGGTGTCGCTGCGCAACAGTAGCGCCACACCGCAGCAGGTCACGATCGCCGATAGAAATCCGCGTTGCTCGAGCCCAAGTCGATTGAGCCAGAAGGCCTGCGTCGCCAGCCCGGCGGCCAACGCCAGCGCGATCTGCAGCGGATGCAGCGAAAAGTCGCGCAGCACCACACCCGTCGTCATCAACACCGCGAGAAACAGGATCTGGAACGCTCGCGCGTCGCGCGGCAGCAACGCGCGCGCCGCGGACAGGAGCCCGGACGGCGCCAACGTCACTTCCACAACCGCTCCCACCACATCGTCTTCGGCGCGGCGCTGATGTTCATCCTGGCGCGAATCCGATTGAGGTCCCAGCCGGTGAGAGTGGCCAGCGTCTGCGCTTCGCGTTCCTGCCGCTTGGCGACTTCATCGAGGTAGCGCGGTGCCGCGTCGCATGCGGAAGCATCGCCGGTCCAAGGGTGGCGCAGCACATAGCGCGCCTGGAAATTCTGCCGATCCTGCGTTTCCTGGAACATCAAATCCTCCGGCAGCGTTTCCGGCGTGTAGCGCAGATGCAGGCGCGTCAGCCTCACCGGCTGTGCGCCGCTCGATGTGCGGGGCGCAATCGGAGGCGAACCCGGCGCACCCGGCGCGACGCCGATCGCCGGCTCGTCGCCGCCGAGCCAGAATACGCCGGCGCGCCTGAGCTCCTCGGGAGACAGCGGATCCGCGGCACAGGGATCGCACCAGGCCATGTCCCAGAAATATTCGGTCCAGACGACGCGGTAATCCTCGCGCTTGGACTGGTTGTCGAACAGCGCCTTGTAGAACTGCCCGAATTCGCCGCGGGTGTAGGTCGGCAACTCGACGTTGGCGGGAAGCTTGACCGTGCGATAGTTGGTGGTTTCGACGCGTCCATTTCTGGTCAATGCATAGACGACGAGGTCCTGCGGCCCGCTCGCGTTGAGCATCCCCAACCGAACCGGAAGCATGAAGCGCTCGTACTCGAACGCGAATTGCAGCGGCCGCAAGTAGGAAAATCCGGTCTTGGCCTGTTCCGCCAGATTCACCCGGGCAACGAAAAACTTGAGACCCTGCCGGACGTAGGGCCGCAGCGCCTTGCTGGCGCCGGCGGGAATGCGGTAGCCGTTTTGCTTGAGCCAGGTCTCGAGGCCGTTCGACTCGGTCGCGGAGAGAATCGCGATATCGTATTCGCCGATGGTATAACGCGCCTCGACGGTGACGCCGAGCGCCTTGTCCTTTTTCTCCTGTGCCTTCGCCATCGATGCCGGCGCCGCATTGATCGCGCCCATTTGCCGTTCCCTGAGGGCGGCGACGCATGGATCGGAATCGAAGTATTCGGCCAACCGCGGAGCGGAGTAGGCATCGATGCGATCGAAGGTCTTCGGGTCGCCGATATGAATCTGGCTCTTCTGGAGCACGACCGGCACCGGAACGACCAGCGCGAATTCGGACAGCTCGCCCTGAAAGTCGTTGCGCATGCTGATCACCGTTCGGTTTCCGTCGCGGACGAGGATGACCTGGGAGGCTTCGTTGAAGAGCTTCGCGTCCGCCTTGCCGACATAGAATCCGCAAAACGCATTTGCCGGCGTCGATGCGAAGACGACGTAGAGCAACATCGCCAGAGCGACGAGAAGCCAGGCTGCGCGAGTCGATGGATAGGGCATGGCAAGCTCCGGGAAGAGTGGACGATGGCGCTATGAACGGTGGTCCTGCCAAAACGGGGTTACGCTCGCATTCCGCCTTGGTCGAAGTTCGCCGCGCCCAGCGCCGGTGCCGCAGCCCGCGGCCGGCATTTGTGCCCGCTGCGCTTGGCGTTTACAATTGCGTCATGGGCGACTCCAGGGTCAACCTGACTCATCACTTC
>JALZAN010000080.1 GCA_030948365.1 Pseudomonadota bacterium
CTTTTTTCGGCCCGACGATAGCGGGAAATTTCGCCCGCAGCGCCTCGACGAGCGCCGCGGCGTCGTCGACGGACAAGGTCGTCTGGGTGACATAGGACAGCTGCTCGGGAACGCGAACCTCGAGCGTGGCGACGTCGGCAATCGATTCGACCAGATATATGCCGCCGTCCGCCTGGCCCATGGTGCCCTCTACTTCCGGATGTCCGGCGTGGCCGATCATGACGATCTCCAGACCCTGCTGCCGCATCCTGGCGACTTCGACGTGGACCTTGGTCACCAACGGACATGTCGCATCGAACACGCGCAATCCGCGCGCGTCCGCCTCGGCGCGCACCGCCCGCGAGACCCCGTGGGCGCTGAACACGACCGTGCTGCCCACCGGAACCTGGGCAAGCTCGTCGATGAAGATCGCACCCTTCGAACGCAAGTCATCGACGACGAACTTGTTGTGGACGACCTCGTGGCGAACGTAAATCGGCGCGCCGTATTGCGTCAAGGCCTGTTCGACGATCGCGATGGCGCGGTCGACGCCGGCGCAAAACCCGCGCGGGTTGGCGAGAATGATTTGCATGGCGCTATCTTACTGCGACCGATGGATCCGGTCTTGGCCAGAAAACATCCAGGATCAGCAGCGCCGCCCCCACTGTGATTGCGCTGTCGGCAACATTGAATGCCGGAAAGGGATCGAGCCACGCGGTCAGCGGATGGCGAAATGGCATGAAATCGTGGAATGCAAGAAAGTCGACCACCTTGCCGAGCGTGAGCCGATCGCAAAGATTGCCCACTGCGCCGCCGAGAATCAGGCTCAATGCCGTGCAATAGAGCCGGTCGCCACCGCGTCTCAGAAGCCAAACGATCAGACCTGCCGCGCCAACCCCGATGGCGCCAAAAAGATACCTCTGCCATCCCCCGGCATCGCCCAGAAAGCTGAACGCCGCTCCGGAATTGAATGCGAGCACGAGACTGAAAAAATGGGTGATCGTGCGCTCCTCGCCGGGTCGCAATGTGGCGAGCACGAGTGCCTTGGTTATCTGATCGGCGACAAGGATTGCCACGCTGGGCGCCAGCCACAGCCACCATGGGCGCGATGAAGACGACCGCTCGGCGAATGCGCTCACGCGTATGCCCGTACTTCGCCGTTGCCGAACAGATTGGCCACGCATCGCGCGCACAAGGCTGGATGCCGGGCGTCGGCCCCGACGTCGGCGCGCCAGTGCCAGCAGCGCGCACATTTCGGGTGCGAGCTCGCGGTCACCTCGATCGCAAGTGCATCGCCGCGCACGATTTTCGCGGCCGAGGTGATCATCACGAATCGCAAGTCGTCGCCGAGCGAGGCCAAGTCGTCATAAGTGTCGGCCGGCGCCGTGATGGTGATTTCCGCTTCGAGCGACGATCCGATTTCGCCCTTTTCCCGCGCGTCCTCCAGGCGTTTAAGGACCGCGCTTCGCGCAGCGACGATGCGGCGCCATTTCTGAGTCAGCGCATCCGGCATTGAAACCGGAACCGATGTCCAGATGTGGACGAAGATCGTCGCGTCGTCGGGATAGAGAACCTTCCACGCCTCCTCGGCGGTGAACGAAAGAATGGGCGCCATCAGCTTCAGCAACTCGTCGCGCACATAGGCGAGCACCGTCTGCGCCGAGCGCCGGGCGGTGGAATCGGCCGCCGCCGTATAGAGGCGATCTTTGAGCACGTCGAGATAGAAACCGCCCAGCTCCTCGGAGCAATACAGTTGAAGCTGGCGCACGACCTGGTGAAATTCGTATCTGTCGTATGCCGCGCGCATGTCGGCGAAAAACGCGTTGGCGACGGCGAGCTGATACTGGTCCAGCTCGAGCAAATCGTCGGCCGCGACGAGATGCTTTCCTGGTTCGAAGTCGGCGGTATTGGCCATCAGGAAACGAAGCGTATTGCGGATGCGTCGATAGCTTTCGACCACGCGCTTGAGGATCTCGTCGGAAATGGAGAGATCGCCCGAATAGTCGGTCGCCCCCACCCACAGGCGAAGAATTTCCGCCCCAAGGCCGTTCCATACTTTTTGCGGCGCGACGACGTTGCCCTTCGACTTCGACATCTTCCTGCCCACGCCGTCGACCGCGAAGCCGTGCGTCAGCAGCGCCTTGTAGGGTGGCACGCCGTTGAGCATGCAGGAAATGAGCAGCGACGAATGGAACCAGCCGCGATGCTGATCCGATCCCTCGAGGTAGAGATCGGCCGGAAATCCGGTTGCCTCCGGATGCGACCCCAGGCGCCCGGCACGCCCCTGCGGGCCGCCCATGACGGTCTGGTGCGTCGAGCCGGAATCGAACCAGACATCGAGCGTATCGGTGAGCTTGCGATACTTCGAGGCGTCGACGCCGAAATCCTCGTGCGTCGCCTCGAACCAGGCTTCGATGCCGCCGGCCTGGACCTTGGTCGCGGCGAGCTCCAGCAATGCCGGCGTGTCGGGGTGCAAAGTCTCGGTTTCGCGATCGACGAAGAACGGCAGCGGAACTCCCCACTGACGCTGACGCGACAGGGTCCAGTCGGGCCGGTTGGCGATCATGCCGTGCAGTCTCGATTTTCCCCAGGACGGAAAAAATTCCGTGGCATCGATGCCCCGCAACGCCGTGCTGCGCAGCGTCTCCGAAGGCCGGACGCCATCGAATCCCGGCACCTCGTCCATGGCGGCAAACCATTGCGTCGTCGCGCGATAGATGATCGGCGTGCGATGCCGCCAGCAGTGCATGTAGCTGTGTGTGATCTTTTCCGCGTGAAAGAGCGCCTGGTTCTGGCGAAGCTTGTCGACGATCTTCGGATTGGCATCCCAGATTTTCATCCCGCCGAAGAACGGCAGAGTTTCCGCGTACCGCCCGTCGCCCAGCACGGGGTTGAGCATGTCGTCGTCGGCCATGCCGTAGCGCCGGCAGGAAATGAAGTCGTCGATGCCGTAGGCGGGCGAGCTGTGGACGATGCCGGTGCCCTGCGCCTTGGTCACGTATTCGCCGAGATAGACAGGAGCCACGCGGTCATAGAAAGGATGTCGAAAGCGGGTCAATTCGAGGTCGCGCCCAGATGTGGTCGGATCCGGCGAGTCGCTCGAACGTTTGCGCCCGAGCCCCATCCGCTTGAGCGAAGCGTCCTTCAGGTCCGCCGCAAGCAGCAGCGTCCCGCGCTCGGTTTCGACCAGCGCGTATTGAAACTCCGGATGGACGTTGAGCGCCTGGTTGGCGGGCAGCGTCCATGGCGTCGTGGTCCAGATCACCGCATAGACCGGACCGTCGGGCAATCTCGGCAGGTGAAACGCCGCCGCCAGCTTTTGTCGATCGCGATCGTCGAGCGCAAAACCGACGTCGATCGCGACATCCTGGCGGTCTTCGTATTCGACCTCGGCTTCGGCAAGCGCGCTCTGGCAATCGAAGCACCAGTTCACCGGCTTCAGGCCGCGATAGAGATAGCCTTTTTCAAGCACGCGTCCCAGCGTCCGAATCTCGTCGGCTTCGTTGCGATACGACATGGTCGTGTACGGACGTTCCCAGTCGCCGAGCACCCCGAGCCGCTGGAACTCCGCTTTCTGACGCACGATCTGCTCGGTGGCATAGGCGCGGCAAAGCCGCTGTGTTTCGGCGGTCGGCAGATTCTTGCCATGCGTCTTTTCGATCTGCACTTCGATCGGCATCCCGTGGCAATCCCAGCCGGGAACGTAGGGCGCGTCGAAGCCCGCCAGCTGGCGGCTCTTGACGACGATGTCCTTGAGCACCTTGTTCACCGCGTGACCGATGTGAATATCACCGTTCGCATACGGCGGACCATCGTGCAACACGAAGCGCGGCCGCCCTTTGCTCGCCGCACGGATCGCTTGGTACACCTTGCGCTCCTGCCATTCCCCGACCCAGCCCGCTTCGCGTTTGGCCAGGTCGCCGCGCATCGGAAAAGGGGTGTCAGGAAGATTCAGGGTCCCTTTGTAATCGGTCTTGCCGGCGTCGGCCATCGTCGCTTTCTTTTATTTCGCTGTTGCAAAGTAGTCGCGGGCATGCTCGACATCGACTCGAATCTGGCGCGTCAGCGCGTCCAGATCATCGTAGCGCTCCTCGTCGCGGAGCTTGTGCAGGAACTCGACCGCGATGCGGCGACCGTAGATCGCTTCGTCGAAATCGAACACGAATACCTCGAGTAGCGGCGTCGCCCCCTGCTTGACCGTCGGCCGCACGCCCAGGCTCGCGACGCCCGCGCGCGGCGCGTTGCCCAGACCGCGGACCCGGACGGCGAAAATTCCCGAAAGGGCCGGCTTGCGACGGAGGAAGATGTTCGCCGTCGGAAATCCGAGGTTGCGACCGAGCTTGTCACCGTGGGCGACGTGGCCGGACATCTGATAGGGCCTGCCGAGCATTCTCGCCGCGCGCTCGAGGTTGCCTGAAGCAAGCGCGGCGCGCACTGCGCTGCTCGACGCGCGTTCTCGGTCGACCATAACGGTCGGCATCGCCTCGACACTGTAAGCCGCCGCTTTCTGTCGCAACAACGCAAGGTTGCCGGCGCGTTCGCGGCCGAAGCGAAAGTCGTCTCCGACCAGGATCCAGGCGATGTTCAATTTTCGCACCAGAATCTGATCGATAAATTCCTCAGCCGACAGTTTTGCCAGTGTGACGTCAAACCGTGCGACGTGGACCCGTGCCACGCCCGCGGTTGCGAAGCGCTCCAGCTTGTCGCGCAATGTCGACAGCCTGGGCGGCGCGGAATCGGGGGCGAAGAATTCGCGCGGATGAGGATCGAAGGTCAGCACCGAGGAGGGAAGCGCCAGATCCTCCGCTGCCTCGCCCAGGCGCGACAGCATGGCCCGATGCCCGCGATGCACACCATCGAAATTGCCGATGGTCAATGCAGTACGGTCATGGCCGGGCCGGGAGAATCCGCGAATGACTTGCACGCCGCTTTGCCGGGAACGCCCTCCGGAGAAATCGGAAGGCATGGATGGAAGGCATTGATAAACCTCAATTTTACCCTGTTGCAGGGCCCGCGGTCCAGCGCTTGTGATGGCGATCGACACCGAGTCGCTACGCCTCCGGTGTCCACTCGCGCCAGCCGGGGACCAGTGGAAAATAGATCCCGGCACGAATCGGTCGTCGGTCGATTTCACGCATGACGCGCGCGTACCCTTCCAGTTGCGCCCGATATCGGTCCTGCTCGCGATCCAGAAACTGCGCCGTATCGGCGCCCTCATGGCGCGACAATTTGAAGTCGACGATCCAGCGGACGCCGTCGACGTCGATGAAAGTCCGGTCAAGCACGAGATGCACGACCGCGTCGTCTCTCAATCCCGTTAACGCGTATTCGCTCCTGGCCTCGATGTGCGCCGGATCGAACAACCAGCGTCCGCGTGGATCGGCAATCGTCGCGTGGATGGCCACAAGCACCTGCTCGACCGCGGCTTCGACTTCGTCGCCGGTCATTCCGAGCGCGCGGAGCTCGCGCGCGGCCCGCATGCGCTCGCTCGCGACGCGCTGCGCGGTCCACGGCTCGAGACCCTCGTCCGCCAGCCGCCGCAATAGACGGTGCGCGACGATGCCGATCTGTCGCGCCGTCTCCCGCGCCCAGTCGAACTCGACCGCCTCCCGATCGGTCACCGACGCGGTATCCGAAGGGGCCGTAAGAGACGGTGGCGCGGGAGGCAAGCGCCATTGTGCGGGCAGACGCCGTAGCGGAACGCCGATTTCAGCTTCGCTGACGCGTTCCCGCGCGGCGCCGCCGCGACCGGGCGCCGGTACCGTGATGGCCGGCCACAGCGCGCCCAGCGCCGTACGCTTCGAGGGAGGCTTCCATCGATCGCTGCCTCCCTCCTCCACTTCCAGCGCGAGCGCGAATGTCAGATGCAGCCGCGACTTCGCCCGGGTGCAACCGACGTACAGGAGCCTGGAGAGCTCCGCCTCGTCTTCCGCGGCGGCAAGCCGGCGCAGATAGGAATACACCGCGTCGTCGTCGCCCTGCGCGACGTAACGCGATTTCATCGGCGCAAGCAACAGCGCGTCGGGGCGTCGGCGCCATAGCAGAAGTTGACGGTTCTCCGGGCGCGGCAACCGGGCAAGGCCCGGCATGATGACGACATCGAACTCGAGGCCCTTGGCGCGATGCAGCGTCATGATCTGCACCCGGGTCCCCGGATGCGCGTCCGCTTCCGCGCGCAACGTCTTGAGCTCTTCCATGAACATCGCCCAATCGGGCAGGTCGGCGCCCAGCTCGTGCTCCGAGAGAAGCGCAAAGAACTGGTCCGCCGCATCGAGGTCGATCGGATCGATGACGCACGCCGGGCCGCCGAGCGCAAGCCACGCGCCCCGGACCGCGGTGGCGAGCGATTGTCGGCCGCGGCTTTGCCATAGCGTCGCGATGACGTCGGTGAAGCGTACGAATCTCTGTTTGCCGTCTTCCGACAAACGACCCAGGACGAGCGCTCTGGTGTCTCCCGAGAGCGCGTCGCTCAATCCCCGTTTGCCGCAGCTCTCCGTAACCGCGAACAAATCGTGCAGCGTCAGCCCGCACCAGGGCGCGCGCAGCGCGGCGAGCCACGCCAGCCGATCGTACGGCTGAATCAGCGCGTGCGTGAGCGAGCAAAGATCAAGCACGGTCTGCCGCTCGGAGAGCTGATCGAGCTCGACCGCGCTGAACGCGATTCCGGAAGCGCGCAGCGCAGGCAAGATATCCGCCAGATCGGAGCGCTTGCGGACGAGCACGGCCACCGTTTCGGCCCCGCTTGCGAGCGCATCGCGCGTCCGGGAAACCACTGCAGCTGCTTCCCGGACGCCGTCGGTGCAGAAATCGAGCGTGACCGCGGAGCCTTCGTGCCGTTCGCGCGTCGCCGCGGACGCCTTGAATGCCACTGACCCGCGCGCGGCATCTCCGTTCGGTGCGAAAACCCCGGAAAACGTCGCATTGACCCATTCAACCAGACCTTGTTGGGAGCGAAAGTTGCGGGTCAAGGTCAACGGTTCGAGCGGCACGCCGCCGATGCGCCGGTCGCTCTGGGCCCTTAAAAAGAGGCCGACCTCGGCTTCGCGGAAACGGTAAATCGACTGCATGGGATCGCCGACGACAAACAAGGTGCGCCCATCGCCGGGCGTCCAACCTTCGGTCAGCGATTCGACCAGGTCGTGCTGCGCCAGCGACGTATCCTGGAACTCGTCCAGCAGCAAATGCTCGATGCGAAGGTCGAGCGCCAGCAGCAGCTCGGACGGCGCGTCTCCGCCCTTCAAGGCGCGCGAAGCGATCAGCGTGGATTCCGCGTAGTCGATGGCGTTTTCCCGGGCGAACACGACTTGCAGCTCGGCCAGCGCATGCCGCAGGACGTCCAGCAAGGCAACAATGAATGACCAGGAGGCGTCGTCGTAACGCGGCGGTGGTAAATTGCGGACCGAATGCAGCGCGGCGGCCAGACCGGGAACCTGCCGCAGACGCATCAGCAATTCTTCCATCGTGCTCTTGTGCTCGCGCCGCTCGTCGCGCTCCAAGGTGCCGCCCGTGCTCTGCGGGAGAAATCCCTGATCCCTGGTGAACCGCTCGCGAAACGTGCCTTCCTCGGTAAGCAGCCATTCGGTGATGGACACCCAGTGCGGCAATCCATCGGCCCGCGGTGGGGGCAGACCGCCACCTGCCGGCCACGCTGCCAGAGGGTGACCGGGTCGCTCGATTCGCAGGTTTGCACTCGCCTGCCGCGCAAGCTCGAGCAACGGCGCGATTGCGTCGCGCGGAAAGGCGGTGTTCAGTAACGCGAGCTCGCAATCGATTTCGGCGACGAGCGCCCTTTCCAGATCGATGCGCAGCGCTTCCTCGTCATCCACGATGGCGAAGCCGAGCCATTGGTCACGCTTGGCAAGCATCGTCGCGATCAACGCAATCAGCCGGTCCGCATCATTGTCGAGGTGATCGAGCAGGCGCCGCCATGAAGCGTCGTCGCTGCCGGCCGCGTTGAGCTGGGCACGCGCGGCTTCGAGATAGAGCGGCATTCCACGCTCGACAAAGCGAGGCAGGCTGCCGACTTTGAGAGTGAGCGGCGCTCGGCGCATCAGCGACGCGCATAGCGCATCGATGGTCTGCACCTGCAGGCGCGCTGGGTGCGCGATCAGGTTCCATCCCGTCGCCGCATCGCGCTTCAAGGCGGCGCGCGCCAGGCGCCAGGTCAGCGCGGCATGCGGCTCCGGCGGCCCAATATCGGACTCGGCGCCGCGCAGCGCGGCGACGATACGCTCGCGGATCTCGCCTGCGGCCTTGCGCGTAAACGTCATCGCGACGATTGCCTCGGGCCGTTCGACGCGCGACAGCAAGGCGAGGTAACGCTGGATCAACAGCTCGGTCTTGCCTGAGCCCGCAGGCGCCTGCACGACAAAGGAGCGCGAAACGTCGAGCGCCGAGGATCGCTCGGCGTCGTCGGAGCCCTCGCTTCGCTTATTCATCGTCGAGGCTCTGCTCGGCGAGATTGCGAGCGGATTGAATCCGGCATAGCGGCTGCAGGCAACAAGTGCGGCATGCCAGCGGCCTCTGGCGCGGACTGACGATCGCGTCTCCCGATGCGATGTCCTGCGCCAGTTCGCCCAGACGCGTGCGCCACCAGGATTCGAGCGAGCGCCAGTCGCCGGCAACGGACTTGGCAACAGGGGTCAATGCGGGCCACGCGTCCTCATCGGCGGCAAGCCCCACCACGACGACGCGCTCCGGGCGCAATTGCGCATAAGCCGCGACGCGAACCTCGACCGAGGGCATCGCATCGCGCTGCGCGAGGACGTACATCCCAAGCTGGGTGGCGCGAGGCCGCTGATCGAACCATCGCGGCGGCGGATCCGCCTCACCCGTTTTGAAATCCAGGATTGCCACCCCGCCGTCTTCAAGCGCGTCGATACGATCGAACCTGACCCGAAAATTTAGTGACGCGAGCTCGACATTTGCCTCCGCTTCAACGCCTTCGACGGCGAACGGCGGACGCGCTCTTTCGATCTCA
>JALZAN010000081.1:0-3910 GCA_030948365.1 Pseudomonadota bacterium
CTTCGGAAGGGCTCGCGCTGTGGCGCTATCTGGCCGGCGATGGCCCGGTGTCGCTGCCGCTGCCGGAGATGCAGATCTTCGGCGGCGGGGCGCACGCCGGCAGGCGCATCGACGTTCAGGACCTGATGGTGGTTCCAATGTCGGCGGCATCGTTCGGCGAAGCGCTTTGCATGTGCGCCGATGTTTATCGCGCCGCAGGGACCCTGATGCACGAAGCGGGCCTGCGCTCCGGCGTCGCCGACGAGGGCGGTTACTGGCCGGCATTCGCCAGCAACGAAGAGGCGCTTACCATGCTGGTGCGCTCGATCGAGCGCGCCGGCTTTTCGCCCGGGGACGAGGTCGCAGTCTCGCTGGATATCGCCGCGTCCGAGATCTTTCGCGATGGCCGCTACCGATTCGCGCTTGACGGACGCGATTTCGACAGCGACGCCTTTGCCGAAGTCCTGCTCGGATGGCTCGATCATTTTCCACTGGTATCGATCGAGGATCCTTTCGCGGAGGATGATCGCGATGCATGGATCCGGTTCGCGGGTGCCGCCGGAGAGCGCGTGCAGATCATCGGCGACGACTACCTGACCACCAACGCGGCGCGTATCGACGCCGCTGCGGCCGATCGCGCCTGCAATGCGGTCCTGCTCAAGCCGAACCAGGCGGGCACCTTGAGTGAAACGCTGGCCGCGCTCCACGCCGCCACGCGTGCCGGTTTCGGCACCATTGTTTCGGCGCGGTCCGGAGAGACCGAGGACGTCGCCATCGTTCATCTGGCGGTGGGCTGGAATGCCGGTCAGCTCAAGGTCGGATCATTCGCCCGCGGCGAGCGCACCGCGAAATGGAACGAAGGGCTGCGCATCGAGGAGGCGTCGGGCGCGCGCTATGCCGGCGCAGCGGGGTTGCGTCCCGATTCGCGCCGTTGAATCGTTGCCCGGACCGGCGCACAATCGCGCCAGTTCATATACCGTAGTTCCTTCCCGGAGGCATCAATGTTTTGCGGACAATGCGGTCAACGTGTCGCCGACGGCGCCAAGTTTTGTAACCATTGCGGAGCGGCGGTGCCGGTTCCTGTCGCATCGACCCCGCCGGCAGCCGAACTGCCTTCGCCGGTTTCGCCGCCGCCACAGGTCGCCGTCCCGCCGTCCGCGACCGTCACGCCATCCGCACCCATCGTGCCTCCGCCGCACGTGCCCATGCCCCCCGCGCCGCCGATCGCGAGCACGCCGCCGCCGATTGCGAGCGCGCCGCCGCCGAGCGCGCCGCCGCCGGTTTCTGTCCCGCATACGTCCCGGACCGCGACCGAGCCCTCCGGATCCTTCGGTGGCATGCCACCACCTGCGCCGCACGCCGCGACTGGAGGTCCCGCCGACCCGCTGCCACGTTTCGACGCGGCCATGGCCCGCGGGATCTTCGCGCGCATCAAGGGAGTCCTGCTTTCTCCTTCGACCGAGTGGCCGCTGATCGCCGCGGAGCCTACGACTGCGGGTTCGATCTATATGGGCTACGTGCTTCCTTTGGCACTGATCGGCGTTGTCGCGGGATTTTTCGGCAGCGTCCTGATCGGCGTCAGCGTCCCTTTTATCGGCGCGGTCACCACCGGCATCGTAGTCGGACTCGTCGGCGCGGTGATCAAGCTCATTTTTGCATTTGTCGGCGTGTGGCTGCTGGCGTGGCTGGTTGACGTCCTGGCGCCCACCTTCAGCGGGCAACGCGACTCCTTGCGCTCGCTGAAGGTCGCGGCATACAGCTATACGCCGGCGTGGGTCGCCGGAATTTTCTACATCATCCCGGTGCTCGGAATCGTTGCGGCCCTGGCCGGGCTCTATGGCCTGTATCTGCTCTATCTCGGCCTGCCGGTGTTGATGCGCTGTCCCCAGGACAAGTCGGTCGGCTATACCGTTGTGGTGGTCCTTTGCGCGATCGTCATGGCGATCGTGCTCGGGCTGTTGAGCGCGTGCGCCATCGGCGCGCTGGGCTTCCTCGGCTTCGGCGCCATGGGCAAGTTCACCTCGCACACTGACAGCGTTCCCGATACAGCGGTCGCGGCCGGCGCGCTGTCGAGCATGTTCGGCGGCAAATCGGAGGCTGACCGGGCGCGCGTCGGCGACGCGCTGGGGAAGCTCGCTCGCATGGGTGAAGACGCCGAGCGCGCGGAAAAAGCAGCGCGATCGTCCGGCGCAGCGGATCCGCGCGCGGCAGCCGGCTCCGCGGTCGACATGAGCACGGCGCTCAATGCCGTGGGACAGATCATGACCGGCGGCAAGGATGTTCAGCCGGTCGACTTTCACCGGCTGAAGGACATGCTCCCGGACAAGATCGGCGGCATGAGACGAACCGAAGCGTCCGGTCAAAGCGGCGAGGCGATGGGCATCAAAGGCTCGAGCGCGACCGCGCGGTATGAAGGCGGAGACGGAAGCCTGCAGATCGAGATCTCCGATCTGGGTTCGTTGTCCGGCCTCGCCGGCCTAGCCGCCAAATTCGATCCGAACCTGGAAAAGGAAACTGACACCGGCTACGAGCGGACGAAGAGAGTCGACGGCCAGCTCGTCCACGAACGCTACGACCGGCGCGCCCGAAGCGGCGAAGTCAGCGTCATTCTCAACAATCGCTTTAGCGTCACCGTCAACGGTTCCGGCGTCGATGCCGGCGTCCTGACCGGCGCGTTGAAGGAAGTCGACCTGTCGAAGCTCGCCACCATGACCGCGGCCAAATAGCTTCGCGCTTCAGGAAATTCGAGCGACCGCGAGCGCTCAGCCGAGCAGCAGCGCCGCCACCTCCGCAAAGCCCGAGCCCGCCTCTTCCACCGTGAGGTATTTCGGGGGCATTGGAATCGCGTGGCGAAAAGCCTGCACATTCGCGACGCCGATTGAATAGCTAAAAAAACCAAACATCGGCGAATCGTTGGGCGAGTCGCCGATAAAAATGCACCGCCGCTCTTCGCGGTCGAGCGCGATGGCGAATTCGTCGGCCAGGAGGATGCGGGTCATCGCCAGCTTGTCATAGCTGCCGAACCACCCATTGACGTGGATCGAGGACACCTTGGCGCTCATGCCTTCGGCTCGCATCATCGCGACGATGCGATCGACCGCTTCCCGGGAAAGCGGCGCGACGTCTTCGCAGTAATCGATGGCGATATCCGTCTCGCGGTATTGCTGATCCGAGGCGAGCGCGCAACCGGGAATCTCCCGCACGATCCTCTCGGCAATCGCCAGCAGCCGCTTCCGATCCCTGCTTCTCTCGGCTTCGCTCGCGACAAACCGCTTATTCAACTTCCTTGTTGCGTCATCGTGACGCATGTACAGCGCGCCGTTTTCGCCCACAACGGCGTCGACCGGCCACATGCGCGCGATGTGGTCGCACCAGCCCGCGGGGCGGCCGGTGACCGGTATGACCAGGTATCCCGCCTCGCGAAGTTGCTCCATTGCGGCGTACGCCTGGGCGGTGAGCCGACCGTGCGTCGAAAGCGTGTCGTCGATATCGGTGAGCACGCAGCGGATATTCGCTCGCGCCGCGACGGGAAACTCCGACAGCGGCTTCATGGCGAGCGCATCGGCTTCGCGCCCCCTCGATCGCGGACGTAGTCCGACACGGCTTCGCGCTCGGCCGGCGTCATATGCAAGCCGCACTTGGTGCGTCGCCAGAGGATGTCTTCTGCGCTCGTCGCCCACTCCTGCGCGATCACGTAGTCAATCTCGGCGGCAAACAGCGTGTCGCCGAAATGCCTTCCCAGATCGGACTCGACGTTGGCGGCGCCGAGCACGCGCGACGAGCGGGTACCGTGCCGGCGCGCCAGCGCGCCAAGCAGTCGCGGATCCAGCGACGCGTACCGCGCGCACAGCTCGCGATCGAACGCCGCACGATCGCCGCGCGCCATGTCGCCACCCGGCAAGGGCTCGGAATGGGTCCAGCCGCGTTTCAT
>JALZAN010000081.1:3920-8923 GCA_030948365.1 Pseudomonadota bacterium
TCGTCGTATAGTGGGCGCACGCCGCTGTAGGTCCATACGACGTCTTGGGGCGCGATCGGCCTGGCGAGATACGCATTGGCGATGCCGCACAGGTAAGCGACCTCGTCGCCGGTGATCTCGGGATGCTCGTACTCGTCGACCGGAATATCGGTGGTGCCGATCAACGAAAATTCGTTTTGATACGGGATCACGAAAATGATCCGCTGATCGGAATTCTGCAGGATGTAGGCGTGATCCTCGCGATGAACGCGCGGCACGATGATGTGGCTGCCCTTGACGTGCCTCACGCGAGCCTGCGCCGGCTCGGCGCTGACTTCGTCCTGTACCTGCTTGACCCACGGCCCGGCGGCGTTGACGAGAGCCTTCGCGTCGACCTCGCACGTCTCGCCGCGCGCGCCCTGCAGGGTCAAGCGCCAGCGGCCGCTGTGGCGCCGCCCGGCGACAAGCTTGGCGTGGGTGCGAATGTCGGCGCCTTTGTCGTGCGCGGAGATGGCATTGAAGACAACCAGCCGCGCATCGTCGACGCGCGCATCGGAGTAAACGAAGCCTCGATGAAACGTGCTCTTCAGCCCCGCGCCCCAGCGGCTGGTGGACAGATCGACACCGAACGACGATGGCAGGCTCTTCCGGCCACCGAGATGGTCGTACAGGAACAGGCCCGCTCGTATCATCCATGCGGGCCTCAAGTGCGGCTCGTGCGGCAACACGAACTGAAGCGGCCCGATGATATGCGGCGCGGCGCGAAGAAGCACCTCGCGCTCCGCCAGCGCTTCGGAGACGAGTCGGAACTCGTAATATTCGAGATAGCGCAGACCACCGTGGATCAGCTTGGTGCTCCACGACGACGTATGCGACGCCAGATCGTCCTTTTCAACCAGCAGCGTCGACAGGCCGCGTCCTGCCGCGTCGCGCGCGATGCCCGCGCCGTTGATGCCGCCACCGACGATGGCGAGATCGTACATCTCTTGAAAGGGAGGGGGCATAGCTCCTGCTCGCAGCGCGCATCTTACCTTGCGGACGATGGGAAAGGATTGCGCTAACATTGCGCGTTCCTTTCCAACCCTCGCGCTCCCCCTGATGAAAACTCTGCCTGAGATCGACGCGCTCGTTCCCGAAATGAAGGAGTGGCGGCATCACATTCACGCCCATCCCGAGACCGCTTTCGAGGAATCGCAAACCAGTGCGTTCGTCGCCGACAAGCTGCGCGCTTTCGGCCTCGACGTGCATACCGGGATGGCTAAGACCGGCGTCGTCGGCGTACTGCGCGGCAATGGAAAGAACAGTGACAGTAACGCCATCGGGCTTCGCGCCGACCTCGACGCATTGCATGTGCACGAACGATCCGGCGTGCCGTACACGTCACGCAATGCGGGCAAGATGCACGCCTGCGGCCATGACGGCCACACGACGATGCTGCTGGGCGCGGCCAAGGCGCTTGCGGCCAAGGGCAGTTGCGACGGAACCATCTATTTCATCTTCCAGCCCGCCGAGGAAAACGAGGGCGGCGGCCGGGTGATGGTCGAGGAAGGCCTGTTCGACAAGTTTCCGATGCGAGCGGTTTACGGGATGCACAACTGGCCGCGCAAGCCGCTGGGCTCATTCGCGATGCGCGTCGGACCGCTGATGGCCGCCTACGACGTGTTCGAGATCGTCGTGACCGGCAAGGGAGCGCATGCTGCAATGCCCTACACCGGCAAGGATCCGATGCTCTTCGTCGCGCACGTCATCAATGCGCTGCAGACTATCGTCGCGCGCAATCTGCATCCGCTCGACGCGGGCGTTGTCAGCGTCACGCAGGTGCACGGCGGCGACACCTGGAACGTGATTCCCCAGGAAGTCGTCCTGCGCGGAACGGTGCGCACCTTCAAGCGCGAGGTGCAGGATCTGATCGAGCAGCGCATGCTTGCCATCGTCGCCGGCGTCGCCGCAACGTTCGAAATGTCCGCGACCTTGCGCTACGAGCGTCGCTACCCGGCGCTGGTCAACGCCGAGACGGAGACAAGACACGCCATCGCCGCTGCAACCGCGATCGTCGGCTCGGAAAACGTCGACACCGACCCGATGCCGGAAATGGGCAGCGAGGATTTCGCGTTCATGCTCCAGGCCAAGCCCGGCTGCTACGTCTGGCTTGGCGCGGGACGCGGACCCGACACGCCGAACATCCACAGCCCGCAGTACGACTTCGACGACGAGGCGCTGGCGATCGGCGCCAGCTATTGGGTAACCCTGGCCGAGCAACAGCTCAGCGCAGGCACTGCCCCGGCGCACGCGCAACCCGTCACCTTGGGCCAGCCGACACGCCGGCGCTAGTTCAGGCGAGGCCCAGCAGATCGCGAGTGTGGCGGGCAATCATCCGCTCCTCGTCGGTCGGAATGACCCACGCGGACACGCGCGAGGTCGCAGCGCTGATGCGCGGCGCGCCCGAGGCATTCGCGCTCGGGTCGATCTCGACGCCGAGCCAGCGGGCGTCGTTGCAAACGCTTTCGCGAATCGCCGCAGCGTGTTCGCCGATTCCACCGGTGAAAACGAGCGCGTCGAGGCCACCGAGCGCGGCCACGATCGAACCGAGTTCGCGCCCGAAGCGATAGACAAAGAGATCGATCGCCGCTCTGGCATCGGGTGAATCGCTGGCAAGCAAGGTACGCATGTCGCTCGAGATGCCCGAAACCCCGAGCAAGCCCGACTCTTTGTAAAGCAGCGTTTCGATCGCGCGCGCGTCCATGCCGAATTCGTTCAAAAGGTGCAGGATGACACCCGGATCGAGGCTGCCGGCTCGCGTCCCCATCACGAGGCCATCGAGCGCGGTGAAGCCCATGGTGCTGGCGATGCTCGCGAGATTCTTCATGGCGCACAGGCTCGCGCCATTGCCGAGGTGAGCGACGACGACGCGGCCTCGCGCGTTCGCCCCGTCGATGTCCGGCAGCACCGATGCGATGTATTCGTAAGACAGCCCATGAAATCCGTAACGCTCGACCCCGCGCTCGGTGATCGTGCGCGGCAGTGCAAAAGCCCGCGCGATGGGCGGCTGCATCCGATGAAACGCCGTATCGAAGCACGCAACCTGAGGCAGCGACGGCGCGTATGCCGCGATGATGCGCATCGGCGCGACGTTGTGCGGTTGATGCAGCGGCGCGAGCGCGATCAGCCGTTCGAGCGCGCAGAGCGCGCTGGTATCGATCCTGATCGGGGACGCGAATTCGCGACCACCGTGAACCACCCGGTGGCCGACCGCCCCGAGCGGCGCGCCCGCCAGCTCGCTGGTGAGAAATTCGAGAAGGTGCGCGAAGGCGTCGGCGTAGCTCAATTCGCCTTCGCCGCTCCATTTTTTTTCGTCCACGACGCGACCCCGCGCGTCCATGGCGACGAAAGTAGGCGCGCTCTGGAGGCCCTCGATCTGACCTCGGAGCCGAGGACGCGCGTCGTCGCGGCCGTCGGCGTAAAGGGAGAATTTGACGCTGGACGAGCCCGCATTGAGAACCAGTATCGCTGCGCCGGGCTTGGGCATCGTGACGGGCCTGGTTGCGGCGATCGCACAGTCACGCGCGGTCGCCTGTGTATCGGTCGCTTAAAGCTGGCGTCTTGCCGCGCGTCGAGCCGGGCGCCGGTTTTTCCTCGGCGGCGCCCGGGACCTGGTCGGCGCGGGCAAGCGCTCGCGCATGTCGTGAAGAAGCGCGCGCTGCCGGTCATTGAGCGGCGTTTCGGACTCGACCCGGTCGAGATAAGCGCGTGCGATCTTCCGCTCGTCTGGCGTGCGGATCAATCGCGGCAGCGACTCCCGGGCACGCTGCGGCTCGAATTCGGTGACGATGGTTTCCTCGTGCAGCAGCCGGCGGATCTCGTCCTCGGACATCGGCTTGATGCCTCGCGCCGGAGCGAGAATTTCCCGCGCGCGCGCCATTTGCGACAGCTCGCGGGTGCCGCCACCCTCCTTCGCAAGGAGCAAGGCCATGCGCGTCAGGCCTTCCTGCAGATCTCCATCCTCGAGCGTATCGAGCACCTGCCGCACCGCGGGAATCTGCCGCGGGTCGAACTTGGCGTCGCGTCGGATCTCGGCGCGCTGGTCGGCCACCTGCAAGGAGACGAGGCTACCGTAGATCTGGTAGAACGCCGCTTCGCGGGCAGCGTCGCGCAGATCACGATAGAGATCGAGCGATGCGGTGATCAGATCGGATGTGAGCCTTTCGCGTTGCCGCATCGAATTCAACTCGCTCGTCGCTTTGCGCCCCGATCTGGCAGAGCTGGCGAGGTAAGGAAGCCCGGCGAGCATGGGATTCTTGTCGGAGAAGATCCACCGCTGCGCGCGCAGCGGATGGAACGCGCGCGCCGTCTTGGCCGCCCACTCGGGAACCATTTCCCGCACCATCGGGCGAACCAGCAGCTCGTAAGCGCGCTCGGTCAGCTCGGACACTGCGGCGACCGCTTCGAAGGGCTTTTCGTCCATGCGGTCGTCCTTCTGCAAATGCCTGATTTGCTCTACCTTGCGCTCGGCAAGCGACACCTCGTACGCGGTCGAGCCATCGAGGCCCACCGCCTCGTGGATATCCATACCGTACAGGCCGGGCGGCAGCTGCTGGATATACTTGAGCACTTCGATGATCTGCGCGTGCTCCTTCTTTGCCACCGCGCCGGAGACGAAAATTCCCAGGTGCCCGATGTCCTCGTGAACCAGGCCGACGATCGTCTGGCCGTTGGCCTTGATCTCGTCGCTGTTGCGATAGACGTCGGCGATCCAGTTGAACGCCCGTTGCGGCGGGGTGATGTTGTCCCCCATCGACGCGAAAATGATGATCGGCGACGTGATCGACTTGAGATCGAAATAGCGACCCGGTCCGAGCTTGGCCTCGCCGGCAGCGAGCTTGTTGCCGACGAACAGGTTATTGACGATCCAGCGGATCTCCTCGTCGTTCAACATGTAGTAGCCGCCCCACCAGCGCTCGAAATCGAGAAAGCGCTCGGTCTCGGTGTCGATGTTGTCCCACAAGTGGTAGTACTTGCCCCAGAGC
>JALZAN010000006.1:0-14981 GCA_030948365.1 Pseudomonadota bacterium
GATCTCGTAAGGGCTCATCGCGGCGTCTCCGACAAGGATCAGCCTCCAGTCGGGTCCGTACTTGTGCAGGAGGTCGAAGGTCGCGATGCGCTCGTTGCGACGGCGCCGGTTGTCGCGCCAGACGTAATCGTACACGCAATTGTGGAAGTAGAAATACTCGAGATGGCGAAACTCGCTCCTGGCGGCCGAGAAAAGCTCTTCGCAGACCTGGACATGCGGATCCATCGAGCCGCCGACGTCGAGAAAAAGCAGCACTTTGACGCGGTTGCGCCGCTCCGGCACCAGGCGCAGGTCGAGCCAGCCGGCATTCTTGGCGGTGCCGTCGATGGTTGCGTCGAGGTCGAGCTCCTCCGGCACGCCCTCGCGCGCGAAGCGGCGCAGCCGGCGCAGGGCAATCTTGATGTTGCGGGTGTTGAGCTCGACCGAATCGTCGAGATTGCGGAACGTGCGCTCGTCCCAGACCTTGATCGCGCTGCGGTTACCGCCCTTTTCCTGCCCGATGCGAACGCCCTCGGGGTTGTAGCCGTAGGCGCCGAAAGGGCTCGTTCCGGCGGTGCCGATCCATTTCGATCCGCCCTGATGCCGGCCGCGTTGCTCCTCGAGCCGGGCTTTGAGCGTTTCCATCAGCTTGTCCCAGCCTCCGAGAGCCTTGACGAGCGCCTTGTCCTCCTCCGACAGGTTGCCCTCGATCAGCTTGCGGATCCACTCCTCGGGAATCTCACGCGCGATACCGAACACGCTGTCGACGCCCTTGAAGTAAGCGCCGAAGGCAAGATTGAAGCGGTCGTACAGCGCCTCGTCCTTGATGAGGCAGGTGCGCGAGAGAAAATAGAAATCGTCGATGCTGCCCGAGGCTACGTCGTGCTTCAGCGCGTCCAACAGCGTCAGGAACTCCCGCGTCGAGACCGGGAGCTTCGACGCCTTGAGGTGCAGAAAGAAGTCGACCAGCATTGTGCGCGCTCGTACGCTAACGCGGTCGCTCGAGCTGGTAGCGCAAGTGCTGCTTCACTGCCGGCCATTCGCCGTCGATGATGCTGAAAACCACCGTGTCGCGCTTCGTCCCGTCAGCCGACAACTGGTGGTTGCGCAGCACGCCGTCCTGCTTCGCGCCGAGGCGCTCGATCGCCGTGCGCGAGGCGTGATTGAACCAGTGCGTCCGGAACTCGACAGCGATGCACTGAAGGGTCTCGAACGCGTGCGTGAGCAGCAGCAGCTTGCACTCGGTGTTGATCGGTCCCCGCTGGACGCGCTTCGCATACCAGGTATACCCGATCTCGAGGCGGCGATTGATCGCATCGACGTTGAAATAACGGGTGCACCCCACGACCCCGCCTGAAGCCTTTTCCCGAATGACAAATGGCATGGCATCGAGGCGCTCACGCATGTCGAGCGCGGTGGCGATGTACGAAGCCGTCTTGCCGGGAGCCGGGACCGACGTGAACCACAATCGCCAGAGCTCGCCGTCGGCGGCGGCGCGCTCGAGTGCCTGCTCATGTTGCGGACCAAGCGGCTCGACGCTGGCGTGCGCCCCGGTCAGCGTCACGGGCTCGATGAACGACATGCCTACCTTCCGCTGCGCGCCATGAACGCCACCCGCTCGAACAGATGGACGTCCTGCTCGTTCTTGAGCAGCGCTCCGTGCAGGGGGGGGATGATCACTTTCTTATCCGAGCTCTTCAGCGCTTCCGGCGGGATGTCCTCGGCCAGCAGCAGCTTGAGCCAGTCGAGAAGCTCCGACGTCGAAGGCTTCTTTTTCAATCCCGGGACCTCGCGCAGCTCGAAAAAGACCTCGAGTGCTTCCTTGAGCAGGCTCTTTTTCAATCCCGGAAAATGAACGTCGACGATGCGCGTCATCGTCTCCTTGTCCGGAAAGCGGATGTAGTGAAAGAAGCACCGGCGCAGAAACGCATCCGGCAATTCCTTCTCGTTATTGCTGGTGATCACCACCAGCGGCCGATGCCCGGCGCGAATGGTCTGTTGCGTCTCGTAGACGTAGAACTCCATCCGGTCGAGCTCGCGCAGGAGATCGTTCGGAAACTCGATATCGGCCTTGTCGACTTCGTCGATCAACACCACCGCCGGTGATTCCGACTCGAACGCCTGCCAGAGCACACCGCGCTTGATGTAGTGCGCGATATCGCCGACATGCGAGTCGCCGAGCTGCGAGTCGCGCAATCGCGACACGGCATCGTATTCATAGAGGCCTTGCTGCGCCTTGGTGGTCGACTTGATGTGCCATTGCAGCAGCGTCCGCTTGAGGCTGCGCGCGACCTCCTCGGCCAGCATCGTCTTGCCGGTCCCGGGCTCGCCCTTGACCAGCAGCGGCCGCTCGAGCGTGACTGCGGCGTTGACCGCGAGCATCAGGTCCGGGGTGGCGATATAGGTATCGGTGCCTTCGAATCGCATCATCTTTCCTCAATCGGCGATGGCCGACGAAATCGGCGCGGGCTTGCGCAAGACGCAGCCATCTTATCGCAACGCATACTGCGCCAGCCAGAGCACGGTCATTCCGACCAGAATGGTGAGTGTCGTGTTCTGCCTCCACACCGCGACGGCAAGAGCGGCTACGGCCGCGATGAGCTTGGCGTTGGCGGGATCGAGCCGCAGCACTCCGGGCTCGACGAATACGATCGCCGGAACAACGATCGCGGTCAGCATCGCGGCGGGCACGTACTTTAACGCGCGGCCGAGTAAAGGCGGCATGTCGCGACGCGCGAACAGCGCGATGAACGAAAGCCGGGCGATGTAGTTGATCGCGCCGACGGCGAATATCGCCAGCCAGATCGTCGTCTCCTTACTCATGCCTTCCCTCGACCGGTGCCGGCTACGGTATCGGCCACGACGCCGGCCGCGATCCCGATCAGCCCGGCGCAGAACAACGACAGGCGCATCGGCATGTCGTCGAGCGCAACCGCTGCGGTGCCCGCAACGACCACCACCAGCAGTGTCACCCGGTCGCGCAAAAGCGGCGCGAGCACCGCGAGGAAGCACAAAGGCACGACAAATTCGAGTTGCCACGAGGATGGAATCACCTGCCCAACGAGAATGCCGGCAAGAGTTGCTATCTGCCAGGTAATCCACAGCAGCACGCCACCGCCCAGGAAGTGCGAGGCATTGGCGCGCACGTCGTCCGAGTCGCGAAATCGCTGAATGGTGCCGGCGAACACCTGATCGGTAAGCAGGAACGACAGGAGATTGCGCCAGCGGTGATCGAGCGGCCGCAGGTAAGGCGCCATCGCCGCGCTGTAAACCAGAAAGCGCAGCCCGACCACGAGGCAGGAGAGAATGATGACGATCAGCGGTGCCCCGGCGGCGAGAAGCTGCGACGCCACGATCTGCGCCGCGCCGCTAAACATGATCGCCGACATCGCCAGCGCGGCAAGCGGCGACGCGCCGGCGGCGACCGCGGCGACGCCGCACACCATGCCGAATGGAATGATGCCGATCAAGATTGGCGTCATGTCGCGGACGCCTGCGAAGAACGCGGGACGGGAAAAGTGCCGACGCATCGGGATCGGGCAAAAGAAAGGGGAGGTTCGATTCCTCCCCGATGATCGCGATTATAAACTGCCGACCAGCCTTGACGCCGCTCGCCGATGGGCCCACGACGGTTGCCGCAACGAGGGCACCCAAAAAGCAACGATGAAGCCGCCGATGCGTTCGGCGTCGTCATGTCTTTCGCCCTCACCCCTTGCCGACGTCCAACGCCAGCATGACTCGAGCCTGGACGCCCGATACAATGACAATCGACCAACGTCACTGATATCGCGGAGACCCCCTATGGAAATGCCCGTCAATCATTTCAAGCGCGCCATCGTTTCCGGGAAGACACCCATCGGCGCCTGGTTGATGAGCGCCGCGCCGTCGACCGCCGAGGCGCTCGGTTCGGTGGGCTTCGATTTCCTCGTTGTCGACATGGAGCACACACCGATCGATACGCCGCAAATGATCGGCATCCTGCAGGCGATCGCCGGGACGCCGGCGCAGGCGATCGTCCGGCCGCCGTGGAACGACATGGTGATGGTCAAGCGCGCGATGGACGCCGGCGCGCAGTCGCTGCTGTTTCCGTTTGTGCAGAACGCGGACGAAGCGCGGCGCGCCGTGGCATCGACTCGCTACCCGCCCGGCGGCGTGCGCGGCGTTGCCGGAACGCATCGAGGCAGCCGCTACGGCACCATACCAAACTACTTGACGCGCGCCAACGAAGAGGTCTGCGTCATCGTCCAGATCGAGACCCTTCCCGCGTTCGACCAGCTTCAGGCGATCGCCGCGGTTCCCGGCGTCGATTCGATTTTCGTGGGTCCCGGAGACCTGTCGGCGTCGATGGGATTTCTCGGCGACATCGGCAATGCTACGGTCCAGGACAAGCTGAGAGAGGCCGCGCAGGCGTGCAAGCGGGCGGGCAGGCCGTCGGGCATCATCGGCATGAACCCGGACATGGCCGGCAAATTCGTCGAATACGGCTATACCTGGGTCGCCGTCGGTTCGGACCTGGGATACATGGTCAGCCGGGGCCAGGAATATCTCGCGAAAATGCGCGGGAGCACGCCGGCGCCGGCAAAGGCGCAAAGCGCGTATTAGACTGGCCGGCGGGCGGGCCGGACTCAACGCATGGCCACGACGGTCGAGCTTGCCGCCGGCTCGGCACGCGTCGTCATCGCGCCGTCGGTCGGCGGCTCGATCGCGACGTTCGACTGCGACGGCAAGCCGATACTTCGGCCCACGCCGCCCTGCATGGTCGCGGCGCGGCGGGTGCGAAATTTCGCCTGCTTTCCGCTCGTCCCATTCTCGAACCGCATCGCCGACGCGACGCTGCATTGGGCCGGCCGCGATTATCGCCTGAAGCGCTACATCGACGGCAAGCGGCACGCAATTCACGGCAACGGCTGGCAGCGCAGATGGAGCATCACTGGACGCGGAGCGTCTCGGCTGTCGATCGAGCTGGAACACGACGCGATGGGAGCGCGAGCGCGCGAGTGGCCCTTCCCCTACCGCGCACGCCAGCAGTTCGATCTCGCTGCCGGCGCCGGCGCGGTCACGTTGACGCTTGCGCTCGAGATCCAAAACACCGGCGACAGCGCATTTCCGTTCGGACTGGGATGGCACCCGTATTTCGATCGCGACCGGGAGACCGAGCTTGGCTTCGCGGCGCGCGGCGTTTGGCATACCGATCCGTCGCGCCTGCCAACGCGGTTCGGCGCCACGCCGCCCGAGTGGAATTTCGATCCGCCGCGCACCGTCGCCGATACGACGCTCGACAACTGCTTCGCCGGATGGCGGCCGCCGGCGATCGTGCGCTGGCCAGCACGCGCGCTCGTCGCGCAGCTCGCCGCTGACGACGCCTGCGATTATCTGGTGGTGTTCGTTCCCGCGCACGAATCGGTGCCGAAGCCGTTTTTCGCGCTCGAGCCGGTGACCCACATGACCGATGCTTTCAACCGCGACGGCAAAGGCCGGGACACAGGCACCCGCGTGCTCGCACCGGGCGCACGCTTTTCTTGTACGATGAGCATCTCGGTGTCCCGGAACGCCTGATGGAATCCCGCTTCAAGTGCGTGCTCGACGTCAAGGCCAGCCTGGGAGAGTGTCCCCTCTGGTCGGTCGACGAGCAGGTGCTGTATTGGGCGGACATCAACGGTCCATCGCTCAATCGCTTCGATCCCGTTCGCGGCAGCAACAGCGCGTGGCCGATGCCTCAGGCCATCGGCTCCTTCGCCTTGCGCGCCGGCGGCGGATTCGTCGCCGCGCTGCGCGACGGCGTCTGGTTTATCGACGGCCGCGGCCGGCCCGAACGCAAGATCGCCGCTGCGCCGTACGACCCCGCGCATCATCGCTTCAACGACGGGCGTGCCGACAGGGAAGGCCGCTTCTGGGTGGGCAGCATGAACGAAAAGCGCGACGCCAACAGCGCCAGGCTATACCGGTTGTCGTCCGCGCTCGATCTGGCGCCGGTGCTCGACGACATGATGATCTCCAACGGACTGGGCTTTAGTCCCGACGGCCGCACCATGTATCACGCCGATACGCCGGCACGCACGATCAGGGCTTACGACTTCGATGGTGTGGCAGGGGTACCGTCGAACGGTCGAGTGTTCGCGCACTTCGACGGCGAAACGGATCGGCCCGATGGGGCGGCGGTCGACAGCGAGGGATGTTACTGGAGCGCGTTCTATCGCGGCGGCAAGGTAGTGCGGCTCTCGCCTCAGGGAGCGCTGCTGGCCGAATACGCCCTTGCCGCCATGTGTCCGACGATGTGCGCGTTTGGCGGCGACGACCTGCGCACACTTTACGTGACGACCGCGCGCCAGATGCGCGAAGCCGATGAGCTTGCGCGGCTGCCCGCTTCGGGCGGACTTTTCGCCATGCGCGCCGACGTCGCGGGTCTGCCGGAGCCCAAGTTCGCCGGCTGAAGCACGGACGACACCCAGGCATCCCGATGCAACTCGACAGCACTGCCTTTATTCGCCTCGACGCGCCCAACAGTCTCGGCGCGAGCGCGTCCGGCGCGTCATTCGCCACCAACACTGGCGACATCCTCGAAGTGGCGTGCTTCGGTCCCGGCATCTTCCGCCTGCGAGTTGGCCCCAATACCCGTCCCGACTACGGTCTCGTGCTCGGGCGCGCGCAGCGCTGCGACGTGGCGCACCCGGCGCCCGGCGTGTGGAGATTCGCGTCCGGCAACTCGCGACTGGAGATCGGCAGCCAGCCGCTGTCGGTCGGGTTGTTTCACGACGAGCATCGGGTCCTCGCTTCGATCACCGATGAGCACTTCCGCGGCTTCACGCGGCTGCCCGTGATCGGCCGCGCGCGCAGCGGAGCGCAATGGATCACCTCATTCGCGCTCGGCTCGGCCGAGCCCGTGTACGGTCTGGGCGAGAAATTCGGCCCGCTGAACAAGCGCGGGCAATTGATCGAGTCGCAGGTGGAAGACGCGCTCGGGGTCAACACCGGGCTTTCGTACAAGAATGTGCCGTTCTGCTGGGGCTTGAGCACCGGAAAGGCGGCGTGGGGCATATTCATCAACACGCCGGGCAAGGTAACGCACGGCGTCGGTCATCCTGCCTGGTCGCATCGTTCGTATTGCGCCGTCGTCGACGATGAAGCACTGGACCTGTTTCTGATTGCCGGGAGCGGTCCGGCGCAGGTACTCGATCGCTACACGCACCTCACCGGTCGCGCGCCGGATGTGCCGCTGTGGGGAATGGGACTCTGGGTCTCCAAGGCCTACTATCGGACGCCCGAGGAAGCCGCAGCGGTAGCGGCGAAGCTTCGCGCGCGCCGCATTCCCTGCGACGTGCTGAACTTCGACGGACGCGCCGCCTGGGACGTCCAGACGCGCTTCGATTTTCACTGGGACTCTCAGCGCTTCCGCGATCCTGCGGCGGTGCTGAGCAGGATCAAGGCCAACGCGCTCAAGGTTTGCGTATGGGAGTATCCCTACGTTTCCATACACTCGCCGCTGTTTCAGGACCTCGCCGACAAGCACTACCTGCTCAAGACCGTGGACGGCGACCCGTATGTGTTCGGATGGGACACCGCTCCCGGCACTTCGCCTTTCGGCGACGTGCTCACGCCGCTGCCGGACAGCGGCCTGGTCGATTTCACCAATCCCGCCGCCTTCGCGTGGTGGCGCGACGCGCACCGGGCGCTGTTCGAAGCCGGCGTCGACGTCATCAACAGCGATTTCGGCGAGCACGTGCCCGACGACGCGGTTGCTTTCAACGGCGACCGCGGCAAGCGGTTGCACAACGTCTATCCGCTGCTCTACAACCAGTGCGTGTACGAGGCGACCAAAAAATTCGGCGCCAAGGACACGCCGCCGATGGTGTGGGCGCGCTCGGGATGGACCGGCAGCCAGCGCTACCCGATCCAGTGGGGCGGCGATCCGCAAAGCGACTGGGAGGGGCTTGCCGCGAGCATCCGTGGCGGATTGTCATGGGGTATGAGCGGCGTGCCCTATCACGCCAGCGATATCGGTGGCTTTTATGGCTCGGCGCAACCGACGCCGGAGCTTTACCTGCGCTGGCTGCAGATGAGCGTGTTCAGCTCGCACATGCGTGCGCACGGCATCGGCGCTCGCGAGCCATGGGCGTTCGGCGAAGAAAGCGAGACGATCGCGCGCCAGTGGATCGAGTTCCGCTATCGTCTGCTTCCCTATCTGAGGAGCGTGATCGCGCAGTCGATCGCCACCGGATTGCCGGTGACGCGCGCCATGCCTCTCGCATTTCCGGCCAACGCGCTGACGCGAAGCTACGAGACGCAGTTCATGTGCGGCGATGCGCTGCTGGTCGCACCGATCGTCGCCGCCGGCGGTGAGGTGGAGGTCGCGCTTCCTCCCGGCGGCTGGTACGACCTGACGTCGCGGCAGCGCGTCGCGGGCCGGCAGGTGATTCGATATCGCGCCACGCTGGACCGCTTTCCGGTATTCGGACGCGAGGGTTACGCGCTTCCGCTCGGGCCGGTCGTGCAGCACACCGGCGAAATCGACACCGCCAAACCGCTCGACGCGCTATGGCTGTTCGGCCCGCCGACGCAGCCGCTCGACGGCTACGCTCAGGCAAGGATCGCGCTCGCAGAGGGACAGGGACGCGCAACCGTGTCCGCAGCCAGTGAAGTCAAGGTGGAGGTCTTCGGCGACGGTGCGGACATCCAGGTCGACCCCCTGGCCTGACGCTTACTGGGCAATTCCGAATGAACTCCAACGCGCCCATCGCCGTGACGCTCGGCGAACCCGCGGGCATCGGCCCCGACCTTTGCGTGCGGCTTGCCGAGCGCCGCTGGTCCTCGCGCCTGATTGGAATCGGCGACATCGAGCTCTTGCGCGACCGTGCCCGCCGACTGCGCGCCGGGGTCCGCATCGTTCCCTATATCCGCGGCCGCGACGCCGCGGCGGGAGCGTTCGAGGTGGCGCACTTTCCACTTGCTGCCGCCGCGGTCCCGGGACGCCTCGATCCCGCCAACGCCAAAGCCGTGCTGGCGACCATCGACGCCGCGCTGGCCGGGTGCCTGGCCGGCGAATTCTCGGCCATGGTCACCGCGCCGGTTCACAAAAGCGTGATCAACGACGCCGGCATCCCGTTCAGCGGCCACACCGAGTTCCTGGCCGAGCGTACCGGCGCCACGGTCGTCATGATGCTGGTCGGCGCGACCGCGTCGGGTCCGCTGCGCGTCGCGCTGGCGACCACGCACATCGCCCTCTCCGCGGTCCCGGCGACGATCACCGCGGAATTGCTGACGCGAACGGTGCGCATCGTTGCCGACGAGCTGTCGGCCAAGTTCGGCATCGCCACGCCGCGCGTCGCCGTATGCGGTTTGAATCCCCACGCCGGCGAGGGCGGCTATCTCGGCCGCGAGGAGATCGATATCATCGCTCCCGCGCTCGACGCCTTGCGCGAGCTTGGCATCAACGTCATTGGGCCGCTGCCTGCGGATACCGTGTTTGTTCCGGCGAAGGCGCGCGAGTTCGATTGCGTGATCGCGATGTATCACGATCAGGGGCTGCCGGTGCTCAAGCACGCGAGCTTCGGCCACGGCGTCAACGTCACGCTGGGACTTCCGATCGTGCGCACATCGGTCGATCACGGCACCGCGCTCGATCTCGCCGCGGACGGTGCCGGCGCCCGCGGCGCGGACCCGGGATCGATGTTCGCCGCGGTCGACCTGGCGATCGAGCTCAGCCAGGCGCGTCGGGAAGCGCGTCCATAGTTTGCTGTCCCTCAAATAGCACGCATGAAGCGGCGTCGTTCGGGTCACTTTGCGCACGTGGTTGCGGGACAGCGCATCAGCGGCCGCATGACTCGTCCGTGACCGCAGTCCGCCATTGGCCGCGCAAGCGCTTTGGCCAGAACTTTCTCGTTGATCGCCATTACATCGACCGCATCATCGCCGCGGTCGATCCTGCGCCCGGCGACAATGTGGTCGAAATCGGACCCGGGCTCGGCGCGCTGACCCGGCCGCTGCTCGACCGCGTCACACGGCTCGCCGTGATCGAGATCGACCGCGATCTGGCCGCCCGCCTCGGCGCCGAGTTCGACCCCGAACGGCTCACCGTGCACAACGTCGACGCGCTCGGCTTCGACTTCGCCGCACTGGGGCCGGCGTTGCGCGTCATCGGCAACCTGCCGTACAACATTTCATCGCCGATGCTATTTCATCTGGCGCAATACGAGCTCAGTCTGCGCGATATGACAGTGATGCTGCAGCGGGAAGTCGTGCAGCGCATGGCCGCCGCGCCGGCGACTCCCGAGTACGGGCGCCTGTCGGTGATGCTGCAGACGCGATTCCGGACCGAGCGCCTGTTCATCGTTCCGCCGGGCGCATTTCGTCCGCCACCGCTGATCGATTCCGCCATCGCGCGCCTGACGCCGCTTGGGAGCGCGCGACCGGTCATTGACGACGAAGCGCTATTCGCGCGCCTCGTCGCCGCGGCCTTCGGGCAGCGCCGCAAGACGCTGCGCAACGCGCTCAAGACGCTGGCCAGCGACGAAGCGCTCGAGCGCGAGGGCATCGCGCCCGGCGCGCGTGGCGAGACGCTCTCGGTGGCCGACTTCGTCAGGCTGTCCAATGCGCTTGCGAGAAGCGCGAAGCGATCGGCCTAAGGCTCGATCTTCGAGGCCAATCGCCGCCGGGTCGGCGCGTGGGTGTTCGCGACTGCCGTGCCTTGGTCGCGCGCGGCACGGCGACCTAGGCGAGCGCAATGTCGCTGATGAGCTTCCGCCAGTCGATTACTCGATCGCCTTGTCCGAAGACAGCGGCGGCGACTGCCGGATTGCCGTGCCAATCGCAGCGGTCACTGAAACAGTCGTGCCAGGCTCAGTTCCATCCACGCCACCGGCAGGATGAGCGCGAGTTGCGCCAGAACGATCACGATCAGGGGGGAGAGATCGAGCGACCCGCCCAATGGCGGGACCACGCGACGGATCGGCGCCAGAATGCGAAAGGTCAGCGCGTTGAGGACGCCGGCGAGCGGGCCGTCGGGTGCGATCCAGGACAGGATCGCCTGCAGGAAGACCGCGCCGATCAAAATCCACAACGATGCCTTTAGGAGCTCGAGCACCGCAAGGACGAGCAGGTAGGCGGCGATGGCGCCGGAAAATTCAGCGCCCGAGACTGCAGCGAGCGCGGCCAGCCATAGAACCTGCGCGACCCAGGCGACGATGAGCGAGGCCCAGTCGTAGCCGCCGAATCCCGGCAGCAATTTGCGCAGCGGCTTGACCGCCCAGTCGGTGAGCGCGGTGACCGCCTGCCCGACCGGATTGCGAAACGGCGCCCGCATCCATTGCATGATGAACCGCAGCAGCGCAGCGTAGACGATAAAGCTGAATACGATATCGATCAGAAACCGCAGCGCCTGGGTCAGCATGACGGCACGCTCAGCTTTCGCCGCCGAACAGGTCCCCGAGCTCGCCGGCGCGCGTTTGTGCCGCTTTCGCCGCCGCCGCGACCGCGGCCTTGATTCCGGCCTCTTCGAGCGCGGCGATCCCGCGCTCGGTGGTGCCTCCCTTGGAGGTCACCTGCGCGCGCAGCAGCGCCGGCTCGGAATCGCTTTGCTCAGCCAGCCGGATCGCGCCCGAGAAGGTGGCAATCGCCAAACGTCTCGCATCGCCCTCGCCGAAGCCGAGCTCGCGCGCAGCCTCCTCCAGCGCCTCCAGGAAGTAGAAGACATAGGCCGGTCCGCTGCCGGAGATCGCGGTGATCGAATCGAGGTCGCTTTCGCGCTCGCACCACAGAGTGCTGCCGACGGATTCCATGACCGACGACGCGCGCGCGCGGCCCTCGGCGTCGACGCCCGAAAGCGCGAACAGGCCGGTGATGCCGGCACCGATCATCGCCGGCGTGTTCGGCATCGCCCGCACCAGACGCCGATATCCGAGAAGCCAGCGCGACAAGTCGGCCAAACGGATCCCGGCGGCGATGGTGATCACGATTTGACGCTTGAGCAGCGTCGCCAGCTCGCGCGAGACGATGCGCACGTTCTGCGGTTTGACCGCCAGCACAACGATTTCCGCGTGCGCCACCGAAGGCGGCTCGATCGCCGCGAAGGCGGCGACCCCGAATCGCGCGGCGATGGTCGCCCGCGCATCGGGGCTCGGATCGACGACCGCAAAGCCATTCGACGCCACGCCGCGCGCGACAAGGCCGCCGATCAGGGCCCGCGCCATGTTGCCCCCGCCGATGAAGGTGATATTCAAGACTCTTATCCGGTTGCGGTCAGGGTGACTTCAGCATCAGCTCATCGTCCGCGTGACCGCTGGGCGATCCGCGGTCCGAAAAGTGCGCTGCCGATGCGCAACTCTGTCGCGCCCTCGGCGATCGCGAGCTCGAAATCCGACGACATTCCCATCGACAGCGTGTCGAACGCGAGGCCGTCCTGCCGTCCCGCGTCGTAGAGCTCGCGCAAAAGACGAAACTGAGCTTGCACCGCGCCATCGTCGCGGACGGTCTGGGCGATGCCCATGAACCCGCGCAGCGCGAGCCCGGGCAGGCGCGCCACCTCGCGCGCCAGCGCGAGGGCCCGCGACGGAACGACCCCATGCTTGCTGGTCTCGCCGCTGATATTGACCTGGATGCATAGATTGATCGGTGGCTGCCCGGCATCGCGCGCGGCCGACAGGCGCTGGGCGATCTCCCGCCGATCGACGGTCTCGACCCAGGCAAAGGCCCGCGAGGCAGCTCGAGCCTTGTTGCCCTGAAGCGGCCCGATCAGGTGCCATTCGAGGTCCGGGAGGGCCACAAGCGCGGCGATCTTGGCTTGTGCCTCCTGCACGTAGTTCTCGCCAAAAGCGCGTTGTCCCATCGCGTAAACGGCGCGAATCGCCTCCACGGAGAAGGTTTTGCTCACCGCCAACACCCGGATCGATCGCGGGTCGCGACGGGCAGCCTCGGCAGCCGCGACGATGCGCGAGCGAATATCTTGCCACGCCTTCTCGTCTGGGCTCATAATCGAATGACGCCGGCATAGGGTTTGTAAGTTGTTGGCCACAAGTCACTAGTTGGCAAATGAGGCCAGCGGACATGCCGGTCGGCCACTTTGCTCCGTTTGCAGGCCTGTGGTCCGATTTGTGTCTTTCGGGATTATAAATGGACATTGCCGAACTTCTCGCTTTCGCGGTCAAGAACAAGGCCTCCGACCTGCACCTGTCGGCTGGGCTGCCGCCGATGATCCGGGTGCACGGCGACATCCGCCGCATCAACCTCCCTCCCATGGAACACGAGGACGTGCACGCCATGGTGTACGACATCATGAGCGACGCCCAGCGGAAGACGTACGAGGAGATGCTGGAATGCGACTTTTCCTTCGGCATTCCCAACCTAGCGCGCTTCCGCGTCAATGCGTTTAACCAGGAGCGCGGCGCCGCGGTCGCTTTTCGGACGATTCCGTCCAAGGTGCTTTCGCTGGAAGAGCTTGCCGCGCCCAAGGTCTTCGCCGAGATGACCAACCGGCCGCGCGGACTGATCCTGGTGACCGGCCCGACCGGGTCGGGGAAATCGACCACGCTGGCGGCGATGATCAACCACGTCAACGAGAACGAATACGGACACATCCTCGCCATCGAGGATCCGATCGAATTCCTGCACGATTCGAAAAAGTGCCTGATCAACCAGCGCGAGGTGGGTCCCCACACGCTGTCGTTTGCCAACGCGCTTCGCGCGGCGCTGCGCGAAGACCCCGACTACATCCTGGTCGGCGAAATGCGCGACCTGGAAACGATCCGGCTGGCGCTGACCGCGGCCGAGACGGGCCACCTGGTGTTCGCGACACTGCACACCAGCTCGGCGGCCAAGACCATCGACCGGATCATCGACGTCTTCCCCGCCGCGGAAAAGGACATGGTGCGGGCGATGCTGTCGGAGTCGCTCGTTTCGGTAATCTCGCAGACGCTGATCAAGACCAAGGATCAGCAGGGGCGGATCGCGGCGCACGAAATCATGATCGCGACCCCGGCGATCCGAAACCTGATCCGTGAAAACAAGGTCGCGCAGATGTATTCGTCGATCCAGACCAGTCAGCAGGCAGGCATGCAAACGCTCGACCAGTGCCTTACCGAGATGGTTCGCCGCAACCAGATCGCCATATCCGAGGCCCGCCAGCGAGCGGTGAACAAGGATCTTTTCGGCGGCGCCTGATCGGCGAATGGGAGACAAGAGCCATGGAACGCGAAACCGCCACCAAATTCATCCACGAGCTGCTCGACCTGCTGGTCAAGCAGAACGGCTCCGACCTCTTCATCACCGGCGGCTTCCCGCCCGCGGTGAAGATCGACGGCAAGATCGCGCCGGTGTCCAAGACCGCGCTGACGCCACAGCACACGATCGAGATCGTCCGCAGCGTGATGAACGACAAGCAGGCGGCGGAGTTTGAGTCGACCAAGGAGTGCAACTTCGCTATCAGCCCGCCGGGCATCGGCCGCTTCCGCTGCAACGCGTTCGTGCAGATGGGCCGGGTCGGCATGGTGATGCGCACCATCAATACGACGATCCCGACCTTCGACGAGTTGAGCCTTCCGCCGGTCCTCAAGGACATCTGCATGAGCAAGCGCGGAATCATGCTGTTCGTCGGCGCGACCGGCGCCGGCAAGTCGACCTCGATGGCGGCGTTGCTCGGCTATCGCAACGAGAACAGCTACGGCCACATCATCACCATCGAAGACCCGATCGAATTCGTGCACGAGCACAAGAACTGCATCATTACCCAGCGTGAAGTGGGCGTCGACACCGAGGGCTGGTCGATCGCGCTCAAGAACTCGTTGCGGCAGGCGCCCGACGTCATCCTGATCGGCGAAGTCCGCGACCGCGAAACCATGGATTACGCCATCGCCTTTGCGGAAACCGGGCACCTGTGCCTGGCGACGCTGCACGCCAACAGCACCAACCAGGCGCTCGACCGGATCATCAACTTCTTCCCCGAGGAGCGTCGGCCGCAATTGCTGATGGACCTCTCGCTCAATATCCGCGCTTTCGTGGCGCAGCGCCTCATCCCG
>JALZAN010000006.1:14991-26788 GCA_030948365.1 Pseudomonadota bacterium
CCGCGTGCCGGCGGTCGAGGTGATGCTGAACTCGCCGCTGATTTCCGACCTGGTGTTCAAGGGCGACGTGTCGGGGATCAAGGAAATCATGAAGAAATCGCGCGAGCTCGGCATGCAGACCTTCGACCAGGCGCTCTTCGACCTGTACGAGGCTGGCCTCATCAGCTACGAAGACGCGCTGCGCAACGCCGATTCGCTCAACGACCTGCGCCTCGAGATCAAGCTCCACGGCAAGGACGCCAAGAACCGCAACGTCATGGCCGGGATCGGCAACATGGACCTGGTTCCGGACTCGACCAACCCGATGGCGGCTAATCGGTTCTAGGTCCTTGAGTGGCGAGGACGATCGGCGCGAAACCGGGTCTGATGCCGCTACGGCGGCGCTTGGGCGCTGTCATGCCGGCGCAACACGTTTCTTGGGCATGCCGACCCAATTCCCGCCTCCTCTGCGTTCTGGGTGCCGGCGTGGTTCTGCTATGCTGGCATTCCGCGCTAAACACGGCATGCGCCAGGCGATCCCATGACCGTCCCTGATTCGAGCAGCCCTATTCCCATCCCCACCGAAATCAAGCTCCACCAGACCTCGCGCCTGATGGAGCTTTCCTTTGCCGACGGCGCGAGCTTTCGGCTCCCGTACGAGTTCCTGCGAGTCTATTCGCCGTCGGCCGAGGTTCGGGGCCATGGACCGGGGCAGGAGACGCTGCAGGTCGGCAAGCGAGAGGTCGGAATCGCGGAGGTCGAAGCCATCGGACATTACGCGATCCGGCCCAAGTTTTCGGACGGGCACGATACCGGCATCTATTCCTGGGAATACCTCTACGAGCTCGGAACGCGCCAGCAGGCGATGTGGGAACAGTATCTGAAGCGTATGGAGGCGGCGGGCGCGAGCCGCGACGTCGATCCGAATGTGACCGTCGCGGCTCCCGCCCACGCTTGCGGGCACCAGCACTAGCGGACTGCGACGCAGCATGAGCGACAAGACCGACTTCGGCTTCGAGCGGGTAACCCCGGAGGAGAAGACCCGCCGCGTCAAAGGCGTGTTCGAGTCGGTCGCGGCCAAATACGACCTCATGAACGACCTGATGTCCGCGGGCCTGCATCGCGCGTGGAAGCGTTTCGCGGTCGAAGCCAGCGGTATCCGCGAAGGCGCCCGGGTGCTCGACGTCGCTGGCGGAACCGCCGACCTCGCCCGGCTGTTCGCGGAAAAGGCGGGTGCCAGCGGGCGGGTAATTCTCACCGATATCAACGGCGCCATGCTGGCTGTCGGCCGCGATCGCATGCTCAACGAGGGCAAGTTGCTGCCTGCCGTGCAATGCGACGCCGAGGCGCTTCCGTTTCCGCCGCGCTCGTTCGACTGCGTCAGCATCGCCTTCGGGCTGCGCAACGTGACCCGCAAGGACGCGGCGCTGTCGGAAATGCGTCGGGTGTTGAGGCCGGGCGGCGTGGCATTGATTCTCGAGTTCAGCCAGGTCTGGGAGCCTTTGCGGCCGGCCTACGACTGGTACAGCTTCAGCGTACTTCCGCGACTGGGGCGAGTGGTCGCCGGTGACGAGGCAAGCTATCGCTACCTCGCCGAGTCCATACGGATGCACCCGGACCAGGCAGCGCTCAAGAGCATGATGGAAGGCGCGGGCCTCGAGCGCGTCGAGTGGTTCAACCTCGCCGCGGGCGTCGTAGCGCTTCATCGCGGTTACGCGCTCTAGCCTCCATCTTCGATCGACAGCATGCAGGCGATCGAACCCGCCATCGGCTTGGCTAACCGCCTTCTCGAACGCGAGGATTGGGCGCGCGAACGGCTATCGGCGCACGCCGGACGCACGGTTCGCATCGTCTGCGGCCCTGTTGCTTCGACGCTCGCCATCGCCCCGGGGGGGATGCTCGTCGCCGCGCGGGAAAGGCCCGACCTCACGCTCTCGATGTCGCCGCTGCGTCTGCCGACACTGCTCGCGCACCCCGAGCGCTGGACCGAGCTGGTCGCCGCCGAAGGCGACCCTGCGCTCGCCGCAACGCTCGCCGATCTCGCCCAGACGCTGCCGTGGTTCGTCGAGCAGTTGCTGACCAGCTTGCTCGGGCCGGTGGGCGGCAATCGCGTCGCCGACGCGGGCCGCGCGCTGCTCGCCTTGCCGGAGCATGCGGCGCGAAGCTTCAGCGCGAGCTTGAGCAGTTATGCGCGCGATGAGGCGGGTTTCGGCGTGGATGCGACGACGTTCGCCGGATTCAGCGCTGAAGTCGCGGCCATCGCAGCCCGCATCGACGCGCTGGCGGCGCGCCTCGACCGTGCCGCCGAGGAAGGCGCGGCGAACAACCGATCCGCCGGGAAAAAGGCTCAGTGACCCCTTCGACCGGTGGCGCTCACGGCCAGGAAAACCTCGCGCAGGAAGAGGCTTAAGCAGCCGATCACCGCGAACATCGCGAGGATGAACAGGATCGCGACTTCCCGGGAAATGTCGACGGCGACCAGCGCGCCGATAAAAGCCCCCGCCACGACCAGGCAAACAAGCAGCGCGCCCAGGCCCGCCGATAGCATCGCGAAATAAATCAGGCTGATCCGCCGTGCCAGCAGCCGAAGCTCGCGCCGGCACGCCTTCTGCTCGTCGGTCTCCTTGCCCTCGACGACTTCGCGCAGGCGATCTTCCACGTCGCGGCGGCGGTCGACATTGCGCCCCAGGCGCACGTTGAGCACCGCGATCAGGGTTCCGATCGCGGTGAGGAGAAAGACCGGCGCGACGGCGAGCTGGATGACGCGTGTGATGTCGGTGATATGCGATTCCATGGCGTCGTGGATCGGTCGATGGCGATCGCGCAATCTACGCCGGGGCGCAGCTTCGTTCAATGGTTACTAGCCGGAGACGCGCGCTTCCGGCCATCCCTTACAATCCAAGCATGCGCTGGCTCCGGTTGATCAAGATTCTGCGCGTCGCGCTCAAGTACGGGCTCGACGAGTTCCTGCTCGGACACGAGCGGTTCCGCTGGCTCCGCCCGACCGTGCGAACAGTTACGTTCTGGCGCAATCTGTCGGCTCCGCGCGCACAGCGCCTTCGCCTCGCCTTGCAGGAGCTGGGTCCGATCTTCGTCAAATTCGGGCAGGTGCTTTCGACGCGGCGCGATCTGTTGCCCACCGACATCGCCGACGAGCTTGCCGGCCTGCAGGACCGCGTCCCTCCGTTTCCAAGCGAGCAGGTCGTGGCTACCTTGCAACGCGTCTACGGCAAACCGGTCGACACCGTCTTTAGCGCCTTCGACCGGACGCCGGTCGCCAGCGCCTCGGTGGCCCAGGTTCACCTGGCCAAGCTTCCCGATGGGACCCCGGCTGCGGTGAAGGTGCTGCGGCCGAATATCGCCGCCACGATCGAAAAGGACCTGGCGCTGATGCAGGCCGGGGCGCTGATGGTCGAGAAGCTCTGGTCCGACGGCAAGCGGCTGAAACCGCGCGAAGTGGTCGCCGAATTCGATCGCACCATCCACGATGAGCTCGACCTCGCGCGAGAGGCGGCGAATTGCTCGCAGCTGCGCCGCAATTTCCTTCACTCGCCCCTCCTCCTGGTGCCGGAAGTCTTCTGGGACTGGTGCAGCAGCGAAGTGATGGTCATGGAGCAGATGAAGGGAACGCCCATCTCGCAGGTGGATCGGCTGGTCGCTCAAGGCATCGATCTCAAGCAGCTCGGGCGCGCCGGCGTGGAGATCTTTTTCACGCAAGTGTTTCGCGATGGCTTCTTTCATGCCGACATGCATCCCGGAAACATCTTCGTAGCCATCGACGGCATTGACAGGGGCAAGTACATCGCGCTGGATTTCGGCATCATGGGAACGCTCTCGGACACCGACAAGAGCTATCTCGCCCAGAACTTTCTCGCCTTCTTCCGACGCGACTACCGCCGCGTGGCGACCGCGCACATCGAGTCCGGATGGGTGCCGGCGGACACGCGCGTCGACGCGCTCGAGAGCGAGATCCGCGCGGTCTGCGAGCCGATATTCGACCGCCCGCTCAAGGAAATTTCCCTGGGCAAGGTCCTGGTGCAGCTGTTCAAGGCATCGCGCCGGTTCAATGTCGAAATTCAGCCGCAGCTGGTGCTCCTGCAAAAGACGCTGCTCAACGTCGAGGGCCTCGGCAGGCAGCTTGATCCCGACCTCGACCTGTGGGTGACGGCGAAGCCCTTTCTCGAGCGATGGATGCACGATCAGATCGGCTGGCGCGCGGTCGAGCGCCGCTTGCGCGATGAGGCGCCGTTCCTGGCCACCGCGCTCCCGCTGTTGCCGAGGCTTCTCTACAATCGATTGTCGGCGCCCCGGCTGGCGTCAGACGTGGCCTTGAGGGAGCTGGCCGCCGCGCAACGCGCGCGGAATCGCTGGCTCGCGCTGGTCGCGGCACTCCTGGCCGTTGCGATCGCGCTGATGGCGATCAGACCCTTCTAGGGCGATGGTCGCGCTTTCGAGGCGACGCGGCTCCCGAGGAATTATTTCCGCCTCGGCGTAATCGCCGTCTCGTTCCAAACCTGCGCGACGCCGGGCTGGCGCTTCACCAGCCGCCCGAGCGCGTTCTTCTGCATCGCGCTGCGGACGCATCCCTGCAGGCTGACGAATCCCCGCGTCGTCGTCACCCACACCGATGTCTCGCCGAATCGCCGCTCCGAACGGATCGCCTCGATCACCCGGGCATTGATTTCCGCATCGTGTCGATAGGGGCCGCCGCACTCGCAGGTGCCGGCGAGACAACACGAAGTCCCACGTTCGGCGCGCGAGTGTGCCTGCGCCCGCATTTCAGCTTCATCGAGAAGCGGCGGGTTCACCGCCGGGCACCGCGTGTCGCCCGCGGTGGCCTGCGCGAACGCATCGAGCAGATACGTCCGCGGCGCCTGCGCTCCGGCATGTAGCGAAGTGCACAACATCGCGACCGCGAGAGCTGCACGGCAATTCATCGATGCATTCGCTGATTCGAGGCCAAAGCGGAGCCCTCATTTTGCTACAATCCGGCGCATCCCATGGCCCGGTTCCGTCCGCGATGGCGCTGCTCGAGATCCAGAATGTCAGCCGCCGTTTCGGCGACTTCACCGCGGTCGATCGGGTCAGCGTCGCCATTGAGGCAGGCGAGTTCTTTACCCTGCTCGGGCCCTCGGGCTGCGGCAAGACTACGCTGCTGCGCATGATCGCCGGCTTCGACCTCCCCGACGAGGGCCGCATCCTGCTCGATGGCCAAGACCTCGCCGACCGTCCGCCGGAGGAGCGGCCGGTGCGCACCGTGTTCCAGAGCTACGCCTTGTTCCCGCATATGACCGTCGAGGGCAACATCGCATTCCCGCTGCAAATGGCCCGAACGCCCGCGAACGAGATTCCGGCCAAGGTGCAGGCCGCGCTGGAAGACGTGCGCCTGATCGGCTTCGGAAAACGCTATCCGCACGAGCTCTCCGGCGGCCAGAAGCAGCGTGTCGCCATCGGCCGCGCACTGATCACCCATCCGACCGTACTGCTGCTCGACGAGCCGCTCGCCGCGCTGGACGCCAAGCTGCGCGAGGAAATGCAGATCGAGCTCATCAACCTGCAGAAGGAAGTGGGCATCACCTTCGTCTACGTCACCCACGATCAGACCGAGGCGCTGGCGCTGTCGCACCGCATCGCGGTCATGAACAGGGGCCGGGTCGAGCAGCTCGACCAGCCGTCGAAAATCTACAGCTTTCCGACGTCGCGCTTCGTTGCCGACTTCATCGGCACCTGCAACCTGTTGGAAGGTTCGGTGACCGCGAGCGCCGGTGGCGTGGTGTCGGTCGATGTCAAGGGTCTGGGCGTGGTACGCGTGGCGACCGCAATCGAGACGGTCGCCGGCAGCAGCGGCGCGATCGCGCTGCGACCGGAGAAAATCCGCATCGCAGGCGCCAAGGGCGACGGTGTTTCTGTCGGCGAAACGGCCGGAAAATCCGATGGCGACAGCGCATCGAACGCCGCGACCGACAATGATTTTCGCGGCACGGTGACCGATCATCTGTATCTCGGCGACGTCACCGTATACATGGTGAGCACGCCCGAGGGATGCAAGCTCGAAACGCTGCTCGCCAATTCCGGGTCGGGCCGCACCAAGTTCTTCGAAATCGGCGACGCCGTCGAGATGCGCTGGAGCGTCGATGCCGGGCATTTCATCGCTGCGTGAATCGATGAGCATCCGCGGCAAGGAACGTGTCGGGAAATGGGTGGTGAGCGCGCCACCGCTGATCTACCTTCTGTTCTTTTTCGCGATCCCGACGCTCATCATGGGGCTAGCGTCGTTTCGGACGCCAGGAGAGTTCGGCGGCTTGAGTCCCCTGATCGAGGATGGAAAGCTCGACCTCAATCTCGACAGCTACGCCAGGTTCTTCACCGAGTCGGTCTATGCGCAGATTTTCGTCAAGAGCGTCTGGTACGCCCTGCTGACCACGCTTTTCTGCCTCGTGCTCGCATATCCTCTGGCGGCGCTGATCGCACGAAGCCCGAAGAAGTACCGCGACCTGCTCTTGCTGCTGGTGATCCTGCCTTTCTGGAGCAACTTCCTGATCCGCGTCTATGCCTGGATGATCATCCTCGGCCCGAACGCGGCGGTGGCGCGCACCGTGAACGGCGTCCTCGCCTGGTTCGGGCACGAGCCGGTGCCCTTGCTCTTCAGCTCGTTCGCGGTCCTGGTGTGCCTGGTGTACGTCCACCTGCCGTTCATGGTGCTGCCGCTGTACGCCAATCTGGAAAAGCACGACCAGGCGCTGCTCGACGCGGCGCAGGACCTGGGCGCGAACGGATGGCAGCGCTTCTGGCGCGTCACCTTTCCGCTGTCGCTGCCGGGCGTATACGCCGGCGCGGCGCTAGTCTTCATCCCGGCGCTCGGCATCTTCGCCATCCCCGACATCCTCGGCGGCCCCGAGGACAGTCTGATCGGCAACGTCATCAAGCAGCAGTTCCTCGAGACGCGCGACTGGCCGTTCGGGAGCGTGCTTTCGATCGTATTGACGGTGGCGGCGCTTGCGCTCGCGGGGTTTGCGGCTTGGATTGGCCGCTCGCAGCTCGGCAGCCCTTCAAGCGGAGCCGTCGCTCGTGCGTAAACGCCCATTTGTCCTGTGGTTCGCCGCGGCGGCGGGTTACGCCTTTCTGTACCTGCCGCTCATCATCGTCATCGTCTATTCGTTTAACGATTCGCGGCTCAATGCCGAATGGGTCGGCTTCACCCTCGGCTGGTACGACAAGCTCTTCCACAACGAGGAGATGCTGGCGGCCGCGGGCAACTCGCTGGTCATCGCGCTGGTCGTGAGCTTGGTGTCCACCGTGCTCGGCACCATGGCCGGCGTTGCGATGTACCGCTACAAGTCGCGACTGCTGCCGGTCCTGGTGCTGACGCCGATTGCGATCCCCGAGATCCTGATGGGCGTTTCGCTGCTGATTTTCTTCGTTCTGCTCAATTTCACGCTCGGCCTCCTGTCGGTCGCGCTTGCCCATATCGCGTTTTGCATCGGCTTCGTGGCCATTGTCGTTCGCGCGCGGCTGGCGGGGATGGACGAAAGCCTGACCGAAGCGGCGCGCGATTGCGGCGCGACCCCGCGGGAGGCCTTTCGTCACGTCACCCTGCCGCTGATCATGCCCGGCGTCATCGCCGGCGCGCTGATGGCATTCACGCTTTCCATCGACGACTTCGTGATCACCTTTTTCACCGCAGGCGCCGGAACCGTGACGCTGCCGCTGCAGATCTACTCGATGATCAAGATCGCGGTGACGCCCGAGGTCAACGCCGTGTCGACGCTGCTCATGTTGTTGACGCTGGCGCTGATCGTCATCGCTTCCCGGCTCACACCCAGCCTTCTCAAGTCCGATTGACAGAGGAAAAAATGAACCGAATCGTCCTGTTCCTGGCCTCGTTGTCGCTGGCCTCGGTGATTTTCGCACCGTCTGCGGCGGCGAAAGACCAGCTTCATCTCTACAACTGGAACAACTACATCGCACCGGAGACGGTCAAGCGATTCGAGGACTTCTGCAAGTGCGAGGTGGTCCAGACCTATTACTCGGACAACGAGGAGCTGCTGGCCAAGCTTGCCGCCGGCGCGCGCGGCTACGACGTTCTCGTTCCTACCTCCAACGTCATCCAGGTCTTGATCAAGGGCAATCAGCTCAAGGCCATCGACAAGGCGCAGCTGCCAAATCTCAATAACATCGACCCCGCGTATTTGAACACCGCCTTCGATCCGGACAACACGTATTCGGTGCCGTATGCGATGTCGCTCACGGTCATCGGATACAACGACCAGAAGATCAAGGAGCTCGGCCTGCCGACCGACACCTGGGCAGTGGTCTTCGAGCCGAAATACCTGGAGAAAATCAAGGGGCGGGTCACCGTGCTGGACAGCTCGAGCGAGCTTTTCGCCGCCGCGCTCAAGTACCTGGGATATTCGGCCAACGACGTCGACGAGGCGCGCTGGAAACAGGCCGCCGATCTGATCAAGAAGGCCAAGCCCTACTGGGCGGCATTCAACGCGTCGTCGTACATCAAGGAGCTGACCGTCGGCAACATCTGGCTCGTGCACGGTTACTCCAACGACATCTTTCAGGCGAACCTCGACGCGCAGGCGGCCAAGCGCCCGTTCCACATCCTGCACGGGCTGCCCAAGGAAGGCGCGGTCCTGGCCGTCGACAACATGGTCATCCACAAGAGCGCGCCAAGGCTGGACCTGGCTCACAAGTTCATGAACTTCATGCTTGAGGGCAAGAACTCTGCGGAGCTCACCAACCTGATCGGCTCCGGCAACCCCAACAAAGACGCGCTCAAATACATCAAGCCCGAGATCCTGAAAAATCCAGCGATCTTTCCCGACAAGGCGATGAGCTCGAAGCTCGAGCAGTTGAAGGATCTGACCACTGCGCAGCGCCGCGTGCGCAACAGAATGTGGACCGAGATCAAGGCCGGGCGCTAGCAACGCCTCGCGCCACTGCGGCGAATACCGTCAACAAACCCACCGAGCGCGCGTGACAGCCATCGTCGTCAAGCCGATGACCGCGGCGCTCGCTGCGGACTTCCTGCGCTTCTTCGATCACGAGCACGGCGCGGCATTCGAGGACAATCCCGAATGGGCCAAGTGCTACTGCCATTTCTACCACGTACCGCGCGTCATCGACTGGCCGTCGCTGTCGGCGTCGCAGAATCGCACCGCCATGCAGGCACGCATCGAGGTCGGTGCGATGGAGGGCTTTCTCGCCTTTGACGGCGCCGACGTGATCGGCTGGCTCAACGCACAGTCCAGAGATGCGCTGCCGCACTGCTTCGAGCGGATGGGCATCGAGCCGACGCCGCTGCCGTGCCAAGCGTACGAGGCGGCGGCAATCGTTTGCTTCGTCGTCGCGCCGAAGCGGCGGCGGCAAGGAATCTCGCGCGCACTCCTCGCCGGCGCGCTCGAGTCGTTCGCTGCACGCGGATTCAGGGTGGTCGATGCGTTCCCCTTCAAATCCCCCGAGAGCGACCTCGCCGCGGATCATTACCATGGAGCGCTGTCGCTGTTCCTTGAGCAGGGCTTCGCGGTTTTGCGGGAGGATGAGACGATGACTGCCGTGCGCAAGTTGCTGCCATGAGCGATCGTCCCCACGCGACACAGTTACCACAGTATTTCGCCGCCCTGTACGCGGTCATGATCGTCTACGCGAGCCTGGAACCGTTTTCCGGATGGATGGCGCCATTGCCAGGAGCTCCGTTTTTTCTGTTCGCACCGTGGCCCACGCGCTACACCCGCTACGACATCGCCATCAATGTCGCCGCCTATGTACCCTTCGGCTTTTTTGTCGCGCTGATCGGAAGGCGGACGCCGGCCACGACGCGGTTGGCGGCTGCCACCGTGAGCGCGGCACTGCTGTCGGCGGCGATGGAGACCACGCAGATGTTCCTGCCGTCGCGCGACGCGAGCACGATCGATCTCGTTTCCAACGCCGCCGGGGGCGCGCTCGGGGGTATCGTCGCCACCGCGCTCAACGGTGCGCCGGGAATGCGCGCGCGCATCGGAGAATGGCGACAGCGCGTCTTCCTCGGCGGAAGAAGCGGCGACCTCGGCATCGCCCTGCTCGGGATCTGGCTGCTGGCGCAGGTCAATCCCGGCATTCCCTTGTTCGCGGCAACGTTCGATCCCTCGCTGGAGCTTGCGCGCGATCTCGCCGGCGCGATGCTTCAAGCGGCGGAAAGCGCGTTCAATGTCGTCGGCGTGGGACTGTTTCTCGCGCTGCTTCTGAACCAACGGCGCTATCTGGGTGGCGCGGTGCTGGTGCTCATCGGCGGGGCCTTGATGCTCAAGGGTGCCGCGGCGACGGTGCTGCTGCGGTCGACGATGTGGGACAACTGGCTCAAGCCCGGCGTCACCATCGGCGTCGCTGCCGGCGCGGTCGTCCTTTTGCTGACGACCAGGATGCCACGGCCGGTGCAGACCACCTTGTGCGGGATCGCGCTTCTATCGTCGCTGACGGCGCCGTTGCTCGCGCCCGACATGTGGCAGGCGCGCGCGCCGCTGGCCCTTTTCGACTGGCCTTATGGGCACCTGCTCAACTTCAACGGACTGACGCATGCGGTGCTCGTGGTCTGGCCGGTGCTCGCGAGCTGTTATCTGATGTGGCTCGCCGGCCGGCCCGCATGGGGAGAGACCATCTTGCCCGGGCAACACGGTCCGAGCTAAAGACGCGCCTCGCCTCAGTCAGCGGAAGCGGCCGGAAGCCTGAGAGCGTTCGCGTATAATCCGCCGCTCACCGCGAGCTTGAATGAACTATTACAAGCGCCACGTCTTTTTCTGTAGCAACCAACGCGATCCGCCCGAGGCCTGCTGCAACAATTACCGCGCGCCCGACATGCACGTCGCGGAGAGGCTGAAGATTTGACCCGCGGCGAGCGGCGCACGATCGTCGCCGGTCCCGCCGGCGCGCTCGAAGTGGCGTTCAACGTTCCCGAAAGCGCGCCGCGAGGCATCGCGCTCGTCGCGCATCCGCACCCGCTTCAGGGCGGCACGCTCGATAACAAGGTCGTGCAGACGCTGGCCAAGACCTTTGCCGCGCTGGGCTATGCCGCAGCACGGTTCAATTTCCGCGGCGTGGGCGCGAGCGTTGGCGCCTTCGACGACGGCGTCGGCGAAACCGACGACGCGCTGGCCGCGCTCGCGGCCGCAAAGTCAGAGTTCGGCGACCTTCCGGTCGCGCTCGCCGGATTCTCGTTCGGATCGTACGTACAGACGCGCGTCGCGCGCGCCGTCGCCGCCGAGCGATTGGTGCTGGTCGGTCCCGCGGTCAAGCGCTTCCCCATCGAGACCGTTCCCGCCGACACCATCGTTATTCACGGCGAGGAGGACGACGTCGTCGAGCTTGCCGACGTGCTGGCGTGGGCGCGCCCGCAGCAGCTCGCCATCATAGTGTTTCCCGGTTGCGGACATTTCTTCCACGGCCGGCTGCCGCAGCTGCAGCGCGTAATCGCCGGCATGTGGCAAAAGTGAACGCGGCCGACTCGATCGTCCTGTCCGTCGTCGGACTGTGCAAATCCTACGGCAGCGTCGAAGTCTTGCGCGGGCTCGATTTCGCGATCGCGCGCGGTGAATGCTTCGGCCTGCTCGGACCCAACGGCGCCGGCAAGACAACGACGCTACGCTGCTGTCTGGGCCTGACCGATCCCAATGCCGGCACCCTCACTCTGGTCGGAGAACCCGTGCCCAAGGCGGCGCGCGAAGCGCGGGTGCGCGTCGGTGTCGTGCCGCAAATGGACAATCTCGATCCCGACTTCACCGTGATCGAGAATCTGCAGATCTACGGTCGCTATTTCCGGGTCCCGGTCGCGCTGCTC
>JALZAN010000007.1 GCA_030948365.1 Pseudomonadota bacterium
GACAAAGTGTCGGCGAAGAATACCCCTAGATAACGATTGGACGTGCCGACATCGGTTTCCGGCGCATAGTCGCCCGCGACGATCGTGGCGCGATCGGCGGTAAACATCGCCGGCTGCGATTGCTGGGTGAACCGCGTGTCGCCGGCATCGACGCTGATCCCCATCACGAACTGATTGACGTGGCTCGCGATGCTGGCCTGGCTTGTTAGCTGCAATCCGGCGCCCCAGCTCCTTTGATCGATCTGGGAGCGGTCGTTGGTCGCCTGATTGAGTTGAGCCTGGCCCGTGACGGGATCCAAGACCCCATATCCGTTGTTGACGTTGCTGCTGACGTTGTCGTTGCGATAGCGGCGGTGGTAAACGTTGCCGCCGAGCAGCATCGAATCGCTCAGGAAGCGGCTGCCTTTGGCGGCGACCAGGACGAGCCGGTTCCGGTTGGTGTCAGGGAAGGTATACGACTGGCGTGGCGTATCGAGAAATGACACAGGCAGCGTCTGCGTGCCCTGAAGCTTATTGTCGGCGATGGATGTGCTTAGATCGAAATCGGAGCGCTCGTCCTGCAGTCCTACCTTGCCAAAAAACTGCCGCAGTCGGCTGGGGTTGTGCTCCGCCCAGCCATTGTCGGCGGCCGCATTACCCGTCAGGAAGTAGTCAAACGAGTCGCGTGCGCCCCCGTATTCGAACTGCGCGCTCCGCCGGCCGAACGAGCCTGTCGACAATTCCACCGCGGCGCCCGGATATTGCGCGCCGCTCTTGGTGTACACCGACAGCGCGCCGCCAAGCGTATTTAGGCCGAAGACGGGGTTCGATCCCGGAATCAGCTGGATGGTCGAGATGGCCGAGCGCGGCAAAAAATCCCAGTTGACGACATCGCCGAAGGCTTCGTTGATGCGCACCCCGTCGAGGAATACCGAGATTCCCTGGGGCGTTCCAAGCAGCGGCGAGGCGGCGAAACCGCGAAAGCTCAAATCCTGCTGATACGGGTTTCCCTGGCCGGAGCCGACGCCGACGCTGTTGGCATTGCGATCGAGAAAGCCGGTCAGATCGAGCGGACGTTGGCGCGCAAGATCGCGGTTACCGAAAATCTGGACGTTCGCCGGGACGTCCGACAGCTCGGTGCCAAGCCCTGGAAGAGGTGTCGTGCCGATGACTTCCACGCGCGGCAATTCGAAGACTTCGGCGGGATTGTCCGCCCGCGCTGCTGCCGTGAGCACGATGCCGGCGAGCGCCAAGGTCAGCGGGACGGCGCGGACCCACGCCCACCGGATCGATCGCATGATCAGGTCAGCGGATTGCCACGCCCCAGGGAAGCTGGCCGACCTCGATTTCGGCGATCTGCACGTTGGTCGCGGTATCGATCACGGCGACCGCATTGGATCGCCCGCAGGCGACGTACAGCTTGCGCCCATTCGGCGTAATGGCCATGTTCCAGGGCCGCTTGCCGACTGGAATATTGGCGACGATCGCGTTGGTCGCGGTGTCGATCACCTGCACCTTGCCTTCGCCGCCTGAGCTGACGTAAACGCGCTTGCCGTCGGGCCGCACGGTGACGCCGTTGGAGCGGCTGCCGGCTTTGATTCGGGCGATGATTTCGTGGGTCGCGACGTCGAATACGTTGACCGTGTCGGCGTTTTCCGCGGCGACGTAGGCCCGCGTCCCGTCGGGCAGAAATCCAATGCCGCGAGGGCGATCGCCGACCTTCACCGACTTGATCACTTCACCTTTGCCGAGATCGACGATGTCGACGCTGTCGGCTTCCTCGCTGCTCACGTACAACCATCGCCCGTCGGGACTGAAAACCGCGTGCTCGGGATTCTTTCCGCGCATTTTCAGGCGCTGTACCACTTTGTCGGTTTCCGTGTCGATGATGAGCACCTGATCGTCTTCCTCGACCGCCGCGGACAGAAGGCGGCCATCGGGCGAGAGGTAAATGCCTTCGGGCGAGCTTCCCAGCGCCGTGCGGCTGAGCAGCGCACCGTTGGAAGGATCGACGGCCAGCGCCGCGTTGCCGGTCTGATCGCTCAGATAGAGGCGCTTTCCATCCACCGAGAGCGCGATGCCGCGTGGCTTGCCTCCGACCTTGAACGTGGCGGTTACCTTGTCGGTTTCGGTATCGATCACCGATACCGAACCCGAGCCCTCGTTGGATACGTACGCGAACGGAGCCGCGGTTGCGCCAAACGAAGTCGCAGCCGACACGAGTATCGTGCCGATCGTGAGCGAGGGCGAGCGCATGACTTTTCTCTTCCGTGGAGGGTGCGACGCGCCGCGTTGAAGCAGCTACCGTCAATCGGGTATGCTACATGAGTTTGCGGCAACTCATCGACATCGAGATCGTGACAGTGCCTTCACCTCGCCGCGCATGTGCGCAGGGCCCGCGATCGCTTTGGGGCGTGATCGGCGTGGTCGCCGGCGCGCTGTTGCCGCCAACCTCGCTGGCGCAGGAAGCTCGCCGTGTCGATCCGCTCGTCGTCACCGCTACCCGCACCGAACAGAGCGCCTTCGATCTGCCGGTCGCGATCGACAGCGTCGATGCGACGCGCATCCAACGCGATCAACTGCAGATCAACCTGTCCGAGTCGCTCGCGCGCGTCCCGGGCCTGGTCATTCAGAATCGCTGGAATTACGCCCAGGATCTGGAGGTTTCCTCCCGCGGATACGGTGCGCGCGCAACCTTCGGCGTCCGCGGCATAAGGCTCTACCAGGACGGGATCCCGGCGACGATGCCCGACGGCCAAGGCCAGACGGGGAGCTTCAGCCTTGCGTCGGCGCAGCGCATCGAGGTCCTGCGGGGGCCGTTCTCGACGCTGTACGGCAACGGTTCGGGCGGCGTAATCGCCATATTCACCGAGGACGGCCCACCCACGCCATACGCCCAGGCGCAAGTGATCGGCGGCAGTTTTCGCACCTCGAACAGCATTGCCAAGGTCGCCGGCGACACGGGCGGCGTTAACTACGTCGTCGCCGCCAATCATTTCGAGACCGACGGCTACCGCGACCACAGCGAAGCATCGCGGGACCAGCTGAATGCTAAGCTCAGATTCATGTTCGATGGCGACACCCGGGTGACGCTGATCGGCAACACGCTCTATCAACCGGAAGCGCTCGACCCGCTCGGCTTGACTCGGGCGCAATGGCGGGCAAATCCGAGGCAGGTCGATCCCGTGGCGATCCAGTTCGATACGCGCAAAACCGTCGGACAGCAGCAAGGCGGCGTGACCATCGAGCGGCGCGTGAGCGACGACACGACTATTCGCCTGACCGGATACACCGGCCATCGCGCAGTACGCCAGTACCTCGCGCTCCAAGGCGCGGGCGATACGTCTTCCGGCGGCGTGACCGATCTCGATAGCACCTTCGGCGGCGTCGATGCGCGCGTAACCACCCGCACCACGCTCAGCGGCGGGCCGCTTTCCCTGACCGTCGGCGCCGCGTATGACCGCCAGGATCAGGCGCGCAAGGGTTTCGTCAACAATAACGGCGCACTGGGCGCCTTGCGGCGCGACGAAGACGACACGGTGCGCGATCAGGATGTCTACGCGCAGGCCGAATGGTCACCGATCGCCCCCGTGTCGCTGCTGGCGGGAGTGCGCTACAGCGATGTGCGATTCGTCAGCAACGATCACTACATCACCGCCAACAATCCCGATGACAGCGGGAGGGTCGCCTATTCGCACGCGAGTCCCGTCGGCGGCATCGTCTGGCGGGCGGCGAAGGACCTCAATGTCTACGCCAACTGGGGCGAAGGCTTCGAAACCCCGACTTTCATCGAGCTCGCCTATCGCAACACCGGGACGGGGCTCAATTTCGCCTTGCAGCCGGCGGTAAGCCGCTCCACCGAGATCGGTGTCAAGGCGCATGTGCTCGGAACTCAGCGCGTGAACCTGGCCGCGTTCACCACCCGCACGACCAACGAGATCATCATCGATGCCGCCACCGGCGGACGCACGACGTACAAGAACGCGGGCAAGACCCGCCGCCGCGGCGTCGAAGCGCAATGGGAAGGCGCGCTTGGCGCGGGGTTCACCGGATACGTCGCATACACCTATCTCGCGGCCACCTTTTCCGATGACACGACCACGGGCACGCCCCCGCAACGGGTCAGCGCAGGCTCGCGATTGCCGGCCGTTCCGGCGTCCAGCGCCTACGCCGAGCTGGCATGGACCCGGGCCGACTGGGCAGGCTTTTCGGCGGCGCTGGAAATCCAGTACACGGCCAAGTTGTACGTGAATGAACGCAACACCGACGCGGCGCCGAGCTATTCGACCGTGAACGCCCGTGCCGGATTCGAGCAGCGAGCCGGCGCCTGGACCTTCCGTGAGTTCGCGCGCGTGAATAATCTCGCCGATCGCAACTACGTCGGCTCGGTGATCGTCGGCGATACCAACAGCCGCTTTTTCGAGCCCGCCGCCGGCCGCAACTGCTTGCTCGGCGTAAGCGCCAATGTCCGGTTCTGAACCGGGGATCCGTTACACGACGACTGCCATCGTCCTGCATTGGGTGATCGCCGTGGCGGTGGTGTGCCTGATCGGCTGGGGCTGGTGGATGCAGACTATACCCAAGACTCCGGTCGGTCCGCGGGTCGGCGCTTTCAATCTGCACAAGTCGATCGGCATGACGGTTTTTCTGTTGATGCTGGCCCGAATTGCGTGGCGCGCCGGGCACGCGCCGCCGCCGTTCGTGCCGATGCCGCGATGGCACGAGCGACTTGCCCGTAGCGTTCACGTATTGTTCTACGTGTGCCTCATCGTGCAACCCTTGTCGGGTTACCTCGGATCCGTGTTCAGCGGCTACCCGATCCGTTTTTTCGGTGTCGTGCTGCCGGCGTGGGCGCCCAGGAGCGACCCGTTGAAGGACGCGATGAGCGTCATCCATCTCGCCAATAGCTGGGTGCTGGTGGGCGCGCTCGGCTTGCACGTCACGGGCGCCCTTAATCACGCGCTGTGGGAGCGCGACGGATCATTTCGGCGCATCTGGCCGTGGCTGCCGCGCGCCGGGCCTCCGCGGCGATTCCCGGAAACCCCGGTGTGACTCGACGCGTGGTCAGCGTCGAAGAAGGGGCTCGAGCACTTTTGCCGTTTCGGTGAAATTGCCCTCTCGCGCGATATCGAGCGCGGTCTTGCCGCGATCGTCCTTGAGCTCGGCGCGTGCGCCGGCCGCCAGCAACGCCTGCACGGTGTCTGTCTTCCCATACCCGGCCGCCCACATCAGCGCGGTCAGCTCATGCCCGTACACCGCGTTTGGATCGACCCCCGCGCGAAGCAGCAACATCACAACGTCGGTGCTGCCCTGGCCAGCCGCATAGAGCATCGCGCTCTTCTTCAGGCGATCGGTCGGCGCGACATCCGCTCCCTTCGCCAGCAACATTTGCGCGATGGCCGTCTGGCCGGCGTGCGCGGCCGCCATCAGCGGCGTGACGCCGTTCACGGCGGCGAGGTTAACGTCGGTACCCGCATCGATCATCGCCCTGGCCAACGCCGGCTGATCGTTTTTCAGGGCAATGATCAGCGCGGTTTCCCCGACGCGGTTGCGGGCGTTCGGCGAAGCCCCGTCGGCGAGGGCCCTGGCGACAGCGGCTTGATCGGCGTTTCGAGCTGCAACCAGCAATCGGGCGTTGGCGGACAAATCCTGCGCCAGCACCGGATACGGCAGCGCAATGAGCATCAGCCACGTCAGGAGCGGAAGTCCAAGTGCCACGCAAACGAGGTTGCCGCTACGGCGCGGTACTCTCGGAGCGGATCGAAAGTTGTCTGTTACAGATTGCATTTCCATTTTGGTTCGACTATAACTCATCCGGCAGCCAGCCGAATCGCGTCGCAAGCAGGCTGGCGCTGCAACGAAAGCTGGCACCTGTCGTCGCGTAAAATCGCGGCGCGACATGATAATTCCGCAGGAGGAGAGCATGGCGCCCTACTTCATCAAGCCCTTCCGCATCGTCTCGAGTCTCGTGCTCGCATGCGGCGTCGGTGCATCGGCAACAGCACAGGAAGTGACCGGCAGCGCGACGACCACGTCACGTCCGATGTCGGCAAGTCTCGCCAGCGTCAGCCAGGCGATGCTCGACGGCGCCGGCAAGGACAATAAGAACTGGCTGCATCCGAACGGTAGCTATGAGCAGACGCGCTACTACGTCGGCAATCAGATCAACGCCTCCAACGTCAGCAAGCTCAAGCCCGCGTTCGTATTTCAGACCGCGGTGCTCGAGTCGATGGAGACCGCGCCTATCGTTGACAACGGCGTGATGTTCCTGACCACTTCGTTCAACCATGTCTACGCCATCGATGCCAAGACCGGCGAGGAATTCTGGCACTACAAGCACAAGCTCGGTCCGATCGTCACCGTCTGCTGCGGCAACAACAACCGTGGCGTCGCGATCGCCGAAGGGAAGCTGTACATGGGCACGATCGACGCCAAGCTGGTCGCGCTGGACGCGAAGACCGGCAAGCTCCTGTGGGACATCCAGATCGCCGATCCCGACAAGGGCTATTCGGAAACGATGGCGCCCGCGGTCGTCGACGGCAAGGTACTGATCGGCACCAACGGCGGCGAATATGGCGTGCGCGGCTTCCTGAAGGCGTTCGACGCCAACGACGGCAAGCTGCTGTGGACGTTCTATTCGATTCCCGACAAGGGCCATGAAGGGGTGTGGGCGAAGAACGACGCGACCGGCCGCGACATGCACCGCAACATCGAGGCTGAGAAGGCCGCTCTTGCCAAGGACAGCTCCTTCTACCAGACGCTCGGGGGCGGCGTGTGGATGACCCCGGCGATCGACAAGAAGACCCGTACCGTGTTTTTCCTCGCCGGAAATCCGTCACCGGATCTGTACGGCGGGATCCGTCCGGGCGACAACCTGTACACCAACTCGATGGTCGCGGTCGACCTCGATAAGGGCACGTACAAGTGGCACTTCCAGTACATCGCCCACGACGTGTGGGACCTGGACGCGGTCAGCCCGGCAATTCTGACGCAGGCGAAGGACAAGGACGGGAAAATGGTCGACGTCGTGATTCACGGCGGCAAGACCGGACACGTCTACGTGCACGAGCGCAACACCGGCAAGCTGATCCGCTTCTCGGAGGCGATGATCCCGCAGGAGAACATGTGGGTGCTTCCGACCAAGGAAGGCGCGCGCATGCTTCCCGGCGCGAACGGCGGCGTGGAATGGTCGCCGATGGCAGTCAATCCCGAATTGCGCATGGCCTACGCCGCCAACCTGCACCAGCCGATGACCTATCATGTCGAGGAGGTGCCTTATCCCGGCGGCAAGCTGTGGCTGGGCGGAGCGTTCAAGACCATACCGAGCGAAGAGCAGTGGGGACGGCTGGTGGCGGTGAATCTCGATACCGGCAAGGTCGCCTGGGGCGTCAAGACGCCGCAGCCGCTGATCGGCGGCGTGCTCGCCACCGCCGGAGGGCTGGTCTTCAACGGCGAGGCCAACGGCTGGTTCAAGGCCTTCGACGCCAAGACGGGCAAGGAGCTGTGGAAGTACAACTGCGGCGCCGGCGTCAATGCGCCCGCGGTTTCCTATATGGTTGACGGCAAGCAGTACATTGCCGTGGCCGCGGGCGGCAATAACCAGATCGACGCCAAGCGCGGCAACAGCGTGTTCGTGTTCGCGGTGCAGTAGCGAAATTCAAGCCCGACACGGCCACTTCGCTCGGCGGAGTGGCCGTTTTTTATTCTGAACCCGGACCTCCGAATGGTGCCCAACTGAAGATGGTCAAAATAATCGTCGCGATGCTTCTGACGCTGGCGTTGGCGTTACCGGCGCAGGCGCAGCTCGATCCCACGCAGATGGCCGCCGCGCGCGAGAAGGCGCAGGTCTGCATTGCCTGTCACGGCGCGGACGGCAATTCGCAGAATCCAGACTATCCGATCCTCGCCGGCCAGACATGGCGCTATACCTATATCGAGCTCAAGGATTTCAACGAGGGCCGCCGCAGCGATCCGCAGATGTCGCCGATGGCGGCCAATCTCTCGCGCGAGGACATGATGCTGCTGGGGCAGTTTTTTGCGGCGCAGAAACCCTTGCCGATCAAATTCCAGGCCGACCCCGTCAAGGTGGAGGCGGGCCGCAAGGTCTCCGACGCCGTGCTTTGTCCCATGTGTCATCTCGGCGGCTTCATCGGCCAGAACGAAATCCCGCGAGTCGCCGGACAGTGGCCGCAATACGTGAAGAAGCAGCTCGCCGACTTCAAGGCGCGCCGCAGGACCAACGATGCCGGCAACATGACATCCGTCGCAGCAACACTGTCCGACGCCGACATCGAGAATCTATCTCACTACGCCGGCAATTTGTGAGATCACGTTGCCGCGATTTTTGGCGCGGAGTATCCTAGCGACGCCGTCGCCGCACGATCCGCCAGTGATCATTCCGCGGCGGTGCCCAACCCAAGGAGGAATTGCGCGTGTCCATCTCGCTGTCACTCACAGTCAACGGCAGACAAGTCGACGCGGAAGTCGATCAGCGCACACTGCTGGTCGAATTCATCCGCGAGAATCTGCGCCTCACCGGCACGCACGTCGGCTGCGACACCGGGCAATGCGGCGCGTGCACGGTGCTGATCGACGGCGTCGCTGTCAAGTCGTGCACGATTCTCGCGGTGCAGGCGAACGGCTCGAGCGTCGGCACCATCGAGGGTCTCGCCGCGCCGGACGGCGAGCTGCATCCGATGCAGGCGGCGTTCAAGGACTGTCACGGATTGCAGTGCGGTTTTTGCACCCCCGGCATGGTCATGAGCGCTATCGACCTGGTCGCGCGCCACCCGGGCGCGGATGAGGCGAAAATCCGCGCCGAGCTCGAAGGCAACATGTGCCGCTGCACCGGCTATCACAACATCGTCAAGGCGGTGAAGCAAGGCGCGGCCGCGATGGGGAAATAGCCATGGGCGCCAGCGATCTCTCCAGCATCGGACAACCGGTTCGTCGCAAGGAAGACTACCGCTTTCTCACCGGCACCGGGCGCTTCACCGACGATGTCAGCCAGCATCGCCAGACGTGGGCGTATTTTCTGCGCTCGCCGCATGCGCATGCCCGCATTCGCGGCATCGACAGCGCCAAGGCGAAAGCCGCGCCCGGCGTGGTGGCGATTTTTACCGGCGACGACCTGACCGGCGTTAACGGTTTGCCCTGTGGCTGGCTCATCACCGGCACCGACGGAAAGCCGATGAACGAGCCGCCACATCCGGTGCTGGCGCAGGGCAAGGTGCGCTACGTCGGCGACGGCGTGGCGCTGGTCATCGCCGAAACGATGGCTCAGGCCAAAGACGCGGCCGAGCTGATCGCCGTCGATTACGAAGTTTTGCCGGCGGTTGTCGACCCGGCCGCCGCCCTGAAGGCGAGCGCCCCGCTGATCCACGACGGCGCGCCCGGCAACCGTTGCTACACCTGGGCGCTCGGCGACAAGGCCGCCACCGACGCGGCCTTCGCCAAGGCGGCGCACGTCACCAAGCTCGATATCGTCAACAACCGGCTGATCCCCAACGCCATCGAGCCGCGTGCCGCGGTCGCAAGCTACGACCGCGCCGACGAGAGCTACACCCTCTACGTCTCCAGCCAGAATCCGCACGTCGAGCGCTTGTTGATGACCGCGTTCGTGCTTGGCCTGCCGGAAACCAAGGTGCGGGTCATCGCGCCTGACGTCGGCGGCGGCTTCGGATCCAAGATCTACCTCTATCCCGAAGAAACCGCGATGGTCTGGGCCTCGAAAAAAGTCAACCGTCCGATCAAGTGGACATCCGATCGCAGCGAAGCCTTCCTCTCCGACGCGCACGGCCGCGATCACGTCACCCACGCCGAGCTGGCGCTCGACAAGGACGGCAAGTTCCTCGGCATGCGCGTGACGACCACCGCGGCGATGGGCGCGTACCTTTCCACTTTCGCGTCGTGCATACCGACGATTCTCTACGCCACGCTGCTGGCCGGGCAATACACGACGCCGGCGATCTATTGCGAAGTAACCGCGGTGTTCACCAATACCGCGCCGGTCGACGCCTATCGCGGGGCCGGGCGGCCAGAGGCGACCTACGTCGTCGAGCGTCTGGTGCACGCAGCGGCCGCGGAAACGGGCGTCGCCCAGGACGAGCTCCGCCGTCGCAACTTCATTCGCACCTTTCCGTATCAAACGCCGGTCGCGTTGATGTACGACATCGGCGGTTACGACGCCTGCCTCGACGAAGCGATGAAGATGGCCGACGTCGAGGGCTTCGCCGCACGCAAGACCGACGCTGCCAAGCGTGGCAAGCTGCGCGGGATCGGCTACGCCTCCTACATCGAGGCCTGCGGCATCGCGCCGTCCAACATCGCCGGCGCGCTCGGCGCACGCGCGGGTTTGTTCGAGGTCGGGCAGGTGCGGGTCAACCCCACCGGCGGCGTGACGGTGTTCACCGGATCGCACAGTCACGGCCAAGGCCACGAGACGACGTTCTCGCAGATCGTCGCCAGTCGCCTGGGCATACCCATCGAGACCGTCGAGATCGTGCATGGCGATACCGGACGCGTTCCCTTCGGCATGGGCACCTACGGGTCGCGCTCGCTGGCGGTCGGCGGCACCGCCATCGTGAAAGCGATGGACAAGATCATCGCCAAGGGAACAAAGATCGCGGCGCACCTGCTCGAAGCGGCGGAGACCGACATCGAGTTCAAGGACGGCAAGTTCACCGTCGCCGGCACCGACCGCAGCAAGAGCTTCGCCGAAGTCGCGTTGACCGCCTACGTCCCGCACAACTATCCGCTCGACAAGCTCGAGCCGGGACTCGACGAGACGGCCTTCTACGATCCGACCAACTTTACCTTCCCGGCCGGAACGCACATCTGCGAGGTCGAGATCGACCCCGAGACCGGCGTCGTTCAGGTCGTCGATTTTTCCGCCTGCGACGACTTCGGCAACATCATCAACCCGATGATCGTCGAAGGACAAGTGCATGGCGGCGTGGCGCAGGGAATCGGCCAGGCGCTGCTCGAATGCTGCGTGTACGACAAGGAAAGCGGGCAGCTTCTGACCGGCAGCTACATGGATTACGCGATGCCGCGCTCCGATGATCTGCCGCCGCTCAAGGTGAGCACCAAAGTCACCCCATGCACCCACAATCCGCTCGGCGCCAAGGGCTGCGGCGAAGCGGGCGCGATCGGCGCGCCGGCGGCGCTCATGAACGCGGTGCACGACGCGCTATCGGCGTCGGGCGTGAAATATCTCGACATGCCGGCAACGCCGCATCGTGTCTGGCAGGCGCTGCAGACTGCAAGACAATAATCACCGTCTCGTTGAGGAGTCGATATGTACGCATTCGAATACCAACGCGCCAAGTCGGTGGCCGACGCCGCCGCGGCGCTTGCCCGGACGGGCGGCAAAGCGCTTGCCGGCGGCCAGAGCCTGGTGGGCGCGATGAAGCTCAGGCTCGCGAACCCCGGCACGGTGGTCGATATCGGCGGCATCGCCGAGCTGAAGGGCATCAAGCAGGAGGGCGCCGCCGTCATCATCGGCGCGATGACCACTCACGCCGACGTCGCGTCGTCCACGCTGGTCAAGCAGGCGATTCCGGCGCTGGCCGCGCTGGCCGAAGGCATCGGCGACCGCCAGGTGCGCAATCGTGGAACCATCGGCGGGTCGATCGCCAACAACGATCCCGCGGCCGATTATCCGGCGGCCGTTCTGGCATTGGGCGCAACGGTTCAGACCGACAAGCGCAAGATCGCCGCCGACGAATTCTTCAAGGGCATGTACGAGACGGCGCTTGCCGCCGACGAAATCATCACCGCGGTCAGCTTTCCGGTGCCGAAAAAAGCCGCGTACGTGAAATTCCCTAACCCGGCGTCACGCTTCGCGCTGGTCGGCGTCTTCGTCGCGCAAACTGCGAGTGGCGTGCGCGTTGCGGTGACTGGCGCGGCGTCGAGCGTGCACCGCGCCACGGCGATCGAGAATGCGCTGGCGAAAAACTTCACCGCCGACGCGGCGAAAGCGGTCAAGATTCCGGCCGACCATCTCAATTCGGACTTGCACGGATCGGCCGAGTACCGTGCGCACCTGGTTTCGGTATTAGCGTCGCGCGCGGTTGTCGCCGCCGGCTGAATGCTGAACTATCGCTGAGTGCTTCGCCGGGCGTGTCTGCATGGGGGTCGGACTCGTTCTCCCGCCGGTGCAGGCTGCGCGCACGCTTTGTCCATACGCGCCGGTCTTCGGAAGCCTGGGCGGTCCCGGGCCGCTAGACTTCCCGGCCTTAAACGCGCGCAGTCTTCGCAATCGCGCCCGTGGTGCTGCCGAGCCCGATCTGGCTGCGCGACGGGCGCCACATCCTGACCGACCCAATGTAGTCTTCCGCGCCTTCGCTTCCCTTTTGCCGCGTGACTCGCGGCGCCTTTATCTCACTGGAGCCTTCATGGCCGACGTGCCCTCACCCAGCAGCGACACGAAGGAAAATGACAAGAAGATGCGCGAGCAGGTCGACAAGCTCGTCGCACAATCCGCTCGCGAAAGCAGCGGCTCGATTACGCTGGGTGGCACGTCGCTCGAATACACCGTCAGCGCGGCTTTTCTGCCGGTCGTGGCCGAAGGCCTGGAGGGAGCGCTCGGTGAGCCCGAGGCCGCGGTGATGACCACGAGCTATGTGCTGAAGGGTGCCGACCCGAGGCAGCGTCCACTTTGTTTCGCCTTCAACGGCGGGCCCGGCTCGGCGTCGATCTGGCTTCATCTGGGCGTATTGGGTCCAAAGCGCGTCGTGACCCCGAGCGACGCCACCATGGCGACGGCGCCCTACGCCGTGGCCGACAACCCGTACAGCTGGTTCGAACATTTCGACCTTGTCTTCATCGACCCGCCGCACACCGGCTGGTCGACCACCGCCAGCATGGAGGCACGCAAGAAGTTGCTGTCGGTCGACGGGGACGTGGCCGCGCTGACCGGCGTGGTGCGGATCTGGCTCACCCGTCACAAGCGCTGGGGCTCGCAGGTCTTCCTGGCCGGTGAAAGCTACGGCACGACACGCGGCGCCGCGCTTGCCGACAAGCTGCAAAGCGCGGGCGTCGCGCTCTCGGGACTTATCCTGATCTCGTGCGCGATGGATCTGCAAAGCATCGTCTTCATGCCGGCGAACGATCTTCCATATGCACTGTTCCTACCCGCATTCGCCAACGTCTCGCAGTATCACGGGCTGCTGAAGGGCACGTTGGCGAAATCGCCCGGGGCAGCGCGAACGGCGGCGGAAACCTTTGTCGATGAGGAGTACGTCGCGGCGCTGCATGCCGGCGCGCGCCTGGACGGCAAGCGCCGGGGCCGCGTCGCGCGGCGCATCGCCGAGCTCACCGGGCTGCCACAGGCATTGGTCGAGGAGAAGAACCTGCGCGTCAGCGAAAACACCTACTTTTACGAGGCGCTTCGTCCGCAAGGCCGCATCGTCGGACGCCTCGACGCACGCGCGTCAGGCCCGATGGCCGCGAGCCGCACGCGCGAGTGGGAGTTCGATCCCGGCATCGAAGCCATCGTCTCGCCGTACACGATGGCGGCGATGGCCTACTTCGGCGAGCAGCTCGGCATGAGTACCGAGACCCGCTACGAAGTGCTGGCGCTCGACGTGCACAAAGGCTGGAACTGGAATCGCGGGGAGAGCAAGGGGAACAGTTTCGCCACCACGAGCCGCGACCTCGCTCGTGCGCTGCGCCGCAACCCGCATCTGAAGGTGTTTGTCGCCAGCGGCCGCTATGATCTCGGGACGCCGTACAGCGCGAGCGACTGGTCGCTGGCGCAGCTCGATGCGCCCCCCGACGTGCTCACCCGCGTCCAGCATCACTACTACGATGCGGGTCACATGATGTACACGCGGGAGCAGGATCTGACCCAGCTCAAGGCCGATCTCCGGGCATGGCTCCAGACGTAATAGCGCCGCCAGGGCCGGGTTCGCCGACGGCGGCTCGCGCCGCGCCCCCGGAGCAGGCGATGACCAGGCGCCCGGTCGAGATCGTTGCCAGCTTCATTTGCGTCGCCGCAATCACGGCGCTGTTCCTTCATCTATGGCAGGCCCAGCTGATCGCCCCGTCGGGTGCTGCCGATACCGCGTTCTCTGAGCAACATGCGTTCGCCACGCTGTCGGCATTGCTGAAAGAGCAGCAGCCGCACACCGCGGGCTCGCCGCAAAACGCCGTCGTGCGCGACCGCATCGTTGCCGAGCTGAAGGGCGCCGGCTACACGCCGGAAGTGCAGTCGGCGTTTCAATGCAGCGACGAGCCGCGAAACCCGGGGTGTACCGCGGTGGAGAACATCATCGCCGTGCACAAGGGAACGGGCGAGGGCAAGGCGCTGCTCGCCAGCGCACATTACGACAGCGTCCCCGCGGGGCCCGGCGTCAGCGACGACGGAGCGGGCGTCGCCGTGGTGCTGGAGCTGGCTCGCGCGTTCGCCACCAAGCCGACCCGGAACGATGTGATTTTTCTGATCACCGATGGGGAGGAGACGGGTTTGCGCGGAGCGCGCGCTTTTGCCGAACGCCATCCGCTGATGCGCCGGGTCGGCGCGGTGGTGAATTTCGAGGCACGCGGCGCGTCCGGTCCGAGCATGATGTTCGAGACCGGTCCCGGGAATCAGCGGCTCATCGGCCTCTTTGCGCGCACCGTTTCTCGGCCGCGGGCCAATTCGGTGAGCTACGAAATCTACAGGCTCCTGCCCAACGACACCGATTTCTCGGTCTATCGCAAGGAAGGACTGTCCGGTTTCAACTTCGGCTTCGTGAATTCGGGGTCGCTTTATCACTCGGCGCGCGACGATCTGCGCTACCTCGACCGCCGGTCGCTGCAACATGCCGGCGAGCATGGATTCGAAGTCGCCGGTGCGCTGGCCGATGTGGATCTCGCGACTTTGAGCGCCTCATCCGACGCCGGGTATTTCGACATTTTGGGCCGCGTCATGGTGGTCTGGCCGGCCGCGATCAACATTCCCATCGCGCTTGTCTCGCTGCTGAGCCTGATCGGTCTCGCGGTCGTGCATCGCGACGCCTTCACGTCGCGAGCTGTCGTCGCCGCTGTGGCTACCTTGATCGCCGTCGGCGTGCTCCTGTTTGTCATCGGCTGGCTGCTGTCGTATCCGCTGGGCATCTGGCCCGGGGCGCATCCGCTCGATCATCCTCAGCCCTGGCCCGGCCGCGTCGCGCTCGCGGCTACGGGCATATTCGTTCCGCTATGCGCGGCTACGCTGCTCGCCGGCCGCGTCGATGCGCGCGTGCTGCTGCTGGTCAACTGGATCGCGCTGGCGCTGCTCACCCTCGGCGTCGCGGCGATAGTCGGGGGCGCGTCGTACCCCTTCCTCTGGCCTTCGTTCGGTGTCGCCATTGCTGCGTGCATCGAGACGCTGCTGTCCAAGCGACGCGCGAGCTCGCTGCGCGCGACGGCCTGGATCGGCTTCACGCTCGCGGCGTTCTTCTGGCTCTCTTTCCTGCTCGGGCTCGAGCTGGTGCTGGGGTTCTCTTTGAGTCAGTTCAAAATTCTCGTGCTGATCCCATTTTCGCTGGCGCTGGTACCCGTCTTCGCCGCAAGCCTGGGAAAACCGTCGCGTTCCGAGTGGGCTGTGTCTGCGCTGTGCGCGCTGATCGTTGTCGCGTCTGCCACGGTCGCGAGCCAGACGCCCGCTTACGCGGCAAGCCATCCACGGGGCTTAAGCCTGACCTATTACGACGACCGCGCGGCAAAGCCGCGCTGGATCGTCAACTTTGTCGGCGCGGTGGACGAGGATTATGTGAAGGCTCAGGGGTTTTCACGCCGCGACGAGGATTACCGGTGGTCCGGGCTTCTGAAGTCGCAAGGCCGATTCAAGCCGGCAACCGACCAGAAACTCCCTGCGCCGAGCTTTACCGTGACTGGAGTCGTGACACGAGGGAAGACAAGCGTCGCGCAGGGCGTACTGCGCAGCGGTCGCGCCGGGTATCAGATGACGCTTGGCGTGCCCGCACAGTCGGACATTCAGTCGATTCGTGTCGACAGCCAGGATGTCGTCCGGACCGACCAGCTGAAGGGCAAGGAACCAACGTTCATACGATTATGGGGTCTGAAGTCGCGCGAAGTGCCCGTGGAAATTGCGTTCGACGCAGCCACTGCGCCAAAGCTGATTTTGTCCGAGCGCTCCTCGTTGCCGGAATCGGAGGAGGGGCGCGCGCTTGCCGCCGGCAGGCCCGCCGACGCGGCGGCTGCCTACAGTGGCGATTCGGCGCTTGTTTTCGTTGTGCTCGAGTTGAAGTTGTAAGGAGCTATATCGCCGGCTCCGGGACCGAGGCTCGTAACGGCCGAGAATTGGGCGACAATGCATCGCCCGGTCTTCGCTGGCAGATCATTGCAGCCGCAAAGGGAGAATGACGATGTCGATCGATAATGTGCTGGCCAGCGTGGCGGTGAAGGACCTCGAGGCCGCGTCGGCGTGGTACGCCAAGCTGTTCGGACACCCCGCAACGACGCCGATGGCGGAGGTGGCCGAGTGGCGATTTCCGCGCGGCGGCTGCCTCCAGGTCTATCAGTTGCCAGAGCGCGCGGGCCGCGGTTCGTTCACCGTTGCGGTCAGCGACATCGAGGCGGAGACGCGCAAGCTTGTTGCGATGGGTCTCGATACCAGCCAACGCGCGTCGAGCAGCCGGGTGAAGACGGTGATGGTGACCGATCCGGACGGCAACCACATTGCCTTCGCGGAAGCGACCGATCCGACGCTGGCGCGCTGACATGGAGCATCTTCAATTTCGGGCGAGAGCACTGCTTACCGTTCCGCGCGCAACAAGCTGCTCGACGAGGAAATCGACACCATCCCCGAGGGGCGTGGTGAGTTCGAGCCGAAACGTGCCTATCCTTCAGCTGTCCCAAGGCTGCGCCCACGATTAACTTTTGCGCTCATCAAGGAGAATCCGTGCAGAAAATCACCCCTTTTCTCTGGTATGCCAAGGAGGCCGAAGAAGCGGCTGCGTTTTACTGTGCCATCTTTCCAAATTCGCGCGTCGTCCGCGTTACCGCGATGCCGAGCGAATCGCCAAGCGGGCCGCCGGGCTCGGTGAAGATCGTCGAGTTCGTTCTGTTCGGTCAGGAATTCACCGCCATGACCGCCGGCCCGCTCGACCCGTTCAACCACGCGGTGTCGTTCGTCGTGAACTGCGACGATCAGGCCGAGCTCGATCGCTATTGGAATGCGCTTCTCAAAGGGGGAACGGCCGAACAGTGCGGGTGGCTGAAGGATCGCTTCGGTCTCTCGTGGCAGATCGTCCCGACGGCGCTCGGAAAATTGATGGGCGACCCCGATCAAGCCAAGGCCAAGGGGGCCTCCGACGCGATGATGACGATGGTCAAGATCGATATCGCCGCGCTGCAGGCGGCTGCTGCAGGAACGGCGAAGTAATCGAAGGGCGGCTCCTGATCGAGCAGCGCCAAGGCCACGATGCGCATCTGTCTCCTGACCAACCAGGATCTTCTCGCCGAGCCTTTTCCTGCCGATGACTGGCCGTGCGACCCGAGGCCTTTTTATCCCCACGCGCATTGGGAAGTGGAGTATCTGCGGAAGTCGACGTCGGCCGAGCAGGTCACGCGACGGATAGCGCAGGGCTTCGATTTGTTTTTCAATCTCTGCGACGGCGCCGCGGATCAGAATATTCCTGGCATCGAGGTCGTGAGGACCCTCGAGGCGCGAGGCGTCGCCTTTACCGGCGCAACGTCGGAATTCTACGAGCCGCCGCGTGAGGCCATGAAACGGGCCTGCGCCGCCGAAGGCATCGACACCCCTGCTTACGTCTTGGCGCGCTGCGCGGCAGATGTCGAACGCGCCGCCGAGATTCTGCGATTTCCACTGTTCGTGAAACATTACAGCAGTTATTCCAGCGTCGACCTTTCCCGGCGCTCGCGCGTCTGCTCGCCGGCCGGATTGAGGCAGCAGGCGCGCAAGATCATGCGGCGCCACGGAGCGGCGCTAATCGAGGAGTTCATCGAGGGGACGGAATGCACGGTCCTGGTGGCGGAGAACCCGGGCGATCCGGCGCGGCCCAAGACCTACCCGCCGATTCAATACCGCTTTCCCAAAGGGGAAACCTTCAAGCACTCGGCGATGAAATGGGTCGACTACCACAGGATGTCGGCCTTCCCCGTCGACAATCCGTTGCTCGATGACCGGCTGCGCGATGTTTGTGCGCGCTTCTTCGTCGCTCTCAAGGGTGCGAGCTTTGGGCGTTGCGATCTACGCGTCGACCGCAGCGGCCTGCCATTCATGCTGGAAATCAATCCCAACTGCGGTGTTTATTACCTTCCGAAGGATGCCGGCAGCGCCGATCTTTGTCTCGCCCACGACCCGGAAGGCCATGCCGGCTTTACGCGCCAACTCGTCGAGGCCGCGTTGCATCGACACCAGCAGCGCGTTCAGCACTGCTTCCAATCCGCTGATTGCTGATCGACGCATGATCGTTCACGTCGTCGACGGAACCTACGAGCTGTTCCGACACTTCTACGGCTTGCGCCGCTTCAACAAAGGCAAGGACCGGCCGTTGGGCGCAGTCGTCGGCGTGCTTCAGACCTTGATGCAAATGATCGAGAAGGGCGCAACGCACGTCGGCGTTGCGACCGATCATGTGATCGAATCGTTCCGCAACCAGATGTGGGACGAGTACAAGACCGGGGAAGGCATCGAGCCGGCGCTTTTCAGGCAATTTCACCCGCTGGAAGAGGCTCTCGCGGCCATGGGCGTTACCGTATGGCCGATGGTCGAGCTCGAGGCCGACGATGCCCTGGCGTCCGCAGCACGGATGGCGTCGGCCGATCGGCGCGTGGAGAAAGTCTGCATCTGGACACCGGACAAGGATCTGGCGCAATGCGTACGCGGCGACCGGGTTGTGCAGATGGACAGGAGGGGAAACAAGATCCGCAATGCAGAAGGCGTTCGCGAAAAGTTCGGGGTGACGCCGGAATTGATTCCCGATTTTCTTGCCCTCGTTGGCGACGTGGCCGACGGCTATCCGGGCATTCCGGGGATCGGCTCAGTCACGGCGGCACGGCTCCTGAACCGCCATGGCGCCATCGAAAAGTTTCCGCCGGAGCTGCTCGGCGGACAGCGCGACCTCGCGCTCCTGTTCAAGGATCTCGCGACATTGAGGACTGACGCACCCTTGTTCATGAAGGTGGACGAATTGCGCTGGCGCGGCCCGACGGCTGCTTTCGCATCGTGGACCGAGCGAATGCAGGCGCCTGGCTTGCTCGAGCGCGCGCTCAAGGCGCAGGGCGTTTGAACTATCGCTCGCGAACACCGTCGAGGCCGGCTCTGGCGGGCGCGTCCATGCGTCTCATGCCGCCCGGTCGGGAAGCGCCTTCGGATCGTTGTAACTCTTGACCGCCGTGCCTCGGTAGAGGATCTGTGCGTTGCGCTCGGTGATCTTCCGGTGCAGCGAGACGAAATCGGGATCCATGTCACGGGTGGGACGCGGCTCCAGCTCGAAGTGATGGAAGCGATCGTCGCCGCGGACCAGCGATGCGCTGTCCTCACCGGCGATCTGGGCGACGCGGGTGGGAATGTAGCGGATGGCAAAGCCGATGCGACGGTCGAGCGAGGGGTTGGCGGGCGACCCATGCACGAGCCGCACGTGATGCAACGACATCTCGCCCGGCGCGAGCTCGATCGTCACCGCGCGCGACGGATCGACATCGACTGCAACTTCCTGTCCCCGCGTCAGCAGGTTGTTCTTGGCGAACGTGTCGCGGTGCGGAATCTGATCGGCGGTATGGGTGCCGGGAATGAAACCCATGGCGCCGTTGGAGCGGTTGCTTGGCGTGAGCGCGACCCAGGCGGTGACGACGTCGGGCTTGTCGAGTCCCCAATAGGTCGAGTCCTGGTGCCACGATACGAAAGCGGGATTCGCCGCTTCCTTGATGAAGAAGTTCGTGGTCCAGCAGAGCAGATCGGGACCATAAAGGTCCTCGATCGCATCGACGATGTTCGGGTTTCGGACCAGGTCTCCCAGCCAGGCGAACAGAAGATGGGACTTGTGTCGCAGGTCGCCGCTCAAGGGCCCGCCGCTCTTTACTTCGAAGGCTTCGAGCCGGCGGCGAAGCTCGAGAGCGTCGGCTTCCGGCATCACGCGGATCGGGAACACGCACCCATCGCGCCAGAACGCGTCGATCTGCGCTTGGGTGAGGATCTTGGGCATGGGGATCTCCTTGGGGCTCTGTATGACTATGCGGCGCCGCTGATGACGCTCATCACGTCGGGTGACGCCTGCGCCGCGGCAGGCTTGCCGCCGAAAATGATCTCGCCGCGCTCGAGCACGTACAGCGTGTCGGCATAGTCCGGAATGTGGTGGACGTTGGACTCGGCGATGAGGATACCGTGTCCCCAGCTGAGGATCGAGGCGATACCGTCGCTGATGATCGGGATGATCGCCGGAGACAGCCCTTCGAACGGCTCGTCGAGAAGGAGGAGTTGCGCATCGAGTGCGAGCGCGCGCGCGATCGAGACCATCTTGCGCTCGCCCCCCGAAAGCTCGTTGCCGCCGCGCGACGCATAGTCCCGCAGTCGGGGGAATACCTCATAGGCAAGCGCAATCCGCGTTCCCGCGTCGCGCCCCTGGGGGCGGGTCCACGTCGGCAGCTCGATGTTCTCGGCGACGGTGAGATCGCCGAAGACCTGACTCTCCTCGGGCGCATAACCGATGCCGAGCTGGGCGATGCGCTCGGTGCGCAGGCCGCCGATCGGGGTTCCCAGGAAGTCGATGCCCCCGGCGGCAGGCTTCAGATAACCCATGATGGTGCGAAAGGTGGTCGTCTTGCCCGCGCCGTTGCGTCCGACGAGGCATACCAGCTCGCCCGCCCCCACCCTCAACGACACCTCGGTCAGGATCCGACTGTTCTGAATGTCGACCGTGAGGCGCTCGAGCGTGAGCATCACGCTCTTTCGCGCTTCTTGAACTGCTTGCCCACGACCGCCGACACGATGTCCGGGTCACTGAAAAATTGCGCGGGCGGAAGGTCCGCCAAAACCCTGCCACCCTTCAACGCGACAATGCGGCTCGAGTATTCGGCGACCAGGTCCATGTCGTGCTCGACCAGGATGATCGCCTTGATTCCCGCGCGCTGGGCGGCGTCGACCAACGTTTTCATGATGCCATGCTTGTCGCAGGTGGACACACCGCTGGTCGGCTCGTCCAGCAGGATGACTTCGGGAGCGAGCGCAAAAGCGCTGGCGATGTCGAGGAGTTTTTTCTCGCCCTGCGACAGCAGGCGCGACTCGACATCGAGCTTGCGCTCGAGCCCGAAGATTGTCGCGACCTGGTGCACGCGCGCGCTCACCGCCTCGTCGCTAGCGATCGAAGCAAAAAGCTGCAGGCTCCTGTTCGTTTGCGATACCACCGCCACGGCAATGTTTTCTCTGACGGTTAGCGCCGGGAAGATGTGCACCAGCTGGAAAGCGCGTGCCATCCCGCGCTTGGCGAGCATCACCGGACCGATGCCGGTAATGTCGTCGCCCTTGAAGCGAACGACGCCTGCGGTGGGGCGGAGCAACCCCGTTAGAACGTTCACAAGCGTGGTCTTGCCCGCCCCGTTAGGGCCGACGATCGAAACCAGCTCGCCGTCGGCAATCGACAGCGAGACGTTGTCGAGGGCGACGAAGCTGCCGTAGGCCTTGCCCACGCCGATGGTCTCGATGAGCGGGTTCATCGCGTGTCGCGCACCTTGAGCGCACCTTGTCCCGCGGCTGCCGACCTGCCTTCCCAATGATGGACCAGGCCCATCAGCCCGCGCGGAAACACAATGACAATCAGCGCCAGCGTCAGTCCGAGAAAAAAGCGCCAGTATTGGGTCGCCGACATGAGCTCGGACTTGAGGAAGATGAACGCGAAAGCGCCGACCAGCGGGCCCAGGAAGCTCGCGAATCCTCCGAGCACGGTCATGAACACGAGCTCGCCCGAATGCGTCCAGTACGCGAGCTCGGGATCGGCCTGTCCGGTATTGATCGCCAGAATGACTCCGCCGATCGCGCAGTAGAACGCCGAGATGACGAACGCAATAAGGCGCAGCAGACGCACGCGTACGCCGAGATACTCTGCCTTGCGCGGGTTCTCCCGGATCGCGGCGAGCTGCAAGCCGAACGGCGAATGCACGATGCGCCACATTGCCAGCCCGAGCAACACCAGCAACGCAAGGCAGTAATAGTAGAACGGACCGATGACGAACGCCGTCTTGTCGAGATCGGCGAAGCCCATGCCGAGGAGCGATGGGCGCAGGACGCGGATGCCGGTGTCCCCGCCCGTCAAGTCGTAGAACTTGAACAGGAACGAATGAAAAAGCATCCCGAAGGCCAGCGTGAGAATGCCGAAAAAGATGCGGACGTAGCGCACCGACAGCAATCCAACGGGAACCGCGATTGCCGCCGCAACAAGGCCCGAAAGAACGACGATCGCCTCGAAGCTGCGGATGCCGAGCTTGCTCGTCAGAACCGCGGCGCTGTACGCGCCGATGGCGACGAACATCGCGTGACCGAACGACAGCAGGCCGGTAGTGCCGAAGAGTAGATTGAAGCCCAGGAGGGCGATGCCATACGCGAACGCAGGCAGCATCAGCGTCGTGTAATAGGTCTGCGCAAACCGGGGCAGGGCGATCAGCACGATGACGAGCAGAACGATCGCCGCCGTGCGAATGGAATTGCGGCGAGCCGGTGTGGCGCTCAAACGACCCCGACGCTCGCGGCCGCATTGGTCAACAAGGCCGCTGCGGTGCCCTCAGAAGGGGCGCAATTCGCGCCTTCGGACGGCCCGGCGGCGCTCATTCGATGGGCTTGCCGAAGAGGCCGGCCGGGCGCGCGATCAGAACCGTGATCACAACCAGATAGATGGCGAGGATCTCCAGCTCGGCGTAGAAAGTGATTGCCGCTGCGCGCATCAGCCCGACAATGAGCGCGCCGATCAGCGCGCCGCGCATGCTTCCGAGCCCGCCGATGACGACCACGGCGAACGCCTCGACGACGAGCTCGACCGGCATGTCGAGCGAAGCAGCCGCCGTCGGCACGACCAGCGCGCCACCGACGGTTCCCAGCACCGTGCCGAGGGTAAACACGCAGGCGTACATCCAGCCCACGTTGACGCCCATGGCCTGGCTCATTTCCCGATTCTCGGCGGTGGCACGCAGGATTCGACCGAAGCGCGTGCGCTGCAGGAAGGCGCCGATACCGATGGCGATCACCACGCTGGCCAGGATCACCAGCACGTTGTAAGTCGGCACCGTGACGGTGCCAAGCGCGATCTTGCCGTAGGTCATCGACAGATTGCCGAGCTGCTGTGGATTGGGGCCCCAGAAAAAACGCAGGACATCCTGGAAAATCAGCACCAACGCGAAGGTGAGCAGGAGCTGGAAGCTTTCGTCCCGGTCGTAGACCGTGCGCAGCACACGTTCGATCAGCGGGCCGATGACACCGAGCGCGACGCCCGACACGATGAGCACGGGAAGAATGGTCCACGACGGGAAGTGCGCCGCGATCGCCCAGTTGACGCTGGTAATGCCGAAGTACGCGCCCAGCGCGTAGAACGAGCCGCACGCGAGATTGACGATTTTCTGCACGCCGAATACCAACTGGAGGCCGGCGGCGACCAGAAAAAGAACGGCGGCGTGGAAGACGCCGCCGATCAGGATGTCGAAAAACGCGGTCACGAACAATCGAGGCCCGCGCTCAAAGCTTGATCTGCGCCGTCTCGATCCATTGCCAGAAGTCGACACCGGTGGGCTTTTGCAACTGGTCCGAATACATTTTTTCGACCTGCCCGAGCGTTGCGAAATCGTACCGATTCTTGTGCGTTGTCATTCCCTGGTAGAACGTCTGCTCGGCGATGTGATCCTTGCGCATCTGCCCGGGGCCGCCGAGCGACTCGACCTTGACCCCCTCCATGGCATTGATGATGTCCTCGTTGGACGGCCACGCGTTCTTCGCCTTGTAAGCGGTCTCGACGCCGGTCTTGTAGACTTCCATCGCGAAGTACGCACGGTCGGCTTCCCAATGCGGGTAGTCCTTGTACTTGGCCTCGTAGTCCTGAACGAATTGCTTCTGCAGCGGGGTGGGGTTGGCCAGATCGAAGTACAGGGTATTGTGTCCGAAGATCATGCCCTCGGGCGTGAACTCCTTTTTCAGCAGCGTGTGCTGAAATCCGGCGCCGGGGAACGCGAACTTGGTCGTCCCATCCATCAGGCCCGCGCCGTGCGCGGTCTTCATGAAGATCGGCAGGTCGGCAAAAAGCAGCGACGAGAAAATGAGGTCGGGCTTGGCCGCCTTGAGCGCGGCGACGTGCGAGGTGAGGTCGAGGGTGCCCACCTTGGGCCATTGCTCGGCAACGACCTTGACCTCGATTTTGAATTTCTTGAGCAGCGCCATGAAGGCGGCGAAATTGTTGCGGCCATAGGAATAGTCGGGATTGATGCCGGCTACGGTGGCGAACTTGCCCTTCCAGTACTTGATCACCAGCAGCGAAGCCATCACCGCTTCGCATTCATTGTCGGTGCTGCGGAAGATGTAGCGCGGATTCTGCATCGTTTCCTTGACTCCGTCCTGGGTCGTCCCATCCCAGAAAATGGTGAGTGCCTTCATCTCTTCCGCTACCGCGCCCATCGCCAGGCTGACCCCGGAGGAAACCACGCCTTGAACGCAGTCGACCTTGTCCTGCAGCACCAGCTTGCGCAAGCGCTCGATCGAATCCTTGGGATTGGTTTCCTCCTCGACCACGATCTCGATCTTGCGGCCGGCGATGCCGCCCGCGGCGTTGATGCGATCGACGGCGAACTGCGTGCCGCGCAGCCCGCATTCGCCGATCGTGCCAACGATGCCTGACTTGGGCGCGATAATGCCGATCTTGAGCGGACGGTTTTGCGCGATCGCGGGAAAGCTCAAGTAGGGCTGCGCCGCGAGGGCTGCGCCAGCGCCGCCGAGCGATTGCAGCAGTATTCTGCGCTTTCTGTTCATGTCGTTCCTCCTTGTGATCGCGAATTTTCGTGCGCTGTTTCGTGTACCTTCGTTTTCGCGACGCTCATCCCTCACGAGCGCGTGGCAAGATTCTATACGTCGGTGCGTTCTTCCGCGATCGACTTCCGCTCGGCCATGTTGAACCGGCCTTCATAAATGGGCCGGCCGCCGGTCGTCGGGCCGGGATACTGCACGAACAACATTTCGCCCCCGGTCTCGGTGTACAAATCCTCCTCGAAATGCGGATCGGCGTAGTAGAGCATGGTACCGGGGCCGACCATCTTGCCGCCGATTCTGAATTCGCCTTCGAGGACGTACCAGACCTGGGCGAAGTCGTGCCGGTGCAACGGATGATTGGCGCCCGGCTCGTAGCGCACGATGCCGGCGTTAGGTTCGGTCGGACGGTCGGGATGCGGATGAAACAGCATCTTGCCGGTTTGCCCCGGCCAGCGGATGGTTTCCCATTCGCGGTCGTCGCGATGCACAACCGTCGCGCTCTGGTGCTCGAGTTTTGGTTTTGCGTCCACGGATTCCTCCCTCAGAAAATTCAGCGGCCGGCAAGTGCGCGGTCGACGCCCGCACTTTCCTCCGGTTCGATTGCGTCGGGCGCCGGCGTCCGGTCGAGACCGGCGCCATCCCGGTTGAGCACGGCGCGCAACTCGGCGCCGTCGATCGCGCGTGGTGCGAGCTTTTCGCGCACCGAGAGCGTCGCAGCATGCCCGATCGCGTGGCCGTAGGAAAAGCATTGGGCCGTCACCCGCGCCGACGCCATCGCTTCGTGCTGCGCCGAGAGGCAGCGTCCGGCGACCAGGAGCGATTCGCCGCGCAGCGGAACGAAGCACTCGTAGGGAATTTCGTAGAAGTCATCGATCAACCAGGTCAAGCGCGGCTTGGCACCGGCATGCAATTCGATCGGCCACGCCGAACGCGCAATGCCCGTAGCGAACTTGCTGGCGACGACGACATCGTCGTTGGTCAGCGTGCCGACGCCGAGAATCTGCCGTGTCTGGCGTACGCCGACCTGCACGCCGGTGTCGTTGACCCAGCTTTTTTCGCAGCCGGCGAGAGTGGCGCGGAAGAAGCGCGCGTATTCCGTAACCTGCTTGCGCCCCTCGATCTCCGCCTCGGTGAAGTCGCGCACGTAGATGCTGTTGAGCTCCCTGCCGTCGGCGCCGACGACACGCGTGCAGTTGCACAGGAGCTCGCCACTGCGCGGCGACGGGAACAGGAATACCTTGGCCCGGGGAAGCTTGTACGCACCCGAAGCGTTGCTTTCGACGATCTTGCGGCTGATCGCGTCTCCGAGGATGGCGTCGGGCCCGTAGACCGAGAGGAAACGCTGAACATCGACGCCCTGAAGGCGAAATATCATGGTCGGGTTCTGCACCACGCCTTCATGCCCCATAGTGGTCGCGAACCCTGCCATCGCGGACAAGTCGGCGTCGCCGCTCGCGTCCACGGTGACGCCGGCGTCGATCCGATATTTGCCTTCCTTGGTATAAGCCTGCACCCCGGCCACGCGTTCGCCACCGTCGAGCAGGACCTCCGTCACCAGGGTATGGAACAGCACCCGCACGCCCGCTTCGGCGAGCATGGCATCGGCCACGTTTCGCCACGCCAGTGGATCGTGCACCAGGCTGAAAGTCTTGCCGTAGCGCACCGGCGGCGTGAGGCCCCCAATGGCCGTCATGCGGCGGGCGAACTCGGCCGCGAATCCATGCACCAGCTGCCGGGGCTCGGCATCGGGGACGTCGCTCGCCATGTAGAGCCCGCAAATCGTGCCGGACATTCCGGCGACCGCGCCGCCACCACAGAAGCCATAGCGTTCCACC
>JALZAN010000082.1 GCA_030948365.1 Pseudomonadota bacterium
CGTATGTCGCAAGATATGCGCTCGGCCGCGATTACCATAAGGTCATGCGCCGGCGGCTGCAGCGGCTGGTCGATCGCATCGATGAGGCAATCGCCGCATCGTCGGACCCGCCGCGCGATTCGCGCCCCTACCGCGTATTCTGCGACAGCGCGCCGGTGCTGGAGGTGGCGCTGGCGGCCAAGGCGGGGCTCGGCTGGCGCGGGAAACACACGCTGCTGCTGACGCGGGAGGCAGGCTCGTTCTTTTTCCTCGGCGAAATCTACACCAATCTTCCGTTGCCAGTGACGCCGGCGGTCGGCGCGCATTGCGGTACCTGCCGGGCCTGCATCGACGTCTGTCCCACGGGTGCGATCGTGGCACCGTACGAGCTCGATGCGCGCCGCTGCATTTCATACCTCACCATCGAGCTCAAGGGGAGCATTCCGGAAAGCCTTCGTTCGCTGATCGGCAACCGTGTTTACGGCTGCGACGACTGCCAGCTTGCGTGTCCTTGGAACAAGTACGCGCAACCGAGCGATGAGCCCGACTTCGACGTGCGCAACGGGCTCGACAACGCCGACCTGACCACGTTATTCGCCTGGACCGAGTCCGAGTTCGACGCGCGCATGGCAGGCAGCGCGATCCGCCGCATCGGCTTCGAGCGCTGGTCGCGAAACCTCGCCGTGGGACTCGGCAATGCGCGCTACAGCGCCGCAGTCGTCGACGCACTCTCGGCGCGCTGCGATGATGCGTCGCCGCTGGTGCGCGAGCACGTTGCGTGGGCACTGGGCATGCAGGAAGAAAAGCGCGTCGCCGCGCTGCAGTAAAATCGGGCCGCGCTTATGCCGCTAACGGATCAGCTGATTCATCGACACGATGGGCAGCATGACCGCCAGCACCAGCACCAGGACGATCGCTCCCATGAACACGATCAGCAGCGGCTGAACCAGCGCGGCAAGCCAGGTCAGCCGCCGCTCGACATCCTGTTCCTGCTCGCGTGCCGCGCGATCGAGCATCTCCGGCAGTTGCCCGCTCTGCTCTCCGTTGGCGACCAGGTGCACCAGCAGCGGCGGAAATACCCGCTGGCTCGCCAGCGCGCGCGCCAGCGACACCCCTTCGCGCACGTGCGCGGCGACGGCGTCCGCCGCACGGCGCATCGGGCGCGCCCACACCACCCCGGCAGCGGTTTCGAGCGCACGCAGCAGTGGCGCACCGCTGCCGGTGAGGATCGACAGCGTGCTCGCGAAGCGCGCGGTATCGAGGCCGGAGAGCACCCTGCCGACGACGGGAAGGCGCAGCAGCAGCCCATGCCATCGATCGCGCCAGCGCTCACGACGCAGCACGATCGTCGCCCCGACCGAAAGCAGCGCCAGCGCGCCGATCCAGTACCACCCGGTAGCGCGCAGGAAGTCGCTGGTCGCGATCAGCGCCCGGGTCAGGAAGGGCAGCGTCTGCCGGCTCTGCTGATAGACGGCGATGATCTGCGGCACGACGTAAAGAAGAAGCGTGGCGATGACACCGAGAGCGATGATGGTGATCAGCGCCGGATAAATGAGCGCGAGGGTGAACTTCTGCCGCAGCGCCTGCCGCGCCTCGAGATAGTCGGCGAGCCTGGACAAGACCCCGCCGAGTTGGCCGGTCTCGGCGCCGACGGCGACCAGACCGCGGTAAAGATCCGAAAAGGTTCGCGGAAACCGCGACAGGGCCGCCGCCAGCGGCTCTCCGGATGCGACCTGGTCGCGAATCGCCTCGAGGAGTCTTGCCGTGCCGGGATGATCGGTCTGCTCCGCCAATGCGGTCAACGCCTGGTCGAGCGGCATCGCCGACGCCACCAGCGTCGCCATCTGCCTCGTCGTCAGCGCCAGCTGAACCGTCGACAGCCGCGTCGATTCGGTGCGCGTCGCAATCGCGCCGGCGGAGGCCTCGATCGCGGTCGGAAACAAGCCGTCGCTGCGTAACGCGTCGCGCGCCGCGCGCGAGCTGGCCGCGTCGACGATGCCACGTCGCGATCGGCCGGCGGTATCGACCGCCTCGTAGCGAAATGACGCCATCCGCGGCTTATCGCCCCGTCTATTACGAGGTCGCTGCGCCGGTCACCCGCAGCAGCTCGGCCAGCGACGTCGTACCGTTCGCCAGCCACCGCGATCCGTCGGCTTGCAGTGTCCGAACATGGGCCCGCGCGCACGCTTCGCGCAGCACCGGCTCGCCGGCACGATCGTGTATCAACCTCCGCAGCGCTTCGTCGACCAAGACCAGTTCGTAGACGCCGGTGCGTCCACGATAGCCTGTCTGGCCGCAGGAAGGACACCCGACCGCGCGATACAGGCGCTGCGTTCGAGGCAACCCAAGGTCCGCCAGAAACGCCGCCTCGCCGGCGGTCGGCGCCGCCACCTCCCTGCAGTCGACACAGAGGCAGCGAACCAGTCGCTGCGCCAGGACGCCGCGTACCGACGACGCGAGCAGATACGGCTCGACCCCCATGTCGGCGAGTCGCGTCACGGCGCTTACCGCGTCGTTGGTGTGCAGCGTCGCGAGCACCAGATGCCCGGTCAGGCTCGCCTGCACCGCGATCTGCGCCGTCTCCAGATCGCGGATCTCGCCGATCATGATGATGTCGGGATCCTGGCGGAGGATCGATCGCAGCGAGCGCGCGAAGGTCAGCTCGATTCGCGGATTGACCTGCGTCTGTCCCACGCCGTCGAGCGCGAACTCGATCGGATCCTCGACCGTCATCACGTTGAGCGCGCCACGCGGCAGGCGCGACATCGCCGCGTACAGCGTTGTGGTCTTGCCCGAGCCGGTGGGCCCGGTGACCAGCACGATGCCGTGCGGCTCCCGAATGAGGCGATCGATCGCTGCGAGCGTGTCGTCGCTCATCCCCAGCGCCGTCAGATCAAGCCGCGCCGAATCCTTGTCGAGCAGGCGCAGGACTACCCGCTCTCCCGGCCCGGTGGGCAGCGTCGATACGCGCACGTCGACGCTCTTGTCGCCGAGCTTGAGCGCGATGCGGCCGTCCTGCGGCAGCCGCTTTTCGGCGATGTCCAGGCTCGCCATCACCTTCAGCCGTGACACGAGCGCGGCGTGCAGCGCGCGAGGCGGCTCGATGATGTCGCGCAACACGCCGTCGACGCGAAAGCGCACCACCGAGCGCATCTCGTAAGGCTCGAAGTGAAGGTCCGATGCGCGCTCGCGCAATGCCTGCAGCAGGAGCGCATTGATCATCCGGATCACCGGAGCATCGGAGGTCGATCCGAGAAGATCTTCCGCTTTGGGGATATCCTGCAGCAATCGCGCCAGGTCCGCGTCGCGGGACAATTCCTCGCCGAACTGAACCGCCGGAGCGGATGCGTCGTTGTACGCAGTGGCGAGCTCGGCGGCGAAGCGTTCGTCGTTGACGCGCAGCGTTTTCAGTGGCCGCTGCAGCACCCGCTTGAGCTCGGCGATGCCCTCGACCGACGCGTCGGCGCGCGCCACCACCAGCACCGCGTCTCCATCGTCGCGCAATGGGAAGACGCCATGGGCACGGGCAAACGCGAACGACACCCGCGGAGCAATGGATGAGGGTGCCGTCTGCGACGCGGCTCCCGATTCTGGCAACGCCATCGTATCGATACCCGGCTAGCGCGCCGTCAGGGCCTGAGCGCGGGCGCCGCGGGGGCGGGCGCCGGCGACGACGGAAGTCCCGCGGGCGGCGAATTCAGCGGCGTGCTTGGCAGCAGCGGCAGCTGCGGCACCGTCGTATCGGGCCAGAATGCGCGCTCGGCGGGGCGCAGGCGCTGCTGCTCGCCCATCAGGTAATCGTAGCGATCGGTGGTCAGCGCCGCGCTTCCCGCAGCGGTGCGAATCACGGTCGGCTTCAGGAATACCATGAGGTTGGTCTTGACACGCTGGCGGTTGTCGTAGCGAAACAGCGCGCCGAGGCCCGGCACGTCACCGATCACCGGCACCCGACTCGATCCGTCGGTGAAGCTGTCTTCGATCAATCCGCCGAGGACGATGATCTGGCCGTCGTCGACGGCAACGGTCGACTCGAGCGAGCGCTTGCTGGTGATGATGCCCGCCGGGTTGGTCTTGTCCTGGACGCGCGAGACCTCCTCGTAGATCGTCATGCGCACGGTCCCGCCTTCGGTGATCTGCGGCTTGACGCGCAGCGTGAGCCCGACATCTCTTCGCTCGATGGTCTGAAACGGCGTCGGCGTCGTCGCCGAGCCGGTCACGGCGTACTGGCCGGTAATGAACGGCACATTTTGGCCGACGACGATTTTTGCCTCTTCGTTGTCCAGCGTCAGTAAATTCGGCGTCGACAGAATGTTGGTGTTGGCGTCGCTTTCGAGCGCGCGCGCCAACAGCGCGATATTGGTGATCGCGATGCCACCGATATTGATCGAGCCGCGAATAACCGCGAGATTCAGGCCCTGGCCAACGCTGGTCAGGCTGGCCTGCGCATCGAGCAGATTGGTGCCGCTGTTCCGCGGCGTGAAATTAGTGCCGCCGCCGAGCTGCGTCTGGTTGTCTCTCAGGCGATTGGCATCGAGAAGGTTCCACTGGATCCCGAATTCGGCGGCCTTGTCGGCGGTGACTTCGACCACCAGCGCTTCGACATAGATTTGCGCCCGCCGCACATCGAGCTTTTCGACGATCGCGCGGATGTTGTTGTAGATCGGCTCCGGCGCCATGACGATCAGCGCGTTGTTGGCGGTGTCGGCCTGGATGGTCGCGCCGCCGGCGGTGAAGCTGGGCACCTGCGGAGCCGGCGAGGATGTCAACGGCGACGCCGCCGGCGGCGGCGCGCCGGCAGTGATCGGCGTGCCGAGCCCGGGAAGTGTCGACAGAGGCGCACTTTCTCCACTCGGCTCGCTGCCGCCGGCGAAAAGGGCGCGGAGCGTTCGCGCGACGCGCACCGCATCGGCGTTGCGCAGATAAATGATGAAGATATTTCCGCCGACGCGCCCCGGGGTGTCGAGCTGCTCGATCAGTGCCCGGGCACGTGCGACGCGGGAGGCATTTTCGCCGCGCAGCAGGACGCTGTTCGATCGGGTGTCGGCGACCAGCGTCACGCGCTGCTGGCTGTCGGCCGGGACGCCGGGGATGCCCGGCGCATCGGCAAGAAGCCGGCTGACCATCTGCACCAGATCCAAGGCGGAGGCATAGCGAACCGGGACCAATATCGCCTCGCCTGCCGGAGGCACGTCGAGCGACGCGACGATCTTTTCGATGCGTTTGAGATTTTCGGCGTAGTCGGTGATCACCAGCGCGTTGCCGGTGGGAACCGCGGCGATAGCGTTGTTGGCCGTGATCAGCGGCCGCAGCACATTGACCAATTGCACCGCGGACTCATACTTCAGCGCGAAGACTTCGGTGACGAGCCGGTCGCCGCCCGCGCCGACGCCCTTGCCTCCCATGACCACGGCGGACCCCTGTTGCTTGGCGTCGGCTTCGGGAACGATCTTGGTGATGCCGTCGCTCTCGACGGCGGTGAACCCCTGCAGCCGCAACGCCGAAAGCAGCGTTGGATAGACCAGGCTGCGGGGCACTGGACGCGCGGACACGATGTTGACGACGCCCTTTACCTTGGGGTCGAGGATGAAGTTGCGGCCGGTCATCTCGGCCACGGCCTTGACCACCGAATCGATGTCGGCGTTGACGAAGTTGAGGGTTACCATGTCTTCCGCGGCTTGGGCGGCGGGTGCCGCCGGTGCGGCGGCAAGCGCCATTGCGGTCAGGCCGAGGGCGGCCAGAAATCGCGGGATCGACGTGGTCAAAAGTAGGGCCGTCTGAAGGACGATGGACGCCATTCGACGACCGTAGTTCGCAGGCGCCGCTGGCTCAAGGCAATGATAGCATGGGGATTCGCGCCATCCGGGCGGTGCCCGAATGGTGAATCCAGATCGGGCCTTGCCGCCATCTAAGTACCCAGAGACCCCTATTCGATGGAGAAACTCATGCACTTTTGCAGGCGCGCGCGCGACCGGCGGTTCGATTTCTTGATCTCGCTGTCGCGGGTGCTGCCGCAGTTGCTGCTGTTGGCCGCCGCTAGCGTAATCGGATTTGGCCTCGCCACATCCGCGTCCGCGGCCGCGGAGGACAAGGCGAAGTCGGTCGCCGAAGCGCCGGCCAAGGCCACGGCGCCCTCCACCGTCACCACGCCGCCCGCACCGGCCGCACCGGCCGCCCCCACCATAACGATTACGCCGCCGGCGCCCGCGGCCGAAGCTCCTGACGCGAAAAGCGACTCCGATTTCCCGCCGAGCAAGCGTTCAGCGCGACGACGCGGTCACATCCGGATCGGCGACGACGATTTCGATTCTTTCAACGAAGCGCTGCACACTGCGCCGTGGGTCGTAGGCTTGGCCTTTCTGGTGGCGGGCTCGATTCTCCTCACCCCCGTCTTCCTGCTCATCGGCATCATCTGGTACAAGCTGCGCAAGACGCGGCTGCAAAACGAAGCCGTCCTCCAGCTGGCGGAAAGAGGCGCGATGGCGCCCGCTCAAGCCGTCGACGCGGTGATGTCGGGTGTCTCGCCCGAGGCGGCCGCGGCGGCGAGTGCGGCGCCCCTGGCGGCCTCCGCGGCTGCGCCGGTCTACCAGCAAGCGGTCATCTCCCGCCGTCGTGCGGTCTGGTCCGACCTGCGCAAAGGCGTCATCCTGACTGCGGTCGGACTGGCCTTTGTGTTTTACTGGATGATCAACAGCGGCTCGGCGAGCTGGCTTGGCCTGGTATTGATGTTCCTCGGCTTCGGCTACGTTCTGCTGTGGTGGTTCGAGGACCGGCACCTGCAGCGCCGAGAAACCGGCGCTGACGCCGGCGTAGATGTTGGCAAGAGCTAGGCGAAAAACGGGTACGACGGCAGACGTCGTTCATGTCGCCATCGACGGTCAGCCCGGTCACCGACCCCCAGCTGATCGCCCGCGTCGTCGTCAGCGACGATCGCCATGCGTTCAGCGAGTTGGTGCGCCGTCATCAGTCCTCGGTCCGCGCGACGCTGCGCAAGCTCTCCGGGGGCAATACGGCGCTGGCGGACGATTTGGCACAGGAGACATTCTTGCTGGCATACCGGAACTTGAAGACCTTTCGGCAGGATGCCAAGTTCTCGACCTGGCTGTATCGCATCGCCTACAACGTGTTCCTGGGCGATGCCCGCAAGACCAAGGAGCTACCGATGCCCGAGGACATGGACGTCGATGCGCTCTCGCCCGCCGGTGCGGCCGAGAAGGAGCAGCCCGCACAGCAGGCCGCCCTGCGGATCGACCTCGAGCGCGCCATGAGCGTTCTCTCGGATGCCGAGAAGGCGGCTATCGTGCAGTGCTATCATAATGACCTGTCGCACGAGGAAGCCGCCGAGGTGCTTGGTTGCCCGGTGGGGACCGTCAAGACCCACGTTTTGCGGGCGAAGCAAAAATTGAAGGCGCGACTTGGCGCCTGGGCACCGGAATCACGACCTAACTCATGACCCCAAATCGCGACATCGACGCTGACGACTGGCTGGACGATATGCTGCGCGACGCCGGGCGCGAGCATCGCGCGGAATACATCGCCGATGACGGATTTACCCAGCGCTTGATGGCGAAGCTGCCGGAGCCGGCGACGCTTCCGGCGTGGCGGCGCCCTGCGCTTGCCTTGCTGTGGGTGTTCGGCGTAGGCGCGGTCATGATGGCTGTGCCCGGCGTCTTCGAAGAGCTGTTTCGTGGCGCTATGGTGGTGCTGTCCGGGCATCGACTCGGGGTGCCAGACATCGCAGCCGCGGTGGTGCTGTTTGCCGGAGCCACCTGGAGCGCGCTGGTCTACGCGATGCGCTCGGACTAGCCGACCAGCCGGGCAGCGGTGGCGTGCAGCAGCGCCGCAGTGCGCAACGCCGGTTGCGCGGCAATCACCAAAATAAATGGCCACCCTCGGGCAACCATTTACTACCCGATACCGGCGCTTATTGCAGCACGAAGTTGATTTCGATCTCGGCGATATAGCGATCGCCTTCGGGCTTGAACTTCCATTGCGACAACGCGCGAATGACCTCGCGATCGAATACGCGCCGCGGATTCGCTTCGACGATCGTCACGTTGGTTACCAGTCCCTTTTCGTCCACCTGCAGCCGCGCGACCACCTTGCCGCTCGCGATGTTGTCCTTGATCGCTTCGCGCGGATAGACAGGCTCGACCCGCTCGATCGGCACTGCCCCGCGACGGATCGCTGGCTTGGGCGGCGGCGGCGGCGCCTCCACCACCGGGGGCGCGGGCGGAGCGATCACCACCGGCTCGGGCGGCGGCGTCGGGGTTACCTGCGTAATCACCGGCTCGGTGGTTTGCGTCGGGACCGGCACATCGGGCGGCGGCACGTAAGTCTGCTGGACCTTTGGCGGCTCGACCACGCGCTTCGGCGGCGGCGGCGGCGGGGGCGGCGGCGGAGCCTTGATTTCCTCGATGATCGTCGCCGAAAGGGGCTTCTTAATCACCTCGATCGCCTTCCGTGCGAGACCGGTCACCAGCGCATAAATCACGATCGCGTGGATGAGAATGACGAATGCGATCCCGATCAGATGTCGGGTCGGGTCTCTCTGCTGTCGTGCGAAATCCATATCGATTTGACTCCAGTCGCCCGCTGCCGTTCGCCGCGGACTACTACTCGATGAACTGTTCGCTGCCGACGATGCCGATCTTGGTCAGCCCGAGGCGCTGTGACGATGCCATGACGCCAGCAACGATCTGGTACCTGACTTCCTTGTCCGGGCGCAGATGCAATTCGGGTTGGACTGCCTGACCCGCGGCGGCCTTGAGATTGTCCTCCAGTGTCGTCCGGTCGGGCAGCGCGGCACCGTTCCAGTACAC
>JALZAN010000083.1 GCA_030948365.1 Pseudomonadota bacterium
TGCCTCCGGTGTATTGAAGGAACGCGATGTCGTCGTGCCCGATCTCGACCCGCTCGAGCTTGCGGCGGCCGCCTTCCGAAAGCGCGTCGGACAGCCGGATTGCGCCGGGAACGTCCCACGCCGGGATCATCTTCTTGACGTGCCGCAGCACGAAGTCGACCAGCACGCCCTTGAGCCCCAACATGCCGCCGATCGATGTGATGACGGCCTGCTTGACCTGGGTGCGGGAAACGACTTCAGCCAGCGTGCACGCGAAATTCTCGACCACCACGATCATCTCGGCGCCGCTGTCGGTGAGCTGATGCTCCAATTCGCGCGGCGTGTATAGCGGATTGACGTTGACGACCGTGCATCCGGCGCGGAGGATGCCGAACAGGCACACCGGATACTGCAGGATGTTCGGCATCATCAGCGCGACCCGCGCTCCCTTGACCAGCCCGCGGCCCTGCAGGAACGCCCCAAACGACGCCGACAGCCGGTCCAGTTCGGTAAAGGTGATCGTCCGTCCCATGCACGAGTACGCGGGACGGGATCCGAACTTGGCGCAGCTCTCTTCGAGCACCTCGCGCAGCGACGCGTACTGATTGACGTCGATCTCGGCAGGTACGCCGGCCGGATACGACTTCAACCAGATTTTTTCCACGCTTTCCCCTCCCGGCGGTCGCTCGATTTTTATCTTGTTATCTTATTCTGCCGACATCGTATCAGACGCTGGTGGCGCCGGTGGCCGCGCGGTCCGCGGCGTGACGCAGGGGACCGCCCCGGAAAGGCGCGAAGCCGGTGCCGAATATCGCTCCGGCGTCGACCAGGTCGGCGTCGGCCACGATGCCTTCCGCGAGCGCCGCCTCCGCCTCGGCAACCAGCGGGCCGATCAACCGATCCGCCAGCCCCGCCGGGACGACGCCCGGCGCGCTCTTCGCCGCCTTGCCGCTGGACCAATCGTAGAATCCGCGACCGGATTTCCGGCCGAGATTGCCGGCCGAGATCAACTCGGAGAGCCGCCTCGGCGTCACGGTGTCGCTGCTAAGCATCTTGCCAACCGCGAGACAGATGTCGAGCCCGACGGTATCGGCCAGCTCGATCGGACCGACGGGCATGCCGAACGCAAGCGCGGCCTCGTCGACCGTCTCAGGGGTCATGCCGTCGTCGACGCAGCGCATCGCTTCCATAAGGTACGGCGCGAGAATGCGATTGACCAGGAACCCCGGCGCGCTCTTGACCGGCAGCGGCAGCTTGTCGATTTGCCGGGTAAAGGCAGCCGCAACGGGCACCAGCTCTGCTCGCGTCCCTGCGCTGACGACGACTTCGACCAGCATCATCCTGGCCACCGGATTAAAAAAGTGGAGCCCGACCAGCCTGCCCGGATCGCGCATCGGCGCCGCGATCTGCTCCAGCGGAATGCTCGAGGTATTGGTGGCGAGCAGCGCATCCGGCTTGGCCTTCGCCTCGAGCGAGGCGAACAATTGCTGCTTCGCCTCCAGGTTCTCGAAGATGGCTTCGATGATCACGTCGGCGCGCGCCACGCCGTCGCCGGTTACGTCTGGAATCAGGCGATCGAGCGCGTCGCGCACGCGTAGAGGATCCTTGAGCCGCTCGGCGAAGAGCTTGGCCGCGCGTCCCATTGCCGGCGCGAGTCGATCGGCATTTTGATCCTGTAGCGTCACCGTGAGACCGCGCAGCGCACACCAGGCGGCGATGTCGCCGCCCATGGTGCCCGCACCGACGACGTGCACGTGTGCCGCGGCGCTGCGGACCTCGTGCGACGAGTCGCCGCGTTCGACGGTCTTCCCGCCTGCCCCGGCCGGAGCAGGCGCGGATCCCTCGCGGCCGAAGCTTTTCAGCCGCTCCTGAAGCTTGAATATGCGGATCAGGTTGGCGGCGGTAGGCGACTGCAGCAAATGGGCAATGGATGCAGGATCCGAGCCCGGTACCGCCAGCGCGTCGCCGTCGTGCTTAACCCAGATATCGAGAATCGCGTACGGCGACGGATAGTGCTCGCGCCGCGCTCGCTTGGCCACCTGCTTTCTGGCCTGCGCGGCAATGACCGGACGAATCAGAGGAATGAGCGTGAGCGACAGCGGAAAATGCACCTGTCGGGGGCGGGGAAGCTCGCGCAACACGCCGCGAGCGGTGTTGTCCATGATCCGAAGCGGCACGCACTCGTCGGCGATGCCGAGCTTTTTTGCCCTCCGCGCGTCGACCGTCTTGCCGGTGAGGAGCAGGTCCAGCGCGGCCGGCGCGCCGGTCAGCCGCGGGAGCCGCTTGATTCCGCCCCAACCCGGCACGATGCCGAGCATCACTTCCGGAAGGCCAAGGCGCGTTCCGGGCTCGTCGACGACCACGCGGTAACGGCAGGCCAGCGCGAGCTCCATTCCGCCGCCCAGACAAAAGCCGCGGATCAGGGCCAGTGTCGGATAGCGCGCGGAAGCCAGCTGCTCGAACGTCTCCCACCCCCGCTTGATGAGGACCACTGCATCGTTGACGCTCTTGACCTGGCCGAATTCGTCGATGTCGGCGCCGGCGATGAATCCATTCGCCTTGCCCGAGCGTATCACCAACCCCTTGGGCGGTTGCCCGTCCAATTCCGCAAGCGCGGTGCGAAGCTCTTCCATCGCCGCCGCCGAGAGCGTATTCGTGGTCGCACCTTCCTTGTCGAAGCTGAGCCACGCCAGTCCGTCCGCATCTCGATCGATTTTCCAATGGCGCAAGGAGCTCACCTTCGAGATGTCCCGATCACGCTCGCTCGACGAGCATCGCCCCGCCCTGCCCGCCGCCGATGCAGATCGACGCCATACCGCGCCGTCCGCCGGTGCGCTTGAGGGTGTTGAGCAGATGCAGGACGATGCGCGCACCGGAGGCGCCAACCGGATGACCGAGCGCGATCGCCCCGCCATCGACATTCAGCCTGTCGGCGTCGATCTGTCCCAACGCGTGCTCGAGCCCGAGCTCGTCGCGGCAGAAATCGTCGCTTGCCCACGCGCGCAGACAGGCGATGACCTGGGCGGCAAACGCTTCGTTGATCTCCCACTGGTCGATGTCGCTTGGTCGCAGATGATGGCGGGACAGTATCGGCGTCGATGCGTATACCGGCCCAAGTCCCATCTGCGCCGGATCGAGCCCGGCCCACTCGCTGTCGACAATCGTGCCCAGCACCGGCAGCTTGCGAGTGGCGACCGCCTCCTCCGAAGCGAGGATCAGCCACGCCGCGCCGTCGGTGATCTGCGAACTGTTGCCCGCCGTCACGTTGCCGTATTTGCGATCGAAAAACGGCTTTAGCTTGGCCAGATTCTCCGGCGTCGAATCCTCGCGCACGCCGTCGTCCGCGGCGTAGACTTTGCCGTCACGGTCGAACAGCGGGACGATTTCTCCGTCGAAGTGCCCGGCTTTTTGCGCCGCGAGCACCCGCCGATGGCTTTGCGCCGAGAACTCGTCCATCTCGCGCCGCGTGATGCCGAATCGGAAGGCGAGATTCTCGGCGGTCTGGCCCATGAGCAGGCCGACCATCGGATCGGTGAGCCCTTTCATAATGCCGATGACGGGCGTGAGCATCGCCGACGGTCGGAGCTTGAAAAATGCGCCGGCCTTGGCGCCTAAGGTCCTCGCGGTACTGAAGTTGGCGAACCAGAGCACCATCTTGTCGGAATAGAGCAGCGGGGCGCGCGACAAGGCGTCGACGCCGCCTGCCAGCACCAGGCTGGAACGCCCGGTACGGATGTTGGTGATTGCCGAATCGAGCGCCTGCATGCCGGAAGCGCAATTGCGCATGACCGTCCATCCCGGCACCTTGAGTCCGCAGCCCATGCGCAGCGCAACGACGCGCCCGATATTGACCTCATCCGGCGACGGACTCGCGCAGCCGAGGATGACTTCGTCGAGCTCGGTCGGCGAAAACGGCATGCGGGTCAGCAACGCGCGTCCCGCCTGCACGGCCAAGTCCGATGCCGCGAAGGGTCCCGGTTTGCTACGCGCCTTGAGAAACGGAGTGCGCGCCCCGTCCACCACATAGATGGGCTGATTCATCGCTGCCTCACATTCTTGGAAAGCAAGGTATCGACGACGCCTCGCGATCGCGCGACATCTGGCGCTCGCGTCGTCCGACCCCGGGCAGGCCTACGCCGCCGCTTTATGGGCACGCACCGGTCCAGGCAGCTTCATCTCCGATGCGCCCAGATCGGGAGGAAAATCGTCGACGCGGACGACTTTGTCCACCAGTCGCTTCGCGCGCCGCAGCGCCGCTCCCTCCTCGGGCGTGACGATGCCGGCGGCCTGCGCGGCAGCGACCCGGTCGTCCTGCGCGTTCACGATCAGGCGTCCCGTCTTTACCGCATCCTTGATCTTGGCTTCGATGGGGTCGGCAGCGAGCGTCGCCGCGAGCGCAAGCTCGATCGCGCCCACCGGATTTTCTTCGTTGGAGGAGATGAACATTCCCGACGTCAAGCGATCGCGCGTCGCCGACGGCTCGAGCAGGAGCCTGGCCACCGTGTGACCCAGCTGATCGGACGGCACCACATACGGGCGGCCCAGCGGGAACGCCAGCCTGCGCAGCATGAAGGCGATGAAACGGTTCGGAAAGTTCGAGATGACGCCTTCGATGGCGTTCTGCGCCTTGAACATCGCGTCCCAGATCGCCCAATGCATCAGCGGCGCGTCCGAGGCCTGGCGTCCCTCGGTCTCGTAGCGCTTGAGCGTCGCGGAGCACAGATACAACATCGACAGAATGTCGCCCAGTCGCGCCGACAGCTTTTCCTTGCGCTTGAGCGCGCCGCCCAGCGAGCCCATCGAGACGTCCGACAGGAACGCGAGCACCGCGGAGAAACGGGTCAGCTGCTGGTAGTAACGGCGCGTTTCGGGCGCAACATTGTCCGGCACGCGCGCGCAATGAGAGCCGCACAGTCCCATCACCAGCGACCGGGCCATGTTCGACAGCACGAAGCCGATGTGGCCGAACAGCGCGCGGTCGAAGGCGATGGACGCGCGCTCGCGATGGGTGTCGCGGGTTGCCTCGATCTCCTTCAGAACATAAGGGTGACAGCGGATCGCGCCCTGGCCGAAGATAATCAGGCTGCGGGTGAGAATGTTGGCGCCCTCGACCGTGATCGACACCGGTAGCTGCATGTACGCGGCGCCGAGAAAATTCGACGGCCCCATGCAGATCCCCTTGCCGCCGGCGACATCCATGGCGTCGTTGATGACCTGTCGCGCGCGTTCGGTCAAATGGTACTTGGCGATCGCCGAGGGCACCGCGGGCTTCTCGCCCAGATCGACCGCGAGCGCGGTCAGCATCCGCGTCGCGTCCATCATGTACAGGTTGCCGCCCATGCGCGCGAGCGCTTCCTCCACGCCCTCGAACTTGCCGATCGGGGTCTTGAACTGGCTGCGCACGCGGGCATAGCCGCCGGTCGCCCGCACCGCAAGCTTGGCCATGCCGGTGCTCGACGACGGCAGCGAGATGCCACGACCCGCTGCCAGCGATTCCATCAGCATCCGCCAACCATTGCCGACCTGGGCTTTGCCCCCGATGACCCATTCGATGGGAATGAATACGTCCTTGCCCCAGTTCGGCCCGTTCTGGAATACCGCGTTGAGCGGCATGTGCCGATGGCCGATGTTCACACCCGGATGGTGCGTCGGAATCAGCGCGCAGGTGATGCCGGGGTCGGCTTTTTTTCCCAGCAAGTCGTCCGGATCGTAGGCGCGGAATGCGAGGCCGAGTATCGTCGCCACCGGTCCCAGCGTGATGTAGCGCTTTTCCCAGGTGAGCTTCAGACCGAGCGTCGACTTGCCTTGATGCTCGCCCATGCAGACGATGCCGAAATCGGGAATCGCTGCGGCGTCCGAGCCCGCGTTCGGATTGGTGAGCGCGAAGCAGGGAATCTCGATCCCCCTGGCCAGACGCGGCAGAAAATGATTCTTCTGCTCGTCGGTGCCATAGTGCAGCAGCAGCTCGCCGGGGCCGAGCGAATTCGGCACCATCACCGTCACTGCGATCGTGCTCGAATGCGTGGACAGCTTGGTGATGACCTGCGAATGCGCGAAACCCGAGAAGCCCAGCCCGCCGAACTCCTTGGGAATGATCATCCCCAGGAAGCCCTTGTCCTTGACGTATTGCCAGGCCGCGGGCGGAAGATCGCGGTAAACGTGCGTCGTTTCCCAATCGCTCACCATTGCGCACAGCTCTTCGCATTCGTGGTCGAGGAAGCGTTGCTCCTCGGCGGTGAGCCGCGGCTTCGTCATCGCGAGCAGCTTCGACCAGTCGGGTCTGCCGGAAAAAAGCTCGCCGTCCCACCACACCGTACCGGCCTCGATGGCGTCGCGTTCCGTTTGCGACATCGGCGGAAGCACCTTCCGGAACGCGTTGAAGACGATATCGCTGACCACTTTTCGACGCAGCGCGGGCACGTTGAGGATCAAGGCCGGCAGCAGCAGGACGACGGCGACAATCAGCAACGCAAGCGGCGAGATCCAATTTTCGCTCCACGCTGCCGCGAGCGCGGCGACGATCGCCGCGGTCCACAGCCACCCCGCGGCGTTGAAGTACGCCAGGGCAAGGAACGCCACGACGACAGCAAGCAACCAGGCAACGATGAGCATGTGCGACTCCTACCGTGAACGAATCCGTGCGGCGCCTGCGCCATCGCATTCGATAAAATCGGAAAGCGGCGCCGCGCGGCCGCAATCTGGAAGCGCGACGGCTCCGCAAAGGCGTTTCGCCGCTGCTTGCCGCGCGAACGACTGCGCCAGTCCCGTCTCGAGCGGATCGACGTTCGCCAGCGTATACGAAAGCCGGCGTCGCGGCCACTGTCGCGGCAACTGCCGCGGCCACTCTCATCGGCGCGTTTTGCCCGCCTCGCTGACAGCCGCTCCTTCGCCTGCATACGCACGATCGACCGCGTCCTTGAATCGCGCAAGGACCAGCGGGCGCTTGAGCTTCAGGGTCGGCGTCAGCAGGCCGTTGTCGATGCTCCAAGGGTCCTGTGTCGCGATCACCTTGCGGATCCTTACCCAGCGCGGAAAATTCTTCAGCAGCTGGTTGGCTCGATCGAGGAGCTTTTTCTCGTCGGTCTCGCGGGTGACGGTCAGCAGCGTCAGAAACGGCCTGCCCTCACCGAGCAGCATGACCTGCTCGAACATTGGATCATGGGCAATCGCGAACTCGACGTCCTGCGGCGGCAATTTTTCGCCATTGGACATGACCAGAACATCCTTGAGCCGGCCGCGAATGTAGATCCTCCCTTCGCGTATCTCGGCGATATCGCCGGTGTGCAGCCAGCCTTCGACGTCGATCGACGTGCGTGTCGCCTCGGGATTGCGCCAGTAGCCCTGCATGACGTTGCCGCCGTGCGCGAGCAGCTCGCCGCCGTCGCCCAGCTTTACTTCGACTCCTGGCAACGGCGGGCCACCGATTCCGGATCGTTGTTGTCCTCGCGATTGACCGAAATGACCGGCGACGCCTCGGTCATGCCATAGCCTTGAAGCATGCACAGTCCGAGCCCGATGAAGGTGCGCGCAATCACCGGGTCGAGCGCGGCACCTCCGACGACGGTCAGCCTGAGCCGTCCGCCGAGCCGGGCGAGGATCGGCTTGACCACCAGTGAACGAAGCAACCGAGTCGCCAGCACATCGATAGTCCCCGCTCCGCCGCGTGCGACGCGCCAGCCGCGCGCGACGCATTGGTCGAACAGCCAGCGCTTGGGTGCCGACCCGGCGAGAGTCTGATCGATGCGGGCCAGAAACTTCTCGAAGATACGCGGCACCGCGAACATGACCGTCGGCGCCTGCGTCGCCAGGTCCTCGGCAATCTGCGCAACACCGCGCGAAAAGACGACTTTCGCTCCCAGTGAAAGCGGAAGGTAGTAGCCGCCGGTTCGCTCGAACATGTGCGACAGCGGCAGAATCGACAGGAATACATCGGACGGTCGCGCCATGCGCGTCTCCTGGCACGACAGAACGTTGGCGATGATGTTTCCGTGAGAAAGCATGACTCCTTTCGGGCGTCCGGAAGTGCCGGACGTAAAGCAGATAGTCGCCAGCGTCGATTCGGGCAACGCCCGTATTTCCGGAGCCTTTGCAGCGACCGGCAGCAGCGCCGCGACCGACGACGGATCGTCGCTCTTGTCCGGGCGCACGACATGGAGCGGAGGCAACGCGGTGCCGCACTGTTTCAACGCCTGCGCCATGCGCGAGCTTTCCACGACCAGGATGCGCGCCTCGGCATGGCCGACGCACCAGGCGATGTTCTCCGGGTTGTCGTCGACGTAGAGAGGCACGACGATCAGGCCCAGACCCAGCGCTGCGATCGATGGCAATCCAGTCGACGCTGTTTTTCACGCACAACGCGACGCGGTCGCCGGCCACCAGTCCCAGCATCGCGAACGCGGACTGCCAGCGGCCAACCAGCGACGCCACCTCGGCGACGCTCACATCGAGTCAGGCATCGCCGCTACACTGGCGGTACAAGACCAGGTCCGGCGTCGTCAGGTGAGCTTTGAAGTAGTCCGCGATATTGACTGCCATGTCACCTCCCGTCTCCCCGCCGTGACTTGTCTTCGCGGTGCGGAAAGAGTCGGCTCACCGATTCTGCCGCCTTTGGAGGGTCCGGTCCATTCGTCGGCTGCCGCAGCAGCACCACGGCGCCTGACGCGCATTTCGCTATACTTCCGCGACCGCACCGGGAAAGGCTCTTCATGCCCACGATTTCGATTCAACGCCGGCACAAGCTCGACCACAAGAAGGCCAAGGCAGCGGCCCAAAAGGTGGCCACGGATCTGCATCA
>JALZAN010000008.1 GCA_030948365.1 Pseudomonadota bacterium
GTGTCCCAGTGGCTCCACGGGCCGCCCCAATCGCCGTCCTTGATGCGCGATGCAAACCAGACGACAACCCACGCGAACCAGAGAATGTTCTTGGGCGCCTGGAACATGGGCAGGCAAAACACCAGCCCGATGAGGAGGACAACTTCCAACGGATAGCGGGACCGGGCAATGCGCATGGAGCGGAACTTCCGGCGTTGGCCGAGCTGAATCCCGCATCGACGAGCCGGGATTCCATTATAGGATCAGACACAAGTCTGCCGCCGTCGGACCGCACGCGGCGAGTGACTCGGGGAAAAAAAAGCCGGGCATCGCCCGGCTTTTCCTTGTCTCGCGACAACCAGCGCGTTATACCGCCTGGATGTTGGAAGCTTGTTTCCCCTTGGGGCCGGTGGTGACTTCGAACGACACCTTTTGGCCTTCCTTCAGCGACTTGAATCCCGGCATGTTGATCGCCGAGAAATGTGCGAACAGATCTTCGCCGCCGCCATCGGGAGTGATGAAACCAAACCCTTTGGCGTCGTTAAACCACTTTACAGTTCCTGTTGCCATGTTTTCCAATTCCTTAAAACAGAAAATAATCGGGTCGAACCCGGCCGATGTTTCGATCTCAAGGACAGGAAAGTACGGCGTTTCGGCGACAGCGAAGCAGCCGGACAGGTCGTGCTTTAGTACTTGAAACAAAACACAATCGGCACTATACGCACTATCCACAGCGGGGTCAAACGGCTGTCAAGGGGGGTCCCGGAAAGCCCCAAAAGTCGAAATTCAGGCGGAAAGCTCGCTCCGGACCAGGGCGGCCCCGGCCGAAAGCGCCGCCAGCTTGGCGCGTGCGAGGTCCCTCGACAGCGGCACCATGCCGCAATTGGTACACGCGTGAAGTCGGGTCGCCGGAACGAAGGCCAGCGCGCGCTTAAGCGTCGCAGCGACCTCCTCGGGCGTTTCGACCTTGTCCGACGCAACGTCGATGGCGCCAACCAGCACGTCCTTGTCGGCCAGCAACCCAAGGAGATCGATCGGGACATGCGAGTTGGCGCATTCGAGGGAGACCTGGCGGATTGACGACTGGGCAAGGAGGGGGAAGGTCTGTTCGTACTGCCTCCACTCCGAGCCCAGCGTTGCCTTCCAGTCGTTATTGGCCTTGATGCCGTAGCCGTAACAGATATGGACGGCGGTGTCGCAGCCAAGCCCCTGCGCCGCTCGCTCGAGCGCCGCCACGCCCCAGTCGCGAACTTCGTCGAAATAGACGTTGAACGCCGGCTCGTCGAACTGGATCACGTCGACGCCGGCGGCCTCGATCGCGCGCGCCTCATCGTTCAGGATCTCGGCGAACGCCCAAGCCAGCTTTTCGCGGCTCCGATAGTGGGCGTCGTAGAGCGTATCGACCATGGTCATCGGTCCGGGCAGGGTGAATTTCACCCGCCGCCGGGTCTCGCCGCGGAGAAACCTGGCGTCTTCGACGAATATCGGACGCGTTCGGGCGACGCGTCCGACCACGACCGGGACGTCGGCATCGTACCGATTTCGGATGCGGACGGTCTTCCTGTGCTCGAAATCCACTCCCTCGAGGTTCTCGATCAAGGTCGTGACGAAGTGCCGTCGCGTCTGCTCCCCGTCGGTGACGATGTCGATGCCGGCACGCTCCTGATCGAACAGTGCGAGCCTGACCGCATCACGCTTGCCCTCGGCCAACCGCTCGCCTTCGAGCAGCCAGGGTGCCCAGAGCTGACGAGCCGGCGCCAGCCACTCGGGCTTCGGCAGGCTTCCGGCAATGGTCGACGGAACGAGCATGGGGCTTCTGTTCGCGGGTCTCGCCCGCGGAGTCCTCAGGGCTGCCGATTATAGCTCCGAGCGAAAGCCGAATTCGGCGGCGCCGGCACTTGATCAATCCTTCGCTGCCACGTAACTTCGGCCTCGCACGGACTGGGCGCCGAGGTCGCGCCCCTCGCCGATCCCGTTGCATCTCCTCAAACCTCTGTCACCCATGACCCGAGTTCTCTTTACCGAGCAGGATTACCCCGACGTCGGGCTCGAGCGCGGCGTCCTTGAGACCGCCGGAGTCGAGCTCGTGCTCGGCAACTGCAAGACCGAGGACGCGCTGATCGCGGCAGGCAAGGATATCGACGCGTTCCTGATCCAGTACGCGCCGATCACCGAGCGGGTGATCGCTGAGCTGCCGCTGTTGGGGCTGGTCAGCCGCATCGGCGCGGGCTTCGACACGGTCGACATCGACGCCTGCGCCAGGCACGGTGTCTGGGTCGCGAATTCTCCCGACTACGGTGTCGGCGAAGTCGCAACGCACGCGTTATCGCTCGCGCTGGCGCTGGTTCGCAACGTCATCGGCTTTCACCGCGACGTCAATGCCGGGACGTGGAGCTACCTGTCTTCAGGAAGCTTGAGACGCGCCAGCGAAATGACGCTCGGCATCGTCGGCCTGGGGCGCATCGGCAAACGAATGGCGCACGTTTCCCGCAACACGTTCAAGCGGGTTGTCGCCTGCGACCCCTACCTCATCGACGGCGATTTCCCGGCGTACGTCGAGCGTTCCGATCTTGGCGCCCTGTTCGAGCAGAGCGACGTGGTGAGTCTGCACACGCCGCTCAATGACGAGACACGCGGCATGATCGACGAGCGCCTGCTGCGGCGCATGCGCCCCGGGTCGTTCCTCGTCAATACTTCCCGCGGCGCGGTCGTCACGATCGACCATTTGCTTGACGCACTCGATAGTGGAATACTTGCCGGCGCTGGATTGGATGTCCTGCCGGTCGAGCCGCCCTCTCCCGGGAGCAGGGTGCTCGGCCACCCCAAGGTGATCTTGACGCCGCACGTTGCGTATTTCAGCGCACAGTCGGAAATCGAGCTGCGGCGAAAGGCGGCGCAAAACATCGTGACCTGGGCCAGGACGGGCCGGCCGGATTACGTGGTCGTAAAAGGCACGCGGCGTTCGCGCCCGTAGGCCGCAAGCAGCCGTCATCAGAACGGCTCGACGAAGGAGGAGAATGGCAGCGGTAAGCATCAAGGCGGTGCGCAAAAACTTTGGCTCGACGCAGGTCATCCGCGGCGTCGACATCGATATTGCCGATGGAGAATTCTGCGTCCTGGTCGGCCCTTCGGGATGCGGCAAGTCCACATTGCTGCGCATGATCGCGGGGCTCGAGGAAATCACCGCCGGTGAAGTCAGCATCGGCGGCAGAGTGGTCAACCGCGTTGCGCCCAAGCAGCGCGACATCGCGATGGTGTTCCAGAACTACGCGCTGTATCCGCACATGACGGTCCGCGACAACATGTCCTTCGCGCTCATGCTCGCGAAGCAGAGCAAGAGCGAAATCGAGGCGCACGTTGCAAAGGCCGCCGATATCCTCGGCCTGACGCTGCTGCTCGACCGCTATCCGCGGCAGCTCTCCGGCGGCCAGCGCCAGCGCGTCGCGATGGGACGGGCCATCGTGCGCGATCCGCAGGTCTTTCTGTTCGATGAGCCGCTGTCGAACCTCGACGCCAAGCTTCGGGTGCAGATGCGAACCGAAATCAAAGAGCTGCATCAGCGCCTGAAAACGACCTCGATCTACGTGACGCACGATCAGATCGAGGCGATGACCATGGCCGACAAGATCGTGGTCATGAAGGATGGCGTCGTCGAGCAGATCGGCGATCCGCTGACCTTGTACGACCAGCCTAACAACACTTTCGTGGCCGGGTTCATTGGCTCTCCGGCGATGAACATGATTCCCGGGACTGCACGCAGCAACGGTGGGGTTCTCCGGGTGGAGTTCGACGGTGGCGTGACCTTACCCATGCCGACCACCGCTCGCGCTACCGACGGGCAGCGAGTGCTCTACGGCATGCGGCCCGAGCATTGCCTCCTGGACGGAGGAAACGGCTTTCCGGCCGACGTCGTCGTGGTCGAGCCGACCGGCGCCGATACCCAGCTTTATTGCCGATTCAACGGGCAGGAAGTGACTTCGCTCGCTCGCGACCGGGTGAGTTGTCATGCCGGCGATCGCATCTCGCTAAAGCCGGACCTCGCACGCGCGCATTTGTTCGACGCGGCGAGCGGAGAGAGATTGGTTGTCTAGTTTCCAATTCGCCAAGGGCATCGAACCGTACCGGCGAAGCGCTATTTGCAAGTCGTCAACTGGAGGAGTGAAGCATGAGTGATTTCAAGCGTCGCGATTTTCTCAAGGCCACCGTCGGCGTTGCTGCCGGCACCGCGCTCGGCACCGGATCGGCGCTGTTGCCGGCCGAGGCCGTGGCGCAAACAACGTACAAGGCTGCGCCCGAAAAAGGCGCCAAGCTGCGCGTCCTGCGCTGGAAGCGATTCGTTCAGGGCGACGAGGACGTCTGGGCGGCCAACACCAAGAAGTTCACGCAGGCGACGGGCATCGAGGTCCGCGTCGACGCCGAGGGCTGGGAGGACGTTCGCCCGAAAGCTGCCGTTGCCGCCAACGTCGGCAGCGGACCCGACATCATAATCAGCACCATGGAAGATGCGCACCAGTATCCCGACAAGCTGGTCGATGTCTCCGACCTCGCCAACTATCTTGGCGCCAAGTACGGCGGATGGTACGAAGCGGCGAAGGCGTATGGAATGCATGACAAGAAGTGGGCGGCGATTATGATGGGCGCTGCCGGGGCCACGCTCGTCGGCCGCGAAAGCCAGATCAAGGCCGCGGGCTTCGATGCATTCCCGCGGGACATGGCGGGCTTCCTCAAGCTGTGTCAGGCGCTGAAGGCCAAAGGCACGCCACCCGGCTTCGCGCTCGGCAACGCCACCGGCGACTCGAACTGGACGTTCTGGCTGGTGTGGGCACACGGCGGCAAGATGGTCGACGCGAAGAACAATGTCGTCATCAACAGCCCGGAAACGATCGCAGCGCTCGAATACTCGAAGCAGCTCTACGAAACCTTCATTCCCGGCACGCTGTCGTGGCTGGATCCGAACAATAACAAGGCGTTCCTCGACAACCAGATTTCACTCACCAACAACGGCATATCGATCTACTACGCCGCGAAGACGTCGCAGGACCCGAAGCTGGCGGAAATGGTCAATGACATCCAGCACTATCCCTTCCCGCTGGGGATCGACGGCAAGTCGCGGGAGCTGAATCTCGTGTTCCCGATGATGATCTTCAAGTACTCGAAGTATCCGAATGCGGCGAAGGAATACCTGCGCTTCATGATGGAAAAGGAACAGTACGTCCCGTGGCAGGAGGCGTCGATCGGATACGTATGCCACCCGCTCGCGGCCTACGAATCCAGCGCATTCTGGACCGCAGACCCGAAGAAGACGCCCTACCGCGACTGCATGAAGAACATGACCCCCAACGGCTACGCGGGCACGCTCGGCTATGCTTCGGCGGCCGCTCAGGCGGACTTCATCGTTCCGAACATGGTCGCTGAAGCAGCGTCGGGCGCCAAGACGCCCAAGGAAGCCGCCGAGCGCGCGCAGAAGCGCGCGGAGCGTTACTACAAGGTGTAGGGCAGATGAAGATGTATCAGCGTCACTGACATTGCGCCGGTTGCGGGCCCTGCCACGGTGGCGGGACTCGCGACTCGCAGCAGCGGTCGGCATGAGTCGCCCATCGGCTGGATTGCTGCGTAACTTCGTTTCCTTGTGACCGCCCTCGCCACTCACCAGACCGCGCTCTCGCGCGCACTCGACAATCGCACTGTCCTGGGGCTGCTGTTCATGCTGCCCGCAGCGACACTTTTGCTCGCTTTTCTCACCTATCCGCTGGGGCTGGGCACCTATCTCGGATTCACCGACACCAAAATCGGCCGCAGCGGGGCCTGGATCGGGCTCGAGAACTACGAGTATCTGTGGGGAGATGCGGTCGTCCGCCTCGCGCTGTTCAACACGCTCTTCTATACCTTCGTCGCCAGCGTCATCAAGTTCGGCCTCGGCCTGTGGCTGGCACTTCTGCTCAACAAGCATCTGCCGTTCAAGGCCTTTCTCCGGGCGATCGTGCTCCTGCCCTTCATTGTCCCGACCGCGCTGTCGGCCATCGCGTTCTGGTGGATCTACGATTCGCAATTCTCGATCATCAGCTGGGCGCTGATGAGAATGGGGCTGATCCACGAGTACATCGACTTTCTCGGACAGCCCTGGGCCGCGCGGTTCTCCACGATCGTGGCCAATATCTGGCGCGGCGTGCCGTTCGTGGCCATTACCCTGCTCGCCGGACTGCAAACGATCTCGCCTTCGTTTTACGAGGCGGCAAGCCTCGACGGAGCGTCACCGTGGCAGCAGTTCCGCTTTGTGACGTTGCCGCTGCTGACGCCGATCATCGCCGTAGTGATGACATTCTCGGTGCTGTTCACCTTCACCGATTTCCAGCTGATCTACGTGCTGACCCGCGGCGGGCCGCTCAACTCGACTCACCTAATGGCGACGTTATCGTTTCAGCGGGCGATTTCCGGCGGCAGCCTGGGAGAGGGCGCCGCCATCGCGACGGCGATGGTGCCGTTTCTGCTCGCGGCAATCCTGATCTCCTACTTTGGTCTGCAAAGGCGCGCGTGGCAGCAGGGCGCGTCGGACAAATGAGCGAAGCCGACGGCACCACGAGCAACGTCGCCGCAGGCAGCGTGCCTGAGCGCCCGGAGGCCATCGACTCGCTGGGGATGAACTACCTGGTGTCGTTGCCGAAGCGCATTATCGGCGTGTATCTGCCGCTCTTCGTGTTTGTCGTGGTTCTGCTGTTCCCCTTCTACTGGATGACGATCACGGCGCTCAAGCCCGACGCCGAGCTGCTGTCGCGCGAGGGGAATCCTTTCTGGGTATTCAATCCGACGCTTGCCCATATCAAGAAGCTGCTGTTCGAGACCGCGTATCCGGACTGGCTGTGGAACACGATCGTGGTCTCCGTCGTCTCGACCTTCCTGTCGATTTTTTGCAGCGTGCTGGCCGCCTATTCGATCGAGCGACTGCGCTTTCGCGGCTCGCGCTACGTCGGCATGAGCATTTTTCTGGCGTACCTCGTTCCCCCGTCGATTCTGTTCATCCCGCTGGCGACGATGGTGTACAAGCTCGACCTGTTCGACACCCGTCTGGCGCTGATCCTCACCTACCCCACCTTCCTGATTCCGTTTTGCACCTGGCTCCTGATGGGATATTTCAAGTCGATCCCGATCGAGCTCGAGGAGTGCGCGCTCATCGACGGCGCGAGCCGATTGCAAATCCTGATCCGAATCATCTTGCCGCTGGCGGTGCCGGGACTCATTTCCGCCGGCATTTTCGCGTTCACGCTGTCGTGGAACGAGTTCATCTATGCGCTCACGTTCATTTCCTCGTCCGAGGTCAAGACCGTGCCCGTCGGCGTGGTGACCGAGCTGGTGGAAGGCGACGTGTACCACTGGGGCTCGCTGATGGCTGGAGCGCTTTTCGGGTCGCTGCCGGTCGCCATCCTTTACTCGTTTTTCGTCGAATACTACGTTTCCGGGCTTACCGGCGCGGTCAAGGAATGATCCCGCGACGCCGCCAGGGTTGAATTGGAGCCCTGTCGCCTCCATTCCGATACAATTACCTCTATCATTGTTCGAAATCCCCGAAAGCGACCCATGAGCACACAAGACGTCATTCGAGAGCAGGTCACGACCCATCCGGTCGTGTTGTACATGAAGGGCACGCCGCAATTTCCGCAATGCGGTTTTTCCAGCGCCGCGGTGCAGATGCTGAAAGCCTGCGGGGCCGAGAACGTCTTCACGGTCAACGTGCTGGCCGACCCCGAGATCCGCCAGGGGATCAAGGATTACGCCAACTGGCCGACGATCCCGCAGCTCTATGTCAAGGGCGAGTTTGTCGGCGGCTCGGACATCATGCGCGAGATGTACGAATCGGGAGAGCTGCAGCAGCTGCTCGTCAAACAGACCGCCTGAGCGCGCTCCTGGCAAGAAAAAGCGGCCGCTTCTCGCGGCCACTTTTTTTGCCTGCGCCGAACGGTCCGGCGGTGATCCTGGAAGACCGGGCCGTCACGCGAGAAAAATCAGGTGCGCGCGCGCTGGATGCGCTTGACGTCGGAGATGTGCCTCAGCGAGCGCATGACGTGGGCGAGGTGCCGCCGGTCACGCACTTGCACGGTAAAGAACATCGCCACCACGTCGTCGCCGTCGGGACGCTCCATCGAGACATAGGTGATGTTGGCGCCCGCGTCGGCGATCTCGGTCGCGAGCCTTGCCAGCAGTCCTCGCTCGTCTGCAACGAGGAGGCGTATGCCAGCCTCGAACACACCCTGCACGTCAGCGGCCCACTCGACATCGACGATCTGGTCGCTGTCGACCCGGATTTTTTTCAGCGTCTGGCAGTCGCGCGTGTGGACCGACAGGCCCTGTCCTCGACGAAACTGGCCAAAGATCTCGTCGCCTGGGAGGGGTCGGCAACATTTCGCATACTGGATGGCGACGCCTTCAACGCCACGCAGCTGCAGTGTGCCCGCCTTGGCTGACGCCGGCGGCGGGTCGTCTCCGCTGCGATTGGAGGCGCGAGTCAGCGCCTGCGCGACCACAAACGACAGCCGCTTCCCGACGCCGATGTCGGCCAGGATATCGAGCCGGCCTTTGGCGCCGTATTCCCGGCCGAGCGCTTCCCATCGCTCCCACGTAATCGATTCCGAGGGAACCTTGAGCGACGCCAGCGCCTGCTCCAGCATGCGCTCGCCGAGGACGGCCGACTCGCGTTGCTGCAGCGACTTCAGGAAATGCCGTATTCGCGAGCGAGCCTTCCCGGTGGCGACGAAATTGAGCCACGAAGGGTTCGGACGCGCCGTGGGCGAGGTCATGATCTCGACCTGATCGCCGTTCTTGAGCTCGGTTCGCAGCGGCATAAGCTCGTAGTTGATCCGCGCCGAGGTGCAGTGGTGGCCGATGTCGGTGTGCACCGCATAGGCGAAATCGACCGCGGTCGCTCCGCGCGGCAGCGCCATGATCTTGCCCTTCGGAGTGAAGACGTAAATCTCCTCCGGGAATAGATCGCCCTTGATGTGCTCGAGGAATTCCTTCGGGTCGCGCGATTCGGACTGGATCTCCAGCAGGCTTTGCAGCCACCGATGGGTCTGCTGCTGCGCCTCGGCAATGTTGAGCTCGCCACCAGCCTTGTATAGCCAATGCGCGGCAACCCCCGCTTCGGCGATCCGATGCATGTCCTGGGTTCGAATCTGCGCCTCGAGGGGCGTCCCGAACGGGCCGAAGAGCGTGGTGTGCAGCGACTGGTACCCGTTCGCTTTCGGAATGGCGATATAGTCCTTGAACTTTCCCGGAATCGGCTTGTACAGGCTGTGCAGCACACCCAACGCCGCGTAGCACGCGGTCACGTCCTTGACCAGCACGCGCACTCCGTAAATATCGAAGACCTGCGAAAACGAGTAGTGTTTTTCGCGCATCTTCTTGTAGACGCTGTACGCGGTTTTCTCGCGGCCGATGGCTGTTGCGGATATCGTCGCCAGCTTCAATCCGTCACGCATCGACTGCAGGATCCGGTTCATCACCTCGCGCCGGTTGCCGCGCGCCGACTTGATCGCCCGCGCCAGCACGCGATAGCGCATCGGATTCAGATGCTTGAAGGAAAGCTCCTGCAGCTCGAGGTAAAGCGCGTTGAGCCCCAGGCGATTGGCGATCGGAGCATAGATGTCGAGCGTCTCACGGGCGATCCGCTCGCGATGCGTCGGCGCCATCGCATCGAGCGTTCGCATGTTGTGCAGCCGATCGGCGAGCTTGATCAGGATGACGCGAACATCCTGCGCCATCGCCAGCAGCATCTTGCGGAAGTTCTCGGCCTGCGCGTCTTCCCGCGACTGGAATTCGATCTGGTCGAGCTTGGACACGCCGTCGACCATGTCGGCGACCGGCTTGCCGAATGACGATTCGATCTCCGTCTTGGTGACGTTGGTGTCCTCCATCACGTCATGGAGGAGCGCCGCAGCCAGCCCTTGGGCGTCGAGGCGCCACTGCGACAGGATGCTGGCTACCGCCAGCGGGTGCGTGATGTAGGGTTCGCCCGATTTCCGGAACTGGCCCTGATGGGCATGTTCGGAAAAATTGAACGCGCGTTCGACCAGCGCGACGTCGGGCGGCAGCAGGTAGTGGCCAAGATGTCGGGTGAATTCGGCGATTTCCGACATGGTGGCTTTTCCCCGCGCGAGGGTCTGGCTGAGCCTGACCGTTAGAGCGTGCTTTGCGGCTTGAGCAACATCTCGATGCCGACTTTTCCGGCGGCGACCTCGCGCAAGGCGATCACTGTCGGCTTGTCGCGATCGCCATCGACCAGCGGCTGCGAACCGGCGCTGATCTGACGCGCACGATTGGTTGCGGCGAGCGTCAGCTCGAAGCGATTGGGGATCTTGGTCAGACAATCTTCGATCGTGATGCGCGCCATGGCTTTTCCTACCTGAAGTTACGTATCGAGTTGGGCATCAAGCATTGAGTTGGGAAATCAGCGGCTGGTGCCGGACGAGTTGTTGCGCGGTGCGACAGCGGGTCGCTCGCACCACCGCGGACAGGTCGTCGACAGCCGAGGCAAACTCCTGATTAATAATAACATAGTTGAACTCGACACAACGACGAATTTCCTCCCGCGCGGCGACCAGGCGGCGGGCAATCGTCGCTGCGTCATCCTGGCCGCGGCGCACCAGCCGTTCTTCCAGCAATCTAAGTGAAGGCGGAAGAATGAAGATGTGGACCGAATCGGGAATCAGCAGCCGCACCTGCGCCGCGCCCTGCCAATCGATCTCCAGCAGCACATCCTGACCGGCACTGACCTGTGCCTTGAGCCAGGTGGCCGAGGTCGCGTACCAATTGCCGTGCACGAAGGCGTGCTCCAGGAACTCGCCGGCATCCTTGAGCGCGGCAAAGCGGTCGGACGAGACGAAGTGGTAATCGACGCCATCCTGCTCGCCGGGCCGCGGTGGTCGCGTCGTATAGGACACCGAGAGGCGGATATCGCGCTCGCGCTCGAGCAGCGCACGCGTCAGGCTGGTCTTGCCGCCGCCCGACGGCGCGGCAATAACAAACAGGTTGCCGACCGGGACGCTCATACGGAATCGACTGCCGCCGCGCTCATTCGATGTTCTGCACCTGCTCGCGCATCTGCTCGATCAGCACCTTGATTTCGAGCGCCGCCTGCGACAGCTCCGCGTCGACGGACTTGGAGCCGAGGGTATTGGCTTCGCGGTTCAATTCCTGCATCAGAAAATCAAGTCGCTTGCCGCTGCTTCCGCCCTGCGCCAGCACGCGCGTGACTTCGGCGACATGGGTGCGCAGCCGCGAGACTTCCTCGGCGATGTCGATTTTGGTGGCGAACAGCGCTAGCTCCTGCTTAAGCCGGTCATTATCCGGATCGAGACCGGCTTCCTTCAGCCGCGATCCCAGCTTCTCGAGGTATGCCTCATGAATGATCGGCACGCGAGGCAGCACGCGCTCGATCTGCGCCTCGATGCCACGACATCGCTCGTCGAGCACCAGCTTCAATTGCGCGCCCTCGCGCGAGCGCGACGCCGCGAGTTCGCCGAGCGCCTGTCGTATCAATGCCAAAGCCTTGCCGGCGAGCGCCTCGGAACCGATCGACGGCTCGGTGAGTACGCCCGGCCAACGCAGGATCTCGATAGTCGACATTGGCGTGCTGTTTGGCGCGTGGCGCAGGACTTCGTCGGCCGCATCGCGCAGCAGGATCACGCGCTCGATATTGACGGAGATCTCGCTGCTGCCGGCGGTTGAGCGATTCAACGCGACTCTGCAGTCCACTTTGCCGCGCTTCAATTGCGCGGCGAGCACGTCCCGTACCGCGGGTTCGATCGACCGCAGCTCGTCGGGCAAACGGATCTGGAGATCCAGATAGCGATGATTGACCGAACGCATTTCCACGGTCAGCGAACACCCGGGCAGCTCGGCGGCGACCGCCGCAAACCCGGTCATGCTCAATATCATCGAATGATCGCTTCCGGCGTGGGAATGGTATGCCCCCGGCGCACATGTAGCGCACGCATTGAACACGAGCGCCAAGGAAATCTTTACTTTATCGCCGGGGTTGCCGAGAATGTAGAGCTTATCCATTTCACACGCAAGTCTAAAGCGGCTCCGCCGCCGTCCCATGGGCGTCACCAATCAGGCACTTCCCACCGGTTACCAGCTGCTGAATTACCGCGTCGATCGTCAGATCAGCCGTGGCGGCTTCTCGATCGTCTATCGAGCATTCGACGACACCGGCGCTCCCGTCGCGATCAAGGAATACCTGCCGGCATCGCTTGTCTTGCGCACCGAGGGTGACATCGTGCGCGCGAGCTCGGCTGAAAATCTCACTTCGTTCCGCTACGGCATGAAGTGCTTTTTCGAGGAAGGGCGCGCGCTCGCCAAGATCAACCATCCGAACGTCGTGCGCGTGCTCAATTTCTTTCGCGCCAACGAGACCGTGTACATGGTGATGCGCTACGAGCGCGGGCGCACGCTGCAGCAGCAGATACAGCTGCGTCAGGACCAGATGTCGGAACGGCTGGTGCGCCATGTCTTCATGCACCTGTTGAACGGCCTGCGTGAAGTGCATACGCACAAGCTGCTGCACCTCGACATCAAGCCGGCGAATGTTTATCTGCGCACCGACGGCACGCCGGTGCTGCTCGACTTCGGCGCCGCGCGGCAGACGCTGACTTCGGCGCGCCCGAAGCTCGCACCGATGTACACGCCAGGCTTTGCTGCGCCCGAGCAATACCGCGATCCCGACCGGCTCGGGCCCTGGACCGACGTGTACGGCATTGGCGCCAGCATGTTCGCGTGCCTGGCGGCGTTCGCCCCGCAGGCCGCCGACGCGAGGCTCGCTGAAGATCATCTCGTCTCGGCAAAGAAGATCTGGGCTGGCGCGTACTCCGACAACGTGCTCGAGGTCATCGACTGGTGCCTTCGTCTCGATCCGTTGGAGCGCCCGCAAAGCGTTTTTGCCTTGCAAAAGGCGATTCGCGATATCGCGCCGCGGAAGCGCAAGCTCACCTTCCTGGACACGATCAAAAAGCGGCTGTTGCGCGAGACAACGTAGGCGAGCGGTGCGTTTCACGATTTTTCAGGAGAGTCGCAAGGGCCAGCGCAAGGTCAATCAGGACCGTCTTGCGTACACCTACAGCCGCGACACCCTGTTGCTGGTGGTCGCCGATGGCATGGGTGGGCACGCCGGCGGCGAAATCGCGGCGCAGATCGCGGTGCGCCTGTTCATCGAGCGTTTTCAGCAGGAATCGAAGCCGACGCTGAGGAATCCGCTCAAGTTCCTGCAGGACTCGATGGTGCGCGCGCATCAGGCGCTCGGCTCCTATGCGAGCCAGTTCTCGATGCTGGAAACGCCTCGAACGACATGCGTCGCGTGCATCGTCCAGTCCAATTATGCGTACTGGGCGCATGTGGGCGATTCCCGTCTCTATCTGTTCCGCCAGGGCGGGCTGATCGGGCGCACCAAGGACCATTCAAAGGTGCAGTACCTGCTCGATCAGGGGATCATCGGCGCGCACGAGGTTGCCGACCATCCCGATCGCAACAAGATCTTCAGCTGCCTGGGCGGCCTGGTCGATCCGGTGATCGATCTTTCCCGGCGCACGCCGCTGCGCAATGGCGATCTTATCGTGATGTGCACCGACGGCCTTTGGGGCGTCTATCCGCAGGAAGAGATGGCGCGCGCGTTGACCGGGACCCCGATCCTCAAGGCGTCGCCGGCGCTGATGCGTGAGGCCGAGGCGCGCGGGGGCACCGAGGGCGATAATCTGTCGCTGATCGTCGTGCGCTGGGGCCCGGAGACGCTGACCGACGAGCCCACCACAACCATCACCGAATCGATGGGCCTGGGCGAATTCCAGACCGAGATCGACCGCACACTGACGCTGACGGATCGCAAAGGCGTGCAGCGCGACCTCACCGACGACGAGATCGAGCGAGCGATCGCCGAGATTCAGGCGACAATTAAGCGCTACAAGACCTAAGGTTCGCCGGATCCGGCTCGCACTTGACGCCTATAGGAAAGCGAGTGAACCGGACTCGAGGCGGCGAAGTCGTATCGGATTCAGGAGCATGCAACTAGTGCGGCAAGTCATTCTGGACACGGAAACGACCGGGCTGGATCCCCGACAGGGACACCGGCTCATCGAGGTTGCCGGCGTCGAATTCGTCAATCGGCGGCCGACCGGCCGGCACATCCACTTCTACTTGAATCCCGAGCGGGAGATCGATGCCGGCGCGACCGATGTCCACGGCTTCACCTGGGACATGCTCCGCGACAAGGCGAAGTTCGCCGAGGTCGTCAACGAATTCCTCGAATTTGCGCGGGGCGCCCAGTGGATCATCCACAACGCTCCGTTCGACATCGCATTCCTAGACGAGGAGCTCAAGCGCCTGGACCTGCCGTCGGTGGCAGCCGTTGCCGCCGACGTCATCGACACTCTGGCGCTGGCGCGCGACCATTTCCCGGGCAAGAAGAACAGCCTCGACGCGCTGTGCGAGCGGTTCGGCGTTTCGAATGCGCATCGCACGCTGCACGGAGCGATGCTCGACGCGCAGCTGCTGGCCGAGGTTTATCTCGCGATGACGCGCGGCCAGGAATCTTTGACGATCGATATCGTCGTTCCCACGGCACTGGTCGACGATGCCCTGGCGGCTCAGGTTCTCGCCGCAGTGCGGGTGCTGGCGCCGTCGCCTGACGAGCTGGATCTGCACCAGGCCTATCTGGTCGAGCTTCAGCGCGAATCCCGCGGCGCCTGCTTATGGATGGCGGTGACATCATGAGCGCCGTCGATCGTAACGTGGCTGTCACAAGCGGCGAACACAATGTGCCGACCGCCGCCGGTCTGCCGGGCACCCCCGTGCCGAGAGCCGCTGCTGCCGAAGATCCCATGAAGGGACGCGATCCTCCGCTGATCAATCGCGAGCTTTCGCAACTGGCTTTCAACCGGCGGGTGCTCGCTCTGGCGCAGGATCCCGACGTCCCGCTGCTGGAGCGGCTGCGTTTTCTCTGCATCGTCAGCAGCAATCTCGACGAGTTCTTCGAAATACGCGTCGCCGGCCTGCGCGAACAGCTCCGCGCCAAGGCGCCCGCCCCGGGCATGACGTTGCACGACATGCGGACCATATTCGGCCGCATAGGCGAGGACGCGCAAACGCTGGTCGCGGAGAAATATCGTACCTTGAACGAGCAGCTTCTTCCGGCGATGGCCGCGGTCGGCATTCGCCTGTTGCGCAACGCGGACCGCAATGAGGCACAGCGCCAGTGGGTCGCAGAGTATTTTCGGCGCGAGGTCAAGCCGTTGTTGACGCCTATTGGCCTGGATCCGGCGCATCCGTTTCCGCAGGTCGTCAACAAGAGCCTCAATTTCATCGTCGAGCTCTCGGGCCGCGACGCATTCGGTCGCGAGGCCTCGATCGCGATCGTCAAGGCGCCGCGCGTCCTGCCGCGGGTGATCGAGTTGTCGTCCGATGTCGCGCCGCCGAACACCTTTGTCCTGCTGTCGTCGATCATCCACGCACATCTGAACGAGTTGTTCGCCGAGCGCGAGGTCATCAATTACTCGCAATTTCGGGTTACTCGCGACGCTGACCTCTGGTTCGGCGAGGAGGAGGTCAAGAATTTGCGCCAGGCCCTCCAGGGAGAGCTGCCGCAGCGCCAATTTGGCCTTGCCGTGCGATTGGAAGTCGCGGCGAGCTGCCCGCAACACATGGCACAACTGCTCCTGCATCAATTCGAGCTGCAGGAATTCGATCTCTACCGTTGCGACGGCCCGGTCAACCTGGCACGGATGTCCGCGCTTGTCGACGAAGCCGACCTCGACGAGCATAAGTTCCCGCCCTTCGTGCAAGGCGTGCCTGATCGCCTGCGCGACCAGCCCGACATCCTGGCGGTGCTCCGGCAGCGCGACGTGCTATTGCACCATCCGTTCCAGGCTTTCGATCCGGTGGTCGACTTTATCCGCAAGGCGGTGGACGATCCCGATGTCCTGGCGATCAAGCAGACTGTGTACCGAACCGGGGTCAACTCGGTGATGATGGAGGCGTTGATCCAGGCGGCGCAGCGCGGCAAGGAAGTCACCGTGGTGGTCGAGCTGCTCGCGCGCTTCGACGAGGAGGCGAACATTAACTGGGCCGAGCGGCTGGAGCAGGCGGGCGCGCAAGTCGTCTATGGCGTTTTCGGCCTCAAGACCCACGCCAAGATGGCGCTGCTCATGCGGCGCGAGGCCGACGCGTCGGGCAAGCCGCGGCTGCAGCCCTATGCGCACCTCGGCACCGGTAATTACCATCCGCGCACCACGCGGCAGTACACCGACTTCGGGCTTCTCACCACCGATCCGGAAATCTGTGCTGATGTCGCCGAAGTTTTCCTCCATATCACCAGCATGGCGAAGGCCAACAAGCTGAAACGGCTGTGGCTCGCTCCGTTCACCATGCACCGTCATGTGCTCGATGCGATACGGCGGGAGCAGAAGCACGCGAAGGACGGAAAGCCGGCGCGCATCATCGCCAAGATGAATGCGCTGGTCGAAGAGGCGGTAATCAAGGCGCTTTATTCGGCGTCGCAGGCGGGAGTGGAGATCGAGCTGATCGTTCGTGGCGCTTGCGCCTTGCGGCCGGGCGTCAAGGGGATTTCGGACCGAATCCGGGTTCGTTCGGTCGTCGGCAGGTTCCTGGAGCACCACCGCATCTGGTATTTTCAGAACGATGGCAAAGAGGACGTCTACCTCGCCAGCGCGGACTGGATGGGGCGCAATCTTTTCCGGCGCATCGAGGTCGCGTTTCCGATTCTGGATCCGGAGCTCAAGGAACGGGTGATCGCCGAAGGACTCAGGCCCTATCTGGTCGACTCACGCGACGCGTGGGAGCTCGACGAGGACGCGTGCTACGCCCGCGTCAAGCCGAAGGGCCGCGCACAGGCGGTGTCGGCGCAGCAGGGGTTGCTTGAACGGTTGGCCGAAAGCAAGAGTCAGCAGCGATGAGCACGCGACGGTGGCGATGGACCTGATTCTGTGGCGTCATGCCGAGGCCGAGCCAGGCGAGCCGGATCTCGGCCGCCGACTTACCGCCAAGGGCATCAAGCAGGCCGAAAGAATGGCGATCTGGCTCGACGGCCACCTTCCCGACACCTGCCGAATACTGGTGAGCCCGGCCGACCGCGCGCAGCAAACCGCGTTGGCGCTGAAGCGGAAATTCCGGACCGTGCCCGAGCTTGCGCCGGGCGCGACCGTCGAAGCGGTGCTGGCGGCATCCGGCTGGCCCGATGCACGCGAGCCCGCCCTGGTGGTCGGACATCAGCCGACGCTGGGCGAGGTCGCGGCCTTTCTCCTCTCTGACCGGGACGTGTCGTGGAGCGTCCGCAAGGGCGCGGTGTGGTGGCTGTCCAACCGGGTGCGGGAAGACGCGACCGCGGTCGTGGTGCGGGTGGTCATCGGTCCCGATTTCGTCTGACCGGAGTTATTGCCGGAACCTACGTACGTTTCCACGGATGGCCCAGCTCCTTCCATTGCCGTCGCTCCTTGGCAAGCAGATGCGCGGTCAGTGGATGCTTGGCGAGCCAACGCTCGGACACGGCAAAGCCGATGCGCGCGCCGCTGTCCGCAAGCTGAATACGCGGCAGCGCGACGGCCGTGCGCGCGTGGTGGAATAAAACGGCCAGACGAAGCGAGAGCAGCTGCGCGCGCAATTGCGGATCGGCAAGCGCTGCGCCGACCTTGGCCAGCCCCCCTCGGCAGCCATAGACCAGGATCGCCAGCCGCGACTGCTCGCCGGCTGAAAAACCGGGCATGTCCGCATGTTGCAGGATGTATGCACCGTGCTTGTGAAAGCCCAGGTGCGCCACCGACATGCCGATTTCGTGCAGCATCGCCGCCCACGTGAGCAGCTGCCTCTGCGCCGGATCGGGATCGGGAGCGAGGCGCCGATACAGCGTGGCGGCGAGCGTCGCGACCCGCGTCGCGTGGGCGCGCTCGATGCGATATCGGTCGACGAAGCGGTCCACGGTCAATTTGCGAACGTCCTCGTCGATGGTGCGCCCAAGCAGGTCATAGAGAACGCCGAGCCTGAGCGCGCCGCCAACCGGGTCGATGCGCGCGATACGCAACTCGGTCACGGCCGCCGACATGATCGCCAGTCCGCCGGCCAGCACCGGCGCACGCTCGGGTTTGAGCGCTCTCAGTTGCAGACGGTAGATGTCGCCCGCGTGGATCAGCCGTTTCTTCAGCCGCCCCAGGCCGGCGGGCGTGATTCCGCGCGGCGAAAAGGCGTTCTGCTCGAGGATTTCGGCGAGCGCCGCTGCGGTTCCCGAGGATGCAAAGCAGTCGCGCCAGTGGCTCGGATCGAACTCACTCGCGATAGCCTCGATCTCGACCCGGGCCGCGGTCTCCGCGGCCTCGAACGCGGCTGCAGTGATTTTGCCGTTGGCGAAAAAGCGCTGGGTCATGCCGACGCAGCCGATTTTCAGCGATTCGAGGCGCTCGGGCTCGAGGCCGCGGCCAATGATGAGCTCGGTCGACCCGCCGCCGATGTCGATCACCAATCGCGGCGCCGCGGACGGTGGGAGCACGTGCGCCACGCCCAGGTAGATCAGCCGCGCCTCCTCGTGGCCGCCGATGACGTCGATCGGAAATCCAAGCGCGCGCTCGGCCACCGGCAGGAATTCCGCCGCGTTCTTCGCCACCCGGAAGGTGTTGGTCGCGACCGCGCGAACCGCGGAGGGATGCACTCCAGAGAGCCGTTCGCGAAACCGATGCAGGCATTCGATCGCCGCCTTCATCGCCGCGGGCTTGATTCTTCCGTGACTGTCGAGCCCGGCGCCGAAGCGTAGCGTCTCGCGCCAGGTGTCCTGGCGGTAGATCTGGCCGCCTTCGACGCGCCCGATCTCCAGCCTGAAGCTGTTCGAGCCCAGATCGACGACGGCGAGCGTCGCGGTCATGCGAGTCCCGCGGATCGCGCGGCGAGACGGCAATTTGCCGGAATGCGGCATGCCGGAATGCGGCCCGCCGGAATGTGGCCTGCCGGAATGCGACCTGCGATGGGCACGGCGTTGCGGCAAGACTCGAGCATGGCGGCATGGAAATGTCGAGCGCTTAGCCTAGCAGAAACGCTTGCGCGCCGGCGTGCTCGCGGCTTTGGCGCACTGCCCCTTTCTGCTACGCTCGACGTTTGTTCCCTCGGTGCTTTAGAGCGATGGCGGTTGATTATCTGCAGAAGATTCTGACGGCCAAGGTCTACGACGTTGCCATCGAGTCGCCCCTCGATCTGGCGCCGACGCTTTCGCGTCGGATAGGCAATCGCGTGCTGCTCAAGCGCGAAGACCAGCAAAGCGTTTTTTCGTTCAAGCTGCGTGGCGCCTATAACAAGATGGCGCACCTTTCGGCGACGGAGCGCGCGCGGGGCGTCATCACCGCATCGGCGGGAAATCACGCGCAGGGCGTCGCCCTTGCGGCACAGCGGCTTGCCTGCAAAGCAACGATCGTGATGCCGGTCACGACGCCCTCGATCAAGGTTCAAGCCGTCGAAGCGCGCGGAGCGAAGGTCGTGCTGCACGGCGATTCGTTCAGCGACGCCTATGCCCGCGCGGTGAAGCTGCAGAAGTCTCAGCGATCGACGTTCGTTCACCCGTACGACGATCCGGACGTGATCGCGGGCCAGGGTACGATCGCAGTGGAAATCCTGCGCCAGTGGCAGGCACCGATCGACGCCATCTTCGTCGCCATCGGCGGCGGCGGTTTGATTTCCGGCATCGCGTCGTACGTCAAGCGGGTGCGGCCGGAAATCAAGGTGATCGGCGTCCAGCCGGTCGATTCGGACGCGATGGCGCGCTCCATCGCGGCGGGACGGCGGGTCAAGCTCGACCACGTCGGGCTGTTCGCCGACGGTGTCGCGGTGAGGGAAGTCGGCAAGGAGACGTTTCGAATCTGCCGGGCGCTGGTCGACGAGATCGTTCTGGTCGATACCGACGCCATATGCGCGGCGCTCAAGGATGTGTTCGAAGACACGAGGTCGATTCTCGAGCCCGCCGGCGCGCTCTCGGTCGCCGGCGTCAAGCTCTGGTGCGAGCGCCATCGCTGTCGCGACCGCACGATGGTCGCGATCGCGTGCGGCGCGAATATGAACTTCGACCGTTTGCGATTCGTCGCCGAGCGCGCCGAGCTCGGCGAAGAGCGCGAGGCGATACTCGCAGTCACCATTCCTGAGCGGCCGGGCAGCTTCCGGCAGTTCTGCGCGCTGCTCGGCAAGCGCAGCGTCACCGAATTCAACTATCGTTACGCCGACTCCACCGTCGCACATCTATTCGTCGGTATCGAAGTCAGGGACCGGCGCGAGACCGCGGAACTGCTCCGCGCCATGCACAAGCGCCGGATCGACGCCTACGACTTGTCGAGCAACGAGATGGCGAAGGTTCACGTCAGGCACCTGGTCGGAGGTCGCGCACCGGCGGCGGAGCACGAGATTCTGTACCGCTTCGAGTTTCCGGAGCGCCCGGGGGCGCTGATGCAGTTCCTGAACAGCATGAGCCGCGGCTGGAATATCAGCCTGTTCCATTACCGCAACCACGGCGCCGACCACGGACGGGTTTTGGTCGGTATGCAGGTCCCGCCGGCCGACAAGGCGGCCTTCGGCGAGTTTCTCGACCGCCTCGGTTATCCCTTCGTGGAAGAGACCGCCAACCCCGCCTACCGCATGTTTCTCGGCCGTTGAGGTGCCCATCTACGGCAGATTGTCCCTCTATTCCGCCTCAGACGGGTTACAAATGCCTCAACGGACCGGAGTTTCCCGGTTCTGGCAAGGATTATGCTCTAGGCATTTGCTTACTTCCGTGTCAGACTTTGGGCGAGGTAAGAATGGAATCGATTGCCGTAAGCGAGAATTTGGTCGAAAACGTAAGGAGTGCTGAATTGCCGGAACCGGCCGACTTGGCGGGAGTAAAAGTGATGGTGATCGACGACAGCAACACGATTCGTCGAAGCGCCGAAATTTTTCTGCTTCAGGCCGGATGCACGGTAATCCTGGCCGAGGACGGTTTCGACGCGCTGTCCAAAATCACCGATCACCAGCCCGACATGATATTTGTCGATATCATGATGCCTCGGCTCGATGGCTACCAGACCTGCGCTCTGATCAAGAAAAATACCCGCTTTCACCAGACACCAGTGGTAATGCTTTCCTCTAAGGACGGCCTGTTCGATCGTGCGCGGGGCCGTATGGTGGGCTCGGATCAATACCTGACCAAGCCTTTTACCAAAGAGAGCCTGCTCAAGGCCGTGGGTACGCATGTAAAGGCAGCCGCACATTAATACGGCGCCGAACGACGCCCGGGGGCGTGGCAAAGGGTGGGAAATGATGGCAATCAAGCGCGTTCTGATCGTCGATGACTCTCCCACGGAGCGTCATGTCCTGAACGACATGCTGACCAAGGCGGGCTACGAGGTCGTCGCCAGCGACAACGGCGAGGACGCGATTCTCAAGGCCAAGACAGTCAAGCCCGATCTGATCCTGATGGACGTGGTGATGCCGGGCCTCAACGGATTTCAAGCAACTCGGGCGATCAGCCGCGATCCGGTCACGCGGACCGTTCCGATCATCCTTTGCACGTCCAAGAGCCAGGAAACCGACAAGATCTGGGGCATGCGGCAAGGCGCCCGGGATTACATCGTCAAGCCGGTGAACCGCGACGAGCTGCTCGCGAAAATCACGGCCCTCGGCTAGTGAACCGTAATAGCCAAATCGGCATGGTCTGGCTGGTCGCGGCGCGCTACGCGTTCTGATGGCCCGCGCCGGCAAGCTCAATCTTCGCGCGTTCCAGCAGGAGCTTGCGACCCGCCTGGCGGCGAAGACTACGGCTCAGGTCGAGCAGTCGCGCCTCGGGCTGTCCTGCGCCGGCAGCCAGTGGCTGATCCGCCTTGCTGACGCGGGCGAGGTAATTGCCGTCCCGACGGTCGCGACCGTTCCGTTGACCCGGCCGTGGTATCTGGGCATCGCGAACATTCGAGGCAACCTGTACAGCATCATCGATTTTGGCGGTTTTCTCGGCGGCGAGGTCGAGGTCGGAACGCCGGGAGCGGCGCAAGCGCGGCTCGTATTGTTCGGGCCGCGTGTGGGCGAATTGCGGGCGGGCCTGGTCGTGCACCGGGTGCTGGGATTGCGCAACCTCGCCGAGCTGGTTCGAGGCGACGCGCCGTCGGACGCGCCGGCGTGGTACGGGTCGCGCTGGACCGATCGCGATGGCGGTAGCTGGCAGGAAATCGATCTGGCGTTGCTCGCACAGGACGTGAGCTTTCTTCAAGTCGGCGTGTAGAAGCCGGCTGAACATACGACATCCGCACAGACACGACCCTATCGGGGAGACGAGACATGGCAGACATGGCGCTTAAATTAAAGACCCTGTTCGGCGGGGGGGCGGCCAAAGGGCGGGAGGAGAACGACGCCGAATTCGACGAACCGACGACCCAGGCGAGGATGGGCAAGTCGCAGCCCAGCTACGATCCGCTCGCGGCGGTGTCGATCATGGAGCAAATGCGTACCGCGAGTCCGGAGGTGCGGCAGCCCGGCCGGCTCTGGATCATCGGCCACTTGCCCATCGTCCGTCAGTTTCAGGTACTGGGTGCCCTGCTGGTGATCTTCCTGGTGCTCGCGCTGCTCATGCTGTTCCTGAATACGCGTGTTTCCACCCAGGCGACGGCCAGCGGAACCACGGCCACCGAAATGCAGATGCTTTCGCAGCGCCTCGCGCGCGGTACTTCGCTCGCGGTGCAGGGCAATGTGCCCGCGTTCGAGGGCGTCAAGGACTCCAGGGACCGGTTTCGCGCCGACCTCGATGCGCTGACCAAGGGTGGCAGCGTCAAGGGCGTGAGCATCGATGCCACCAGCAACGAGGCGCTGACGGCGCATCTGAACAACCTCGCTACCCGATGGGCGGTGGTCGAGAAAAACGCGACCGACGTAGTCGACAACCAGGCGTCGCTGGTGGCGCTTTCCAAGGGCCTCGACACCATCAACAAGAGCAACAACGAGCTGCTTGAGCTCGCGCAGCAAGCGTCGGCGCAAGTTGCCGCCGGCGGCGGAACATTGCGCGAGGTGGATTTCACCAACCAACTCGCCGTGCTGTCGCAGCGGATCGCCAAGAACGCCAACTCGCTCGTTTCCTCCGATGAAATCGATCCCGAGGTCGCTTTCCTTCTCGGCAAGGACAGCGGGACCTTTCGCGACATCCTCAATGCCCTGCTCAAGGGGAGCGAAACCTTGCGGATCGCCGGCACCGGCGTTCGTGCGGAAGACGCGAGGTCGACGCTGACCGAATTGCAGAAAAAGTTCGCCGCGTATCAGGACGGGGTCAACGCCATCCTGCAGAACATGTCGCGGTTGGTCGTCGCCAAGCGTGGCGCGCGGGTGATCAATCAAGAGTCGGAACCGTTGCTCGGCGACGCCAACAAGCTCACCGCGGAATTCGACAATCAGACGGGCTCGCGGACGTTTACGATAGGCGCGGCGAGCATGTTCGCGGTGATCGCGCTGATCTTGCTCATGCTGTTGGGCAAGGTCTTCCTCGACGATGCGCGGGTGCGCGCCCACGAGAGCGAACAGGAGAACAAGCGAAACCAGGAAGCGATCCTGCGACTGTTGAACGAGATGGGAAACCTGGCCGACGGCGATCTGACGGTCCAGGCATCGGTGACCGAAGACGTCACCGGCGCCATCGCGGACTCCATCAACTTCACCATCGAGGAGTTGCGCACGCTGGTGCGCGGAATCAACTCCGCAACCGACCAGGTGGCCAAGGCAACGACCGACGCGCAGGCGATCTCCAACCGCCTTTACGAGGCGTCACAGCGGCAGAACCGGGAGATCCAGCAGGCCTCCGCGTCGGTGCTGCAGATGGCGCAGTCGATCAACGAGGTGTCGCAAACCGCGGCCCAGTCGGCTCGGGTGGCGCAGCAGTCGCTCGCTGCCGCCGAAAAGGGCGGTCAGGCGGTGCACAACCAGATTGCCGGCATGAACGAGATTCGCAGCCAGATTCAGGACACCGCCAAGCGGATCAAGCGTCTCGGCGAATCGTCGCTGGAGATCGGCGAGATCGTGGAGCTGATCTCGGACATCACCGAGCAGACCAACGTCCTCGCGCTCAACGCGGCCATCCAGGCGGCGTCGGCAGGCGAAGCCGGGCGCGGCTTTACCGTCGTCGCCGAGGAGGTGCAACGCCTGGCGGAGCGCTCCGGTGAGGCGACCAAGCAGATCGAGGCCATCGTGAAAACCATTCAGGCCGATACCCAGGACGCGGTCGCGGCCATGGAAAAGAGCACCGTCGGCGTGGTCGAGGGGACCAAGCTTTCTGACGCGGCGGGGCAGGCGCTGGACGAAATCCGCAAGGTCTCGCGCGATCTCGCGGAATTGATCGGCGGCATTTCGGCGCAGACCCAAAAGCAGTCCGCGTCGGTCTCGGACGTGACCCGGGGGATGCAGGGCATACTGAAAATTACCGAGGAAACGACCGAAGGCACTAAGCAGACCAACGTGTCGATCGGGCAGCTGACCAAGCTCGCCGCCGAGCTGCGCAGCTCGGTCGCCGGATTCAAGGTATGAGGCGCACGAGAACCGGCTCGGTTCTTGCATGCAGGAATGTATTCGCCTTGTGATTCGCACACGGCAACTGGCGTAACGTGGCTACCGATACCGCACCCGACTTCGATCTCGGCCCGCTAACCTGGGTCCAGGGGGAGATTGACCAGGCGCTCACGCGCGGCCTCGACGCGCTCGCGGTTTTCAAGGCTACCCCGCGCGAAATCACGTCGCTCAAGCACGCCCGTTCACACGTTCACCAGGCGGCGGGCGCGATCCAGATGGTCGGCCTGGACGCGGTGACCGCGTACACCGACGAGCTCGAGCGCCAGCTCATGCGCATCGAGGAATTGCCACCGGGCGAAGCGCAGGACGCCTGCGATCTGATCGACCGCGCTGGTCGCAAGCTCAAGATCTTTCTTAACGAGCTGGTCGGCGGCGCCTATCCGGTGCCGCTCAAGCTCTTCCCAGAATACGAGTTGATGCAGCAGGCGCGCGGGATCAAAGCTTCGGCGCCGACGGATCTTTTCTATCCCGACCTGTCGCCCAGGGCGCCGAAAATCGCCTCCGTGAAGACGGTTTCATCGCAGAGATTGCCGTCTTTTTTAATCAAGCAGCGCAGGCTCTACCAGCGCGCTCTTCTCGCCTGGCTGCACGGCGACGATCAAGCCGCCCGCGCGATGCGCGATGCGATTCAGGGCATCGAGGACGTGCAGACGCATTCCTCGCAGCGCTCGTTCTGGTGGACCGTGGGCGCGCTGCTGGAGAGCATCGTCGAGAACGGCGTCGAGAGCGGCTTCGGCATCAAGCAGCTTTGCGGTCGCGTCGACTTGCAGATCCGGCGCTTTGTCGAAGGCTCGGCCAAGGTCGCCGACCGGATGCGACGCGAAGTGCTGTATTACATCGCGATCAGCGCCCCGGTGGGGCCGCAAGTGCAGGCGGTGCAGCGAGCATACCGCTTGCCCGGGCTCATCCCGAGCGCCGAGGTGCTGTCTGCCGATGTCGTGCGCGTCCAGCCTCTGCTGCGCGAAGCCCGGGACCTGCTCTCAGCGACCAAGGACCTGTGGCTGAAGCTGACCGGCGGGCGGCCGGAAAACCTTCCCAAGCTCAAGCAGAACCTGTCTCAGCTGCGGGACAAGACCACGGCCATCGGCGAGCCGTCGCTGTCCCGTCTGGCGGCGACCTTGGCGAGTCGTCTCGACAAGATCGGCGCCGCCGCGGTCCCGGAGGCCATGGCGATGGAATACGCCACCGCGATCCTGCTCTCGGAATCGATCATCGAGAACTTCGCCTCGCTGTCGCCGGAACTGCCCAAGCAGGTCGACGCGATGATCGAGCGCCTCGATGCCGTCCAGCAAAATAAGCCGATCGCCAAAGCGGCCTCCGCGCCGGTGCTCGACGAAATGGCCCGTCGCGCTCAGGAGCGCTTACTGCTGGCGCAAGTCGCGCGGGAAATTCAGACGAACC
>JALZAN010000084.1:0-1605 GCA_030948365.1 Pseudomonadota bacterium
TCCCTGAAAGCAGTGGCACCCGCGAGCGTCCAGAAACTCGAGCTGTGCACGCGTTCCGACACCTTCCGCCACCACCCGCAGTCCCAGGCCTTTTGCCAGCGCAATAATGGCTTCGGTGATCGCCGCGTCGCCGGGGTCGGTCTCGAGATCGGCGATAAAGGAAATGTCGATCTTGAGCGTATCGATGGGGAAATGCTTGAGGTGCGACAAGCTCGAGTAGCCCGTGCCGAAATCGTCGATCGCGACCGAGAAGCCCTGCTCGCGCAGGTGCTGAAGAACCTTCTTGATCGAATCCAGGTCGTGCAAGAGGCTCGATTCGGTGACTTCGAGCTCGATCCACGACGGCTCGCAGCCGGCCTCGCGGACGATCTGTGAAATGCGCTCGGCGAGGTCATCGCGATAGAACTGCCGGCCGGACAGATTGATCGACATTGTCAACGGAAGGCCGGCCTTGCGCCAGGCGGCACACTGCTCGGCGGCGGTGCGAAGCACCCAGTCGCCGAGAATATGGATCAGGCCCGATTCCTCGGCAAGCGGTATGAACACCTGCGGCGCGATGTCGCCGTGCTCTTCGTCATGCCAGCGCAAGAGCGCTTCGGCGCCGATGATGACGCGGTCGCTGATGCGAACGACGGGCTGATAGTGGAGCTTGAGCGCGTTCTCCTTCACTGCGGTGCGAAGTGCGCTTTCCAGGTTGTGCTGCTTCATCCTGCGGGCAGCGAGGTCCGCATCGAAGAACTGGTAGGTGTTGCGTCCAAGCTCCTTGGAACGGTACATCGCCACGTCGGCGTGCTTGAGAAGACCCTCGGGATCATCGCTGTCGTCGGGATAGACCGAAATGCCTATCGATGAAGTGACATAGATGTCGTGGTCCTCGATCCGGAAAGGGTGCGCGATGGCATCCTGCAGCTTTTGCGCGACTCGGCTGAGCACGGCAGGATCGTCGAAATCGTCGACGATGACCATGAATTCGTCGCCGCCTAGGCGCGCCAGCAGATCTGTCTCGCGCAGCGTTTCCGAAAGCGCGGAAGTGACGCGTTTCAAAAGCTCGTCGCCGATGCGATGGCCCAGCGTGTCGTTGACGTTCTTGAAGCGGTCGAGGTCGATGAACAGCACACCGACGCGGCGGCCGCTGCGCTTCGCTTGCGCGATCGCCTGCCCGAGTCTCTCCTGCAGCAGCAGGCGGTTGGGCAGGCCCGTGAGCGCGTCGCGCGTCGCCAGATATTGCAGCCGCTCCTCGGCCTGTATACGCGACGAAACATCCTGAACGAACGACAGGATGGAAACGATGCGACCCTGCTCATCCAGCAGGCACGAGTGGTACCACTCGCACCATATCGTTTCGCTGTCCTTACGGTAGTTGCGATTAAGGCCGGTCGCGCGCGGCTCTTCGCCCGCCATCAGCTTGTTGATGAGCTCGACCACCGCCGGCCGGTCGGCCTCGTGCGTGAGCTGGCTGCCCGTGATCGGCATCCCGAGCACTTCTTCGGCACGCCATCCGAAAATGTTCTCCGCCTGCGGTGACCAGCGCACCAGCCGGAAGTCGCGGTCCCATTCGAGCACCGCGAGCGGCGTGTTGTTGATGTGCGAAGAAAGCATCCAGTT
>JALZAN010000084.1:1615-8414 GCA_030948365.1 Pseudomonadota bacterium
CATCCAGTTCGCGCGTCGCAGCGCTTCCTCGTTGCGCTTTTCGTCGTGGATGTCGGTGTGGACCGCATAAATTCCGATGACGTTGCCTTCGGCATCGCGGTTCGGCGCGAAGTGGATCGACTCCCACCGCTGCTCGCCGTTGGGCTGGGCCAGCAGCTGCTCGGTCGATATCGTTTCGCCGGCAAGGACTCGGGTGAGCAGCGGCTGCACTTGGCGCGCCCGCGCGTCGCCCACGACTTCGCTCACCTTCCGGCCGGTCAGGTCCTTGCGGCTTTCCGAGAGCCATTCCTCGTTGTGCCGGTTCAAGAAGCGATAGCGATAGTCGCGATCGATGTAAGACACGCGCGCCGGAACGTTGTCCATGATGAGCCGCAACTCCGCCTCGCTGGCGCGCAACGCTTCCTGCGCCTGCTTCAAGCCGTGGATGTCGTTCATCAGGACGAACGCGCCGCTGACCTCGCCCCCCGCGGTAGCGTCGGGGACGACACGAATGGTCATCCAGCGGTGTACGCCGCCCGCGCCGGGCACGAGGCGGTCGAACGACGTCGATTCGCCCTTCAGCGCGCGCGAAATCATCGCCTGCGCGCTGGCGTAAATGCCGTGGCCGACCACGTCGCGCAGACGCAGGCTCGCGACCTGCTCGGCGTTGAGTCCGAAGTACTGCAGGAACGGCCGGTTGACGTACTGGCAAAGCTCATCATGATCGATGTACGCCACCGGCGCGGGCACGCCGTCCATGATCGCGCGCAGCTGAGATTCGCGCGCGGCCAGGGAGTCCTGCGCCTGCTTCAAGTCCGTGATGTCGTGACCGACGATGTAGTAGCCCTTGATCGTCGCGTCGAAGCGCATGTCGGGAACGATCTTGTTTCGCAACCAGCGGCGCCGGCCGTTGACGTCGATATGCTCGAGCTCGTAGGTGATGGACTCGCCGCGCGCGGCGCGGTCGATATAGGGTTGCTGGACTTCGAATGCGTCGGCGCCCATGACGTCCTTCACCGACTTGCCGAGCGTTTCGTCGCGGTCGAGCCCCACCAGATGCAGGAATGCGTCGTTGACGAAGGTGTAATGGCGGTTGATGTCGACGTACACCACCGGCTCGGGAATGTTGTCGGTGAACAGTCGCAGCTGTTCCTCGCGCGTGGCGAGCGCTTGCTCGGTGAGCTTCAGATCGTGTATGTCGTGTTCCGTGCAATACAGCCCGCGTACCTGCCCATCCGCGTCGAGGTCCGGCGCGATCCGGCCATGCATCCAGCGTCGCTGGCCGTCCGCGCTCGCGCCGACGCGCTCGTATTCGACGTTCTCGCCGTTGAGCGCGCGCTTGATGATGGGACGCAGAAACGAGTTGACGTCGTGCGGCATGATGTCGTACGGGGTCTTGCCGTAGATCTGGTCCTGCGGCCGGCAAACCCAATTGGCGAACGCCTGGTTGACGAAGGTGTATTTGAGCTTCTTGTCGAGATACGCGATGGGTCCCGGAATGTTGTCCGCGAACAGACGCAGCTGTCCTTCCTGCGATTTCAGCGCTTCGCGTATGCGGACGTCGTCTTCGATGTCATTGATGACGACAAAGGCGCCGCCGCTCTTGCCGCCCGGCTCCCGATCCGGGAACAGCGTGATGCGCACCCAGCGCAGCTCGCCTGAGGCGGGCCGCTCGCGCCTGTCGTAGCTTACCGTCGCGCCCGCGAACGCGCGCTCGACATAGGCCTGCATTTCGGCAAGCGCGTCGGGCGCGACGAAATTCTTCAGCGGTTGTCCGATCAAGTCCTCGACCGGTGCACCGATGTACTTGCCGTACGGCTTGTTGGCGAAGCGCAGACGTAAGCCGCGGTCGAAATAAAAGATCGGCAGGCCGACGCTGTCGGTGACGATGCGCAGCCGGTGCTCGCGCTCGCCGGCCTCGAGCTCGAGGTGCTTTATGTTGTCGACGTCGGTGTACGTCGCCAGCACGCCGCGAACTTCGCCGCGCGGCCCGCGATCCGGGTAGAAATCGACGCGTATCCAGAAGGCGTTGCGCTTGACCGAGGAGAGCTGGCGCTCGAAGCTCACCCGCTCTCCTGAAAGCGCGGCTTCGAGATACGCGTGGTAGAGCTGGTAGAGCTCGCGACCGTCGACTTCGACGACTTCGCGCCCGATCACGTCGCCGAGCGGCTTGCCGGTCCAGTCGAGAAACGCCCGGTTGACGAATCGATAGCGCTGGAAGGCGTCGATGTAGCAGATCGGCAGCCCGAGCGCGTTCAGCTTGCGCTGCGACAGCGCCAGCAAGGCATCCCGCTCCGCCCCTTCGCCCACGCTCTGCTGGGTGGTGTGATCGAGCCGGGTCAAAGTTCGCGTTAGAGCCATGGCGCCTGATTCTTGCCCTTGCCGGCCGCGCCCCAATGGGGAAATGGGCGGCCAATGCCAGCCTATGAGGGAAACGGGTAGTTACAAGCAAAGAGCCTGCCATCAACCGGACGCCGGAGGGGTAGGGCTTTCGTAGTTTTTTCATCGACTTGGGTCGCGCCGCGGCTACAATCGCCGTCACAAACAAACGCCGTGCGGCACATTCTGAAGCCTACGTCATCGACTCCTCCGGGGAGAGACATCTTGGGTTTTTACCGTATTCGAGCCGCCTATGTTTTTGCCGCGTGCGCCCTGCTCTGGCCGGAGCTTGCCGTTGCGCTCCCCACTGATCCGCCCACCGTCGTCGGCATCCCCGTCGATTTTGTGCTGTTCGGGGCGACGCTGGTCGGCGTCGCGTTGTTTCACCGCCACACGCTGGCGATCGCGCTCGGCGGAATGGCGGTCATCTCGATTTTCAAGATCGTCGCGTCACCGTTCGCGGAGGGCGCGGGCATCGCGGGCTGGGTCTCGCACCTCGCGCACGAATGGGTGCTCCTCGCCAATCTTCTCGGCCTTCTGCTCGGATTCGCATTGTTGTCCAAGCATTTCGAGGCCAGCCGCATTCCCGACTGGCTGCCCAAGTTTCTGCCCGACGACTGGAAAGGCGGCCTGGTATTGCTGGTCATGATCTTCGTGCTGTCGAGCTTTCTCGACAACATTGCCGCTGCGCTGATCGGAGGCACGATCGCCGGCGTCGTATTTCGCGGCAAGGTCCATATCGGTTACCTCGCCGCGATCGTTGCCGCGTCCAATGCGGGAGGATCGGGCAGCGTGGTCGGCGATACGACCACGACCATGATGTGGATCGACGGCGTCAACCCGCTTCAGGTGCTCGAAGCATACATCGCTGCCGGCACGGCGATGCTGGTCTTCGGCGTTCCCGCTGCGATCCAGCAACAGCGCTATTCGCCGATCATTCGCGAAGCTCCGACGGGCATCGTCGTCGACTGGGTCCGCGTGTTCATCGTCGCGCTGATTCTGGTGAGCGCGATCGTGGTCAACGTCGTCATCAACGTCCGCTTCAACGATATCTCCGGAAGCTTCCCCTTCATCGGTGCCGCGGTCTGGGTGGCGTTGCTGGTGTGCGTGCCGCTTCGCAAACCCGCATGGGACGAGATGCCGGGAGCGCTCCGGGGAAGCATTTTTCTGCTGTCGCTGGTGCTCGCGGCATCGATGATGCCGGTGCACAAATTGCCGGACGCTTCGTGGAAGGTCGCACTGGGGTTGGGCTTCGTCTCCGCCGTATTCGACAACATCCCGCTGACCGCTCTCGCGTTGAGGCAAGGCGGCTACGACTGGGGCTTTCTTGCTTACGCCGTCGGGTTCGGCGGTTCGATGATCTGGTTCGGGTCGTCCGCCGGCGTCGCGCTATCGAACATGTATCCCGAGGGTAAGGACGCCATTGCCTGGGTGCGCGGTGGCTGGCACGTCACGGTCGCGTACGTGATCGGATTCTTTTTCATGCTTGCGGTGCTCGGTTGGTATCCGCAACCCAAGCATGAAGCACCGCTTTCTACGCCGAAAACGGCCGCTGAGCACTCCACCGCAGCGCGCTGAACAAAGGCGAATTGCGGATCGGCGGGCGATGCCGCGATGATCGCTCCCTGCGGGGCCGCAAATAAGAAGCGCGGGACGTCTCGCCCCGCGCGGTTTCGCTTTTGCCGAGAAACCGGCTCGTTTTAGCGATGCCAGCGGCCCTCTTCGAAATGCCAGCGGCCGTTGCGCTCTACCCAGTGGTGCGGTTCCCAATGATAGCCGCGGCGCTCCCGCACCCAGTTGCCGTTCACCCACACATGACGATGGCCTCGCCACCCCCAATACCCGGGTGCCCAGACGTAGCCCACTCGGGGTGCGGGCACGACTTCGACACGCGGAGGCGGTGGCGCCACCTCGACGACGTAGACGCGCGCCAGGCTGGGCAGCGATACCAACGCCGCGCTTGTCGCGAGCATCCCCACCAGAATCCGGGTTTTAAGTGACATTGTTTGGCTCCTTTGAGTTAGTCGCGCCCGACGCGGCGCTTATGCGATCCATAACGGCCGCTGCTGCTTCGGTGTTGACACTAAGACGATCCGCATCGTTCGACGGCAGCCTGCAGCCCCTCCGTGCGGTTGTAGGACACACGCCGGTGCCTAGGTCGCTACGAGCAGGATATGGACTCGATACGGACCGTGCGCGCCGAGAACGATGGTCTGTTCGATGTCCCCTGTTCGGGAGGGCCCCGAAATAAGATTTACCGCTCGCGGCAGCATGCCGCGCTCTTTGCGGATAAGCGCGAATGCCTCTTCCATGCCGGCGACAATACGATTCGCGGACACGACCGCGATATGCGTTTCGGGAAGCAGCGTCGTCGCGGTCGGCGTATCGGCCCCCGACAAAACGACCAGCGTGCCGGTTTCCGCGATCGCGCAGAAAACGCCGGTGACGCCAACGATGTCGTCACCTACGGTCGGTCGAACCCGCATATCCACCTGCGCGCCCGACCAATCGAGATCTCCGAATTCGGGCCAGCAGACGCCGGTGCGACGAGAGTGGCGAACGCCGGGTGTGACGGCCATCGCATCGATCGTGTCGAGGTAGTGCGAAACCGCTCGTGGAATTTCGCTTCGCGACGCAATGCGCTCGACCGTGCTCTCCATGTCGGTCGCCCGCTGCACGAAGCGGCCGACGAGATCGCCCCGAAGCGAGGGCCGCGGGCCCTGCGCGTGCGCGTCGATGTAGGCTTGCGCGTCGGCGAGCGCGCGGAGGTCGGTGCCGGTCTTGCCCAGCGCACGGCGGACCTTGCCGAGGATATTTTCGCGCGCCGCGCTCATCGGCTGTTTTCCCGAATGAAATCGGCGATCCGCCCGATGCCTGCACCAATGGCGTCGGGCGCGGCGGCATAGGAAAAGCGGATGTGCTGGCCGTCGCCGGGAACACGGCGACCGAAATGAATGTCCGCGAGCACGGCCACACCCGCGTCATAGAGCAGGCGCTTGCGAAATTCCTCGGAGTCGGCGCAGCCGGTGAGCTTGCATGCCTCGGTCACGTTGGGCCAGGCATAGAAAGCACCTCCCGGCGTCTTGCATGAAAATCCGGGCACGTCGTTGAGCAGCCCCACGATGAGATCGCGGCGCTGCAGAAACGACGCGCGCATGGTCTCCGCCGCGTCCTGCGGCCCTTCGATCGCCTCGACCGCGGCCCACTGGCTGATCTGCGACGCGCAGGAATCGGTGTTGGTGATCCAGCGCGTGAACACCGGCGCCAGCGTCCGGTTGGCGACGAAGCCGATACGCCAGCCGGTCATCGCCCAGGTCTTGGACGCTCCGTCGGAAATGACCGTTCGCTCCAGCATGCCCGGAAACTGCGCGAGCGAAACGAACTCACCTTCATACGAAAGCCGGGAATAGATCTCGTCCGAAAAAACCCAGACCTGCGGATGGGCACGCAGTATCTCAGCGATGGCTTTGAGGTCCGAGCGCCTGAGGATGCCGCCCGTGGGATTCTGCGGCGTATTGAGGATGACGAGCTTGGTCTGCGGCGTGATCTTCGCCTCGAGCTCGTTGGGGTCGAAGGCAAACTCGCGCGCTTCCTTGAGATAGATCGGCACCGGCACCGCGCCGTTGGCAACGATTTGCGATTCATAGATCGGGAATCCCGGCACCGGGTAGATCACTTCGTCGCCGGCGCCATAGTCGGTGACCGATGCGATGGTGTAGGCGATGAAAGGCTTGGCGCCTGCGCCGACGACGACGTCATCGGCCGCAATAGTTATCCCGCGCCGATTGCCGATGTCGCGTGCAGCCGCGGCGCGTAGCTCGTCGATGCCCGCCGACGGCGTGTAACCGTGCTTGCCGGATCGGATCGCGGCGACACCCGCGTCCTGGATGTTCATCGGTGTCGGAAAATCGGGCTGCCCGATGCAAAACGACACGACGTCCTTGCCCTGGCGCACCAGCGCGTTGACTTCGGCCAGCACCACAAAAGCGTTTTCGGTGCCCAGGCTTTCGCCACGCCGGCTGACTCGTGGAACCGTTTTGTGCATATCCAGCGGCGCGTTCATGAACGTTCTCCGCGATCCCGCGTTGCGTACAGATCTCGAAACGTCTTTCCCGCGGGAGCGGGCATGTCCCTGCCGTCGGTCCAGCCGCGGCCGAGGCGCAACTCGTGGATGAGACGCTCGCGACCGCCCATCCACGAGAGCATGCGAGCGCCGACGCGAGTCGCGAAGGCGTACAGCGAAGGCCTTCCCGCGAGCCACGACCACAGGCGAAGCCCCAGCCGCTCGCTCCACGGACGCAAATGCCGTTCGAACTGCTGCTCGCGAAGCTTGCGCAGCAGATCGGGCAGCGGAATCTTCACCGGGCAGACGACGCCGCATTGATTGCACATGGTCGATGCCTGCGGCAGATCGAGCGCGTTTTCGATGCCGATGTACGCC
>JALZAN010000085.1 GCA_030948365.1 Pseudomonadota bacterium
GCGCCGCCGCCGGCGCCCATGCCTTGATCATGGCCGAAAAAAAAGCCTTTCTGCTGCGGCTCGATCCCGACGTCTGGAACGAGATGGAACGGCTCGCTGAAGCCGAGCTGCGCAGCGTCAACGCCCAGATCGAATTTCTGCTTCGGGATGCGCTCGCGCAGCGTGGCATCAAACCGAAGCGGAAAGCGACAACTGCATCATCGTCGTCGGCCCCCTCTCCCACCTCGGCGTCCAAAAGTGGCACCCGCGTGGATTGAGTCGCTGACGGCGGCGCTGGCCGACGCGCCCGCGTTTCGCGGCTGGTCGCTGCGCGGCGCGGCGATCGAGGACGAGGCTTTTCTGTTCGCGCTGCACCGCGACGCTATGCGCGATTACGTCGAAGCCACCTGGGGCTGGGACGAAGACTGGCAGCGCGCGAATTTTGCCGCGACCTACGCGCCCGAGCGGCAGGCGGTCATCGTGCACGGCGCCGGAGCGGACCACGGGACGGGCCGCGATGCTGGCCGCGTCAGCATGACCCGGCACTGGCGCAAGATTTTGCTGCGCGACCTCGAGCTGCTGGCGCCCGAACGCAATCGGGGTGTCGGCACCGCGATCGTCGCCGCGGTGTTGAAGCTGGCGCGCGAGTCCGATCGCTACGTCGAGCTGCGCGTGCTCGGCTGCAATCCGGCGCAGCGGCTCTACGCCCGCCTGGGATTCAAGGTGGTCGACGACGACGGCGCGCGGCTGCGAATGCGCGCCTGGTAGCGCGAACCATGCCCCTCTAATGGCTAGCCGCTTCCGAGCGTTCGCGCGAGCCAGTCGCCGATGGCGACGATCTCCTCCATGCACACCGAGTGCTCCATGCGATAGGTGTGCCATTGGACGTCGTAGCCTTGCGCGACGAGCGTCCGGCGCGAGCTGTCGCCCCACTCGAACCGCACCACCGGGTCGGCGGTGCCGTGGGCCATGAAGATCGGCAGGTCGCGATTGGCCGCGGCGGCCTCGTCGGCCAGCTTGTCGGCCTGCACCAGGTACGTGGACAGCGCAATCACTCCCGCGAGCCGCTCCGGATGGCGCAGCGCGGTGTGCAGCGCGATCACGCCGCCCTGCGAGAATCCGGCAAGGACGATGCGCGAAGCGGCGATGCCACGCGACTCTTCGCGCCCGATCAGTGTCCCGACCTGGGCCTGTGACTGCGTCACGCCGGCGATATCGGCGCGGCTGCTCAAGTCGGCGGCGGCGATGTCGTACCACGCGCGCATGGCCATCCCGTTGTTGATCGTTACCTTGCGCACCGGCGCGTTCGGAAACACGAACCGGATCGCGAGCGCCGGCGGCAACCTGAGCTCGGGTACGATCGGCACAAAATCATTGCCGTCGGCGCCCAGCCCGTGCAGCCAGATGACGCTGGCGCTCGGGTGGGACGCGGTCTCAAGCTCGATGCAGGGCAGCGTGTCGGAAGTCATGGGGAACTTAAGCAAGGCGCCGCGCATTTTAACCGTGATGCGCGGCCGATGTCGCGGACGATGTCGCGGCTTGCCCCCTCGCGAAAAGCCGCTTGACCCTGTGCGCGCGAGCCACTACATTCGCCGGCCGCCCCCGCAAACCTGATGCGATCTTTGCTTTCGGCCCGTCCAACAGCATGTCTCCGCTTCCTTCGACGCTGAGCTGCGCCGCATGCGGCACCGAGCTGCCTTCGACGGCGAAATTCTGCTTCGAGTGCGGGCGCCCGATCGCCGGATCATCGGTCAACCGCGCGCGCGGCGATCTGGCGGCACGCATCCTCTCCGCGTCGGCTTCGGTGGAGGGCGAGCGCAAGCTCGTCACCGTCCTTTTCGCCGATCTCAAAAGCTCGACCGAGCTTTTCGCCGACCGCGATCCGGAAGAGGCACGCGCCCTGCTCGACCCGGTCCTCGAGCACATGTGCGAGGCGGTCGAGCAATACGACGAACGGTCAGCCAGATCATGGGCGACGGCATCATGGCCATCTTCGGCGCGCCGCTGGCCACCGAGGATCACGCCGTACGCGCCTGCTACGCGGCGCTCAGCATGCAAGACCTGGTGCGCCATTACGGCGACGAGCTGCAGCGCTCGCACGGCGTGCCGATACAGATTCGCGTCGGACTCGATTCGGGAGAAGTGGTGCTCCGTCTGACCGGGCACGGGCTGCACATGAGCTACACCGGCATCGGGCTGACCGTGCACATGGCGGCGCGCATGGAGCAGATGGCGAGGCCCGGCACCGTACTCGCGGGATCCGACACCGTGCGCCTGGTCGAGGGGCACCTCGAGACGCGCTCGCTCGGTCCGCTCAAGGTCAAGGGATTCGACAAGCTGATAGACGTCTCCGAAATCCGCCGCCCGGCATCGAGCCGTTCTCGATTCGACACCGTGCCGGTGCGCGCGAAAATGCCCTTCGTCGGCCGCGACGCGCAGCTCGCGCTGCTCGTCGACGCCTACGAACAGGTCGCGACCCACGGCAGCAGCCGCATCGTCGCAATCGTCGGCGATGCCGGCATGGGCAAATCGCGGTTGCTGTACGAATTCCTGCGCGGGCTCGCCGGCAAGGACGTACTCGCTCTCAACGGCGGCGGCGCGCCGTACGGCACCGGCGCCGCCTACCGTCCCGGGATCCGTATCCTGCATCAGTATTTCGCCATCGCCGACGGCGACGATGCGCAGTCGATCCAGCAGAAAGTCGCCGGCCGCATTGTCGCGCTCGGCGGCAGCACCGCGACCGAGGTCTTTCCGATACTGGCGCTGCTCAATGCGCTGCCGGCGGACAATCCGTTTCACCACCTTCCCACCAAGGAAAGGCGGCAACAGGTCAGCGACTCGCTGATGTGGCTCGGACAGCGGCTCACCATCGAGCGGCCCATGGTCCTCGCCTACGAGGATCTGCAATGGGTCACTGCCGACACTCGAAGCTGGCTCGAGCGGCTGGTGCGCGAAGTGCCGCCGCGAACGCTGCTGGTGCTGACCTACCGCTCCGACCACGATGCGCGTTCGCTGATGACGCCGGGAGCCGTCGAAGCGCGGCTCGACGGACTCGAGCCATCAGCGACGCGAGCGCTCATCACCGATCTGCTCGGCGCCGATCCCAGCCTCGACGCGCTCAAGGCCGAGCTCCACGAGCGCAGCGGCGGCAACCCGCTGTTCATCGAGGAGCACGTGCGCAGCATGATCGAATCGGGCGATCTTTCCGGCGAGCCCGGAAACTACCGGATGGAAGCGCCATACCGGATTGTCGACATTCCGCGCACGGTGCGCGCGGTGCTTGCGGCGCGCATCGACCGGCTCGATCGCACCGACAAGCACGTGCTGCAGGCGCTCGCTGCCGTCGGTGAGGTCGCCGCAGTGGCCCTGCTATCGCGCGTGCTCGAGATTCCGGCCGACGAGCTTCGCAAGCGCCTGCGCCGCTTGCAAGCGGCGGGGCTGCTCATCGAGCGAACCGAGGGCGAGCAACTCGCGTACGAGTTCAAGCATTCGCTGATGCAGGCGGTTGCCTACGATAGCCTGCTGCACGAGCGGCAGCGTGACCTCCACTTGCGTATCCTCGACGCCATCGACGCGACGCCGAACTTCGAGGTGCTGGCGCGGCACGCCGAGCTCGGTGAGGCGTGGGAGCGGGCGTTCGGTTATCTGCGGGAAGCCGGCAAGGCCGCGCTGGCGAACTTTGCCGAGGCCGACGCGGTCGCCTACTTCGAGCGCGCGCTCCGAGTCCTTCGCCATCTTCCCTCGAAAAAGGAGCACCTGGAAGCGGCGATCGATCTTCATCTCGATCTGCGCAACGCGCTCGTTCCCATGGGCAGGCATCCGCGCATTCTCGAAGTCCTGCGCGAGGCGGAGCGACTTGCCGATTATCTGCGCGACGACGGGCGGCTCGCGCAAATACTCGCCTTTGTCAGCAATTGTTACGGCAATATCGGCCGCGCGGACCTGGCGCTCGGCGCCGCCGAGCGATCGCTCGCCCTCGGCGAACGAATCGGCGAAACGCGCATGCTGGTCATGGGCCACTTAAGCGTCGGCGAAATCCAGCGCACACTCGGCGATTATCGCAAGGCGCGGTCTTCGCTCGAGCGTGTGCTGAAGCTGCTCCCGTCCGATGACGAGCAGGACCGCCAGGGACAAGTAGGCCTGCCGTCGGTGCGCGCGCGCAGCCATCTGGCGTGGACGCTGGCCGAGCTAGGCGATTTTGCCGGTGCTTACGAAGCCGCCGAGGGCGGATTGAAACTCGCCGACGCGTCGGGACATTCGTACAGCATCTGCCACGGCTGCCTCGGACTCGGCGGCGTGCGCGTCCGCCAGGGAGAATTCAAGTCGTCGACCTCGATTCTCGCCCGCGGTCTCGCGGCAAGCGAGCGCGTGCCGCTGCTGCGGCCGCCCATCGCCGCCGATCTCGGACTCGCTTACGCGCGCTGCGGCAACCTCGACGAGGGGCTCGCGCACCTGCACGCCGCGGTCGATGAGGCGAAATCGATGGGAAGAATGAGCCGCCTGTCCCTGATGCTGGTCAAGTGCGGCGAGATACACCTGCTGGTGGGCGATCGCAAGGAAGCGATCCATCTTGCCGAAACCGCGCTGCGTCTTGCCGTGCAGCAGAAGGAGCGCGGCAACGAGGTTTACGCGCGCCATCTGCTGGCCGAAATCCATGCGCTGGAGGGGGATCCGGACGCGGCGACGCGGTTGTACCGGCACGCGCTGGACCTTGCGACGGAGATCGGCATGGCGGGACTTGCCGCGCGCTGTCATGCGGGACTGGGGGTCGTCCATGCGAGGGCGTCGCGGCACGACGAAGCCGAATCGCACCTCGCGCACGCGCGCAAAATGTACAAATCGATGGGCATGCGCTTCTGGCACGACCAGCTGGAAGCCGCAACGACCGATTGAACCTAGATCCGGTAGCGAGCTTCAGGCCGGCGCTACCGGGGAAGACAACGCGGTAGCGAGCGCGTCGTCGACGTGCTCGACCCACACGAACTCGAGCTTGTCGCGCGCATCGGCGGGAATCTCGTCGAGGTCGCGGCGGTTGCGTGCCGGCAGGATCACCGTCGTTATTCCCGCGCGCAGCGCAGCGAGCACCTTTTCCTTGACGCCGCCGATCGGCAGCACCAAGCCGCGGAGGCTGATTTCACCGGTCATGGCGACATCGCTTCGCACCGGCCGCGCGGTCAGCAGCGACGCTAAAGCGACGAACATCGCCACCCCGGCGCTTGGGCCATCCTTGGGCGTCGCGCCCGCCGGCACGTGCACATGGATGTCCGATTTTTCGAGCGCTTCCGGATCGACGCCGAGCTCGCGCGACCGAGCCTTGATCAGCGACAGCGCGGCTTGCGCGCTTTCCTTCATCACGTCGCCGAGCTGGCCGGTCAGGATGAGCTTCCCGGACCCCGGCATGCGCGCGGCCTCGACGAACAGAATGTCGCCGCCCACCGGCGTCCACGCGAGCCCGGTCGCTACCCCCGGGACACCGGCGCGCATCGCCACTTCGGCCTCGAATTTGCGCGGTCCGAGAATCGGCGCCAGATCATCGGGGCCGATGGTCACGCGCTGCGTGCTGCCCTCGGCGATGCGCACAGCAACGTTGCGCAAGACGTTACCGATCTCGCGCTCGAGGTTGCGCACCCCGGCCTCGCGGGTGTAGTCGTCGATGATCGCCATCAGCGCGGCATCGCTGATTTCGCACTGCTCGGCGTTGATCCCGTTGGCAACCAGCTGCCGCGGAAGCAGATAGCGCCGGACGATTTGCAGCTTTTCCTGCGCGGTGTAACCCGGCAGCTGGATGATCTCCATGCGATCGCGCAAGGGGCCGGGGATCGTGTCGAGGACGTTCGCGGTGCAGATGAACATCACCCCCGAGAGATCGAACGGCACGCTTAAGTAGTTGTCGCGGAAGGTCGAGTTCTGCTCCGGATCGAGGACCTCGAGCAGCGCCGACGACGGGTCGCCGTGAAAGCCGCCGGCGCCGAGCTTGTCGACTTCGTCGAGCATCATGACGCAGTTGCGGGTGCCGGCCTTGCGCAGGTTCTGGATGACGTTGCCAGGCAAGGCGCCGATGTAAGTGCGGCGATGGCCGCGAATCTCGGCCTCGTCGTGCACGCCGCCCAGGCTCACACGGACGAACTTGCGTTTCGTCGCCCGGGCGATGCTCTGGCCAAGCGAGGTCTTGCCCACGCCGGGCGGGCCGACGAAGCACAGGATCGGGCTCTTCCCCGACGGGTTGAGCTTGCGCACCGCCAGATATTCGAGGATGCGCTTCTTGATCTTGTCGAGCCCGTAGTGATCCTCGTCGAGGATGCGGCGCGCCTCGGCGATGTCGATTTCGGTTTCCGCATCGGCGGCCCAGGGCAGCTCGATCAGCCATTCGAGGTAGGTGCGCACCATCGAATATTCGCCGGCGGCCTCGGGCATGCGCTCGAGCCGCTTAAGCTCCTTGCGCGCGTGCTTTTCCACCTCCTCGGGCATCCTGGCCTCGGCGATGGCCTTCTCCAGCTCGGCGATCTCGGCCGCACCCTCGTCGCCCTCGCCCAGCTCCTTCTGGATGGTGCGCATCTGCTCGCGCAGGAGGTGCTTGCGATTCATGTCGCCGATGGATTCCTTGGTGCGCTCGTCGATCTCGCGCGACACCTTGAGCACCTCGATGCGACGCGACAGGAGGTCGAGCAGCTTGTCCAGTCGAGCCTTGAGGTCGAAGGTTTCCAGCAGCGCCTGCTTTTCCTCGGCGCCGATATCCATCAGACCGGCGATGAAGTCCGCGAGGCGAGCGGCGCCGTCGACGTTTTGCAATGCGGCCACCATCTCTTCGGGCACCTGCGGCAGCAATTGCAGAATCTCGAGCGCGCGCTGCTTGAGGTTGTGGGCGCGACCTTCGATGTCCGGGTCGGTCTGATCGGGGTCCTCGATGAGCTCGACGCGGGCGACGGTAAACGGATATCCGTCCAGAAACTGCAGCACGCGGAAACGCTTCAGACCCTGGCAGATCGCGTAGTGCACCCCGTCGGGAGCGGTGACATAGCGCAACACGTTGGCGGTGGTGCCGACCCAGTGCATTTCGTCGGGGGCCGGGTCTTCGACGTCGGGCTTGCTTTGAAGCAGCACCCCGAGAGGACGCTGCAGCCGAATGGCTTCCTGCGCCGCCTGGCGCGAGCGTTCGCGGCCCACGGCGAGCGGCAGGACCATGCCCGGGAACAGCACGACGTTGCGAACCGGCACGATGATGACGGCGTCTTCGGGCAATGGCCGGCTCGCGCCTTCGCGCCGCGGCTCCGTTGCCGACGCCGGGACCTCGGCGTGGGTGGCGGCGTCGGCGCTGACCGGCGGGTTCGCGTTCGTTTGTTCGTTCATGGATGTTCCATCCGGCCAGCCTTGCGAAGCCTCAGAATCAGGCACCCATTGACCAGCTCCTGGGTCGCTCCGTCCAGGCGTGCGCCCGGGAAGGCAATGCGGCGCTCGAAGTGCCCGTAGGGGATTTCGAGCTGACGAACGGCGGTAAGCGCGCCACCGAAGCACGGCCGCCGCTCGGCGCGCACCACCAATACGCCGGCCTCGACATTCACCTCGACCTCACCGGGCGCTACCCCGGGCAAGGCAATGACGATCGTGATTTCGTGCTCATCTTCGAACACATCGACCGGCGGCTCCCACGCGGCCTGCGAGCGCTCCGACGACATCAAGCGGAAGAACTGCCGGTGCATGCGCTCGGCCTGCTCGATCATCTCGCAGGCCTGCGACCACATCCACGCGGTGGGATCACGCGAGGACATCGATGTCCTTGGCTTGAAACCCTACTTTGACGTTCGAAAGCGTCATGTGAGTACCCAAATCGCGATTCCTACCGGCCATAATTAGGGCAAACCCGGTCGATTCAAGCTCCACGACGGCGCTCCAGCGCGCCGTGGAGGTGGCTGGACCGCGACCACTGTCGCGCAACTATCACTGCGTACCGATGCAACCCACCCGCGGCTGTCGCGCGCGAAACGGGGAAGCTAGTCGCCGACGACGACGGGAACACCCTGCCGCGCACTGGTCGCAAGGGCGTCCAGGGTCCGCGCGATATCGATCGACTCGCTCGGCGTAGCGCCGGTCCAATGCGTCCAACCCGAGCGCACGAGATCGTGAAACGCCTCGGCCTCGGCCAGGAAGCCACTCGCGGCAGCGGTCTCTATCACTTCGCGCGCGGCGTCCCAACCCGTTCCACGCTTGACCTCGAGCAGCGGAGGAAACGCAGGCGACGTATCGTTGAAATACGTGGTGGCGATAGAGCCCGCATCTCCGGCGATGAACGCGTGCCGATGGCGCGCGGTCGCAAAGGTGCAGGAGATCTGCGCGAGCATGCCGTCAGCAAACTCCATCGTCGCCATCGTCGTCAGGTCCACGCCGGACGTCGCCGAGCGCGACATCGCGTGCACGCGCCGCGGTGCCGCGC
>JALZAN010000009.1 GCA_030948365.1 Pseudomonadota bacterium
GGTCCACACTGACCTCGCGCGGCCTTGGCTGGGCGCTGCCCGTCGAGGGTCTGGTCTACTGGATCCAGGGCGCGTCGAGAAAGGATGCTCCGTTCACCGCTGAAGCCGGCGGCGATACTGCGCCGCGCGTGCTGCACCAGGACGGATGGACTATTCTCTATGAGGCATTCGCTGCGGACGCTGGCGGAGTGTCGCGTCCGGCGCGAATGACACTGCAATACCCTGGCGTCGAGTTGAAGCTGGTGATCGACGCATGGCAGTGATCATGAACTTTTCGCGCTCGGCCCGGCCGCGAGACCTGGTTCCACCGCTCTCCGCAAATGGTTGTTGCCCGCTGCGCCTTGAAGCCTCATCCGCCGCGACGCTCTCTTCAGCGGAATTGACACGCATCAGCGAGTCCGCGAAAATGCCAGTCTTTTCCGAGGGCTACGGCCGCAACGACCTGCAACCGGCGGCGATTGCGCGCTTTCGTCGGATCGCGGTCACCCTCGCCGCACTTCCTGGCATCGGAGGCGGGAACGCGCATGACGAATTCAGGTGCGTGTGTGGTGGCTGCCGCGGGAGCACGGTCCGAGCGTCGGACGCGCTCGAAGCTGCCTCGCGGAATCACCGGTTCGTTGCGCGTCCACGCTATCGTTACCCCCTGTGGTCGGTTGCCTGGGCGATGTCGGCCCGGTCCCGGCCTTCGCGCACCAGGCAACTTAGCGTCGAGGGCAATCGAGCGCACGTGAGAATTTCCCTTGGGGAGTCGCCAAGTGGTAAGGCACCGGATTTTGATTCCGGCATTCGTAGGTTCGATCCCTACCTCCCCAGCCACATCTGCGACCGGCGGCTTCCGCGTGGTGCGCGGCCCGCCTTACGCGTGGTGCGAGATCGCGACCTTCGACTTCGGGCGGCGCGATGAAGTTTGAACGCATGCGCATCTTCACCGGCAACGCCAATCCAAAGCTCGCCGAAGCCGTGGTCAAGCACATGAACATCAGCCTTGGCCGATGCATCGTCGGCCGCTTCTCTGACGGAGAGGTGATGGTCGAGCTGCTGGAAAACGTTCGCGGGCGCGACGTCTTCATCCTCCAATCGACGTGTGCGCCGACCAACGACAATCTCATGGAAATTCTGGTGATGGTCGATGCGCTCAAACGGGCTTCGGCTGGGCGGATCACTGCCGCGATCCCGTATCTCGGGTATGCGCGTCAGGACCGGCGGCCGCGCTCGGCTCGGGTGGCGATTACCGCCAAGGTCATCGCCGACATGATCACGACCGTCGGTGTCGATCGGGTGATGACCATGGACCTGCATGCGGACCAGATCCAGGGTTTTTTCAACATTCCGGTCGACAACATTTATGCGACGCCGATTTTGCTCGGCGATCTCTGGAAGCAGAACTACGAAAACCTGCTTGTCGTCTCCCCCGACGTCGGCGGCGTGGTCCGCGCGAGGGCCATTGCAAAGCGTCTCGATTCCGACCTTGCGATCATCGACAAACGTCGCCCGAAAGCGAATGTCGCCGAGGTGATGAACATCATCGGCGACGTCGAGGGCCGTTCATGCGTGATCATGGACGACATCGTGGACACCGCCAATACGCTGTGCAAGGCGGCCGCCGCATTAAAGGAAAACGGCGCGCAGAAGGTCCTCGCGTACTGTACGCACCCAGTGCTTTCCGGCGGCGCCGTTCAGCGCATCGCCGAGTCGCAGCTCGATGAAATCGTCGTCACCGACACGATTCCCCTTTCTGAGGAAGCGCGGGCGTGCAAGCGCATACGCCAGCTTTCCTGCGCGCAGCTTCTAGCCGAGACGATGACGCGGATCTCGAACGAGGAGTCGGTGAGCTCTTTGTTCACCGAGTAAGGCCGGGGGGTTCGGGGCGACGATCCGGCGCGGCTGCTCGGAAGACTGTGCGCCGCGCCATCGGGGTTCCAGGCGGGACTCGCGCGACGATTGCGTCAGCTCGGCGAATCAGGTTACAATTCAAAGCTTTCCCGCTCGTTTTCCCGGGCGGAATGTCGCCATAGCGGACGACCGTCGGGCGTGAGACCCGCTTAAGGAAGGCCGCAGACAAGGGAGCTTTGCCATGCAGGAGCCTTCGCAGCAATCAGCACCATCCTTTACCGCGTTCGCGCGCGAAAACGAAGGTCGCGGCGCTAGCCGCCGTCTCCGCGTGACCGGCCGCGCGCCCGGCATCGTTTATGGCGGGACCGCCAAGCCGCAAACGATCGAGCTCGATCACAACGCCCTGATCCACGCACTGAAGAAGGAAGCCTTTCATTCCACCATCCTTAACATGACGCTCGGCGAGACGACGCAACGCGTTCTCCTGCGCGACGTGCAGATGCACCCGTTCCGTCATGAAGTGCTGCACATCGACTTCCAGCGCGTCGACGAGAATCGCAAGATTCACATGAAAGTGCCGCTGCATTTCGCCAACGGCGAGAATTCTCCCGCGGCATCGACCGATGCGATCATCAGCCACGTGCTGACCGAGCTCGACGTGTCCTGTTTGCCGAAGGACCTGCCGGCGTTCATCGAGGTCGACTTGTCGACGCTGGCGGTCGGACAGTCGATCCACGTCTCCGATCTGACCTTGCCAGCCGGAGTCACTGCCGTGACGCGCGGTGGCGCGAGTCCCGTGGTCGCCACGGCGATCGTGCCGCGGGTCATCGCCGAAGTCGAAGAGGTCGCCGCGGTGGTCGAGCCGGGTGCTGTGGTCGAGGGCGCGCCGGTGGAAGCCGGCAAGGCCGGAGAGAAAGCGCCCGAGAAAGGCGCAGAGAAGGGCGCCGAGAAGGGCCCGGAAAAAGGCGCGGAGAAAGCTTCCGGGAAAAAGGACGACAAGAAGTAGCCGCGTCGTCCGCGCAAGACGGCCCGCCTGTCGGTTCTTGGCGGGCTTTTTTGTTGCAGCCGGCGTGATCCACAGGTGCAGCCATGACGCCATTGCGTTTGATCGTCGGCATCGGTAATCCGGGCAACGAATACCGCGCGACGCGGCATAACGCCGGCGCTTGGTTCGTCGAGCGCCTGGCGCAATCACTAGGCGCATCTCTCGCCATGCAATCGAAATTTCAGGCTGTCGTCGGCAGCGCGCGGTCGAACGATGGCGTCGACCGGCGATTGGCGCTGCCGCAAACCTTCATGAACCGCAGCGGACTGGCGGTTTCCGCACTCGCACGCTTCTATCGCATCGAGCCCGAGGAAATCCTGATCGCGCACGACGAGCTCGACCTCAAGCCGGGCGCGATCAAGCTCAAGCTCGGAGGCGGTAGCGCAGGCCACAACGGCCTCAGGGATGTGGTCGCGTCGCTCGGGACCCCAGGCTTCTGGCGGCTCAGAATCGGCATAGGACACCCGCGCGAGGGCCCGCTGTCCGAGCAGGAAGTCGCCGACTATGTTCTTCACCGGCCGCGGCTGGAGGAGCAGCAGGCGATCGACGATGCCTTGTCGCGTGCGCTTGCGATCTGGCCCTCGCTCGAGATCGGCGATACCGAGCGCGCGATGCACCAGCTGCACACTCGGCCGATGGAGCCCAGGGCAAGCGAAGCGCCGGCGATCAAGCCCGGCACAGGCGGTTCGCCCGGCGAGCCTGGCGCGGCACCGTCGCAGGATAGCGAGGGAAGCTCCGAAAACAAGGAATCGAAGACGCGATGAGTCTCAGATGCGGCATTGTCGGTTTGCCCAACGTCGGCAAGTCAACGTTGTTCAACGCGCTGACCAAGGCCGGGATCGCGGCCGAGAACTATCCGTTTTGCACCATCGAGCCCAACATCGGCATCGTCGAGGTGCCCGATCCGCGGCTTGCTCCACTGGCCGCGATCGCACGTCCCGAGCGAGTGCTTCCGGCGACGGTGGAATTTGTCGATATCGCAGGACTGGTCGCCGGTGCATCGAAGGGCGAGGGCTTGGGCAATCAGTTTCTGGCCACCATCCGCGAAACCGATGCGATCGCGCATGTGGTTCGCTGCTTCGAGGACGACAACGTCGTTCATGTCGTTGGCAAGATCGACCCCGTGTCCGATATCGAGACGATCAATACCGAGCTCGCGCTGGCGGACCTGGCCACGGTCGACAAGCAGCTGGCCAAACATGCCAAGGCCGCGAAAGCGGGTGGCGACAAGGAATCGCAGCGTTTGGTCGCCGCGCTGGAAAAAATCGGCCCGGCGCTGAACGAGGCGAAGCCGGCGCGCTCGGTCGACCTCTATCCTGAGGAGCGAGCGGTGCTGAAACCGCTCTTCCTGCTCACGATGAAGCCGACCATGTACGTCGCCAACGTCGCCGAGCACGGCTTCACGGACAATCCGCTGCTCTCCGCCGTCGAGCAATATGCGCGGCGCGAAGGCGCGCCAGTGGTCGCCATCAGCGCGGCGCTGGAATCTCAGATCGCCGATCTGGAGGCCGACGACAAGCGAATATTCCTGGCCGACATGGGGCTCACCGAGGCAGGGCTCGACCGGCTCGTGCATGCCGGCTACAAGCTGCTCGGCCTGGAAACCTATTTCACGGCCGGACCGAAGGAGGTTCGCGCCTGGACGGTAAAAGGCGGCAGCACCGCGCCGCAGGCCGCGGGCGTGATCCACACCGACTTCGAAAAAGGCTTCATCCGCGCCGAGGTAATCGCGTATGACGATTTCATCGCCTGCAAGGGCGAGCACGGCGCCAAGGACGCGGGCAAAACGCGCCTGGAAGGCAAGGAATATATCGTGCGCGATGGCGACGTCATGCATTTCCGCTTCAATGTCTGACGCTCGTTTGCGTAGCGTCGCATCCGTCTGATCATGGCGGCAACGTCCGATCCTCACTCAGGCCAGCCGCGGCGCCTGGCAAAGCCGGCGTTCCTGGGAATCACTCTATCCGCGCTGGTCGCGTGCGCAAGCTTCGGCCCGCGGCTCGCCGCACCCACGGTAACCGTTGAAGGCATCTCGGTAGGGCGAGTCCAGGGCGCCGATGCGATCGTCACACTGTCATTGCGGGTGGAGAATCAAAACGAGACCGAGCTTGCGCTCCAGTCGCTTCGATTCGGACTGAGCATCAACGACGTCGCGCTCTCTAGCGGAACGACGCTGCGCAGCGAGACGATCGCGGCCGGCGGCAGCGCCGTGATAGAGCTCGAGACGCACACCAACATGGCTTCGGTCCTGCAAATCGTCGCGCTAGCCGCCACCGGCCGCGCGTCATCGCTGCGATATGCACTCGAGGGCGAAGCGCTGGTGCAAAACGGGATTCGTCTTGCGTTTGCGCGCCGCGGCGACATTCCGCTGCCCGTCTCGTTGCCGCCGCCACCGAGGCAGTGAGGCGAAGATGCGACTGAAGTTCACCAAGATGCAGGGACTCGGCAACGATTTCGTGGTGCTGGATGGAGTTACGCAAAAGGTCGACCTGAGCCGTGCCGAGCTCATACGCCTGGCCGACCGCCACTTCGGCGTCGGGTGCGATCAGATATTGGTCGTGGAAGAGCCGGACCGCGCCGACGTGGACTTTCGCTACCGGATCTTTAACGCCGATGGCGGCGAAGTCGAGCAATGCGGCAACGGCGCGCGCTGCTTCGTGCATTTCGTCCGCGACCGCGGACTGACGACGAAGCGTACCATCCGCGTCAATACGCGAGGCGGCATCATCGAGCCGCGCCTGGAGGAAGACGGTCAGGTCACGGTCGACATGGGCGTCCCGCGTTTCGCGCCCGGCGAAATTCCGTTCATCGGCGGCAGCGGCGCCGCGAACGAGGCACTGGAGATCGACGGCGCGTCCATCGCGGTCAGCGCGGTGTCGATGGGCAATCCTCATGTCGTGCAGTTGGTCGAAAATGTCGACGACGCGCCTGTCGTGGCGCAGGGTCCGCACCTTGAGCGCCACCCGCGATTTCCGAACCGGGTCAACGCGGGCTACATGGAGGTCGTCGATCGCGATAACATTCGCCTGAGAGTATGGGAGCGCGGCGCGGGCGAGACGCTGGCATGCGGCACGGGAGCATGCGCCGCGGTGGTCATCGGAATTCGGCGCGGTCTCCTGGATTCCCCGGTGCGCGTCGCAACGCGCGGCGGGACGCTGACGATTGCGTGGGGCGGTGGATCTTCTCCGGTGTTCATGACCGGCCCGGCGGCGCGCGTTTTCGAGGGCGAATGGCAGACCAGCAAGTGAGCAATTGAGCGACACGACTGCATCAGAGAAGGGAATATCGATGGACGCGAATGCCGTCGCCGATTACCTCCAGGAGCATCCAGAGTTCTTCGCCCAGTACGCCGACGTTCTGGCCGGGATCTACGTCCCGCACCCGCACGATGGTCATGCGATACCGATCGCCGAGCGCCAGATCGTCACCCTGCGCGAGAAAAACGGACAGCTCGAGAGCAAGCTTCAGGAGATGATCAAGTTCGGCGCCGAGAATGACGGCATCAGCGAAAAATTGCACCGCTCGACGCTGGCTCTTTTTTCCGCTGCGGACCTCGAAACAACCCTGGGCGTCCTCTATCACAGCCTGAAGGACGACTTTCACATCCCGCACATCGCGTTGCGCTTGTGGGGAAAGGTTCCCGAGCAGTCGTACCTGCCTGAGCTGGCGGCGACCAGCCAGGAGCTACGCGACTACGCGGCCGCGCTGAATGGACCGTTTTGCGGCGCACAGGCCCCCTTTGAGTCGCGCGATTGGTTCGACGGCGCGCCGACGCTATCGTCCTTTGCCTTCCTCCCGCTTCGCACGCATCCGACTTTTGGATTGCTGGTGCTGGGTTCGGAGGATCCGGCGAGGTTCTATGCCGAAATGGGGACGATGTATCTGATGCGCCTGTCCGAAGTCGCAAGCGTCGCCACCGCCCGCTTTCTGCCGCAGTCGTAGGTCACTTCGTCGATGCGTCACTCGCCAAGGCGCCGATGAGCGCGCCGACCCGCGCGAGCGCAACAATGCTCGACGCATACGCGCGACATCTCGCGACGAGACCTGCGCATACGCGGGACGCCTATATGCGCGATATCGCGACGCTTACCACGCTCGCGGGAGACAAGCCGCTCCCGTCGCTGTCGACCGCCGATCTTCGGCGCTTTCTGGCGACGCTGCATGGCCGGGGGCTTTCGGGCAGAAGCCTCGGCCGGCTGCTTTCGGGCTGGAGAGCGTTTTTCCGGTTTGCGATCGATCGCGACCCGTCGTTCAAGGACAATCCCTGTGGCGGGGTCAAGCCGCCGAAATCGCAGCGGCGTCTTCCTTCGGCGCTTTCGCCGGACGAGGCGGTACAACTGGTGGCGATCGATGGCGACGATGCCCTGGCGTTACGCGACCGCGCGTTGCTCGAGCTCGCGTATTCGTCCGGCCTGCGTGTCGCCGAGCTTTCCGGAATGAATCTCTCGATGCTCGACCTTTCCTCGGGCGAGGTGCGCGTCTGGGGCAAGGGCTCGAAGGAGCGCATCGTTCCCGTGGGCGCCCCGGCGCGCGCAGCGCTGGAAGCTTGGATCGCTAGACGTGCTTCGCTCCCGGTTCGCGATGCGCAGGCGCTTTTCCTGAGCCGCACCGGCCGCCGTCTCGCGCCGCGTGCAATCCAGCAGCGGCTTGCGGCCTGGGCGATCAAACGCGGTCTGACCCGGCACGTCCATCCGCACATGCTGCGCCATTCGTTCGCGTCGCATCTCCTGCAATCCTCGGGGGACTTGCGTGCGGTGCAGGAAATGCTGGGACACGCCAGCATCGCCAGCACGCAGGTGTACACCCACTTGGACTTCCAGTACCTGGCCAACGCCTACGATGCGGCGCATCCGCGCGCAAAGAAGGTTGCGGTGCAAGGCAAGGTTCCGAAACGCGTCAAATAGACACGCAAGTCAGTCGGTGACCCTGACCGTTCCTGGCAGCCACGGCAGGTCCGTTACGCCTGGATCGATGCCCGCCTGCTTCATCAGCGCCGTCAGCTGCCCTCGATGATGGGTGCCGTGGTTGAATAGGTGCACCGAGGCGATCGCTGCCGGCAAGCGCCGGGTCTTCCCGTCCACCGTGCTCACGTATTCGATCGTCGACTCGAGCCACGCGTCGGTGACGTTGCCCGCCCACTGCAACATGGCCGTGTCGGTCACCTGCCGCTCGCGCCGCAACAGGTCGAAGTCGCCGAACATGTCGGCGCCGAACGCCGGGTAATCGCAGGCCGGACCCACGAAGCGGCCGAGCCACATCCTGTCTCCCCAGAGCAGGTGGTTGAGCGTGCCATGAATCGATGCGAAAAATGCTCCGCGATCGCGGGTTCGCTCGTGCGACGGCAATTCGGCGCATCCTGCGTACAAACGCTCGTTCATCCACGCGTTGTACCGCGCCATCAGCTGGCAGTATTCGCGGGAAATCATCGGCAATGCGCCCCGATCGGCGCCTGAATGCAGCCAGCCATGATCGAAGACGTCGAACGGCGATTGTAGCGGAAGGCGGTTCCGTTTGAGCCCCGTCGAAGCGATCGCCGTGGCGAGGCCGAAAAACGGGGCGCTTGGAGGCGCCCCGGAAAGCCACTGAGGAGAAACTCGAGCGTAGATTGCCTTTGGCTACTCCACCCGCTCGCCGTGAAGACTGACGTCGAGACCTTCGCGCTCCTCTTCTTCGGAGACGCGCAATCCCACAACCATGTCGATGACCTTGAGCAGAATAAAGCTGACCAAGCCGCTGTAAACGAGCGTCGCAAGCACCGCGTAGAGCTGCGTCATGACGCTGGCGTCGGCGCCGCTGATTTCCTTGACGTTGAACACGCCGGTCAGGATCGCACCGGTGATACCGCCGATGCAGTGCACGCCAAACGCGTCGAGCGAATCGTCGTAGCCCATCATGCGCTTGAGCGATGTTGACGCCCAGAAGCAGAGCACCCCGGCGGCGATGCCGATGACGAACGCTCCGGTGACGCCGACGAAGCCCGACGCCGGGGTGATTGCGACCAGGCCGGCGACCGCGCCGGATGCGATTCCCAGCACCGAGGGCTTGCCCTTCGCCATCCATTCCACGAACATCCACGTCATGGCCGCTGTGGCGGTCGCGAGTTGCGTGACCAGCATGGCCATCCCTGCGCGACCGTCGGCGGCGACCGCCGAGCCGGCGTTGAATCCGAACCAGCCCACCCATAGCAGCGAGGCGCCAATCAGCGTCAACGTCAGGTTGTGCGGCATCATCGACTCCCTGCCGAAGCCGATCCGCTTGCCAAGTACCACCGCACACACCAGGCCCGCGATACCGGCGTTGATGTGCACCACGGTGCCGCCGGCGAAGTCGAGCACGCCCATGGCCGCGAAGTAGCCCGACGGTTCCCACATCATGTGCGCGATCGGCGAGTAAACGAGGAGCGACCACAGGCCGATGAACCACAGCATCGCGGAGAATTTCATGCGCTCGGCGAACGCGCCGGCGATCAGCGCCGGGGTGATGATCGCGAACGTCGCCTGGAACATGACGTACACCGATTCGGGAATCGTGACGCCGAGATGCGAGACGGTCAGCTTGGCGGCGTCCTTCTGAAACAGCATGCCGTTCAGAAAGAGTCGATCGAGACTTCCGATGAACGATCCGCCGGGCATGAACGCGAGGCTGTAGCCGGCGATGACCCAGAGGATCGTCACCAGACAGGTGATGGCGAAGCTTTGCATCAGCGTCGCCAGCACGTTCTTCTTGCGCACCATGCCGCCGTAGAACAGCGCGAGACCCGGAATCGTCATCAGCAGGACTAGCGCGACCGAGCTCAACATCCACGCCGTATCACCGCTGTTGATCTTGTCGGCGGCGATGAGCTGGGGCGTCGTCGGCGCCGCCGGTGCGGCGGCCGCATCGGCCTTGGGCGGTTCTGCCTTCGCGTCCGCGGCAGGAGTTGCGGCCGGGGCTGGCGTTGCCGCGGCAGGCGCGGGTGCCGGCGCCGCCGGTGCGGTGGCTGCCGGAGTGGCGGCCTTGTCCTGCGCGACGGCGGCCGTCGGTATGCCTAGAGCGCCGATCAGGATGCCGACCGAGGCGATCAGAGCGAACAATTGCTTCATGGGATTCCCCTTAGAGCGCATCGGCACCGGTCTCGCCGGTCCGGATGCGCACGACTTGTTCAAGCTCGAAAATGAAGATTTTCCCGTCACCTATCTTGCCGGTGTTAGCGGCCTTCTCGATCGCCTCGATGACGCGATCGAGCATGTCGCTCTTGATCGCCGCTTCGATTTTGACTTTCGGAAGAAAGTCGACGACGTATTCGGCGCCGCGATACAACTCGGTGTGACCCTTCTGACGTCCGAACCCCTTGACCTCGGTCACGGTGATGCCTTGCACGCCGATGGCGGACAGGGCCTCCCGGACCTCGTCTAGCTTGAACGGCTTGATGACTGCGGTAACCAGTTTCATTCTGACTCCTTGGTAAGCGCACGCTTTCTTAGAATTTGTACAGGACTTCGAGTCCGAACGACCTTTGCGTGCTCGTCGGCGTGATTCCGTCGGGCTTCAGGAATGCCGATTGATCCGACTTGTCAGCGCGCACTTCGGCACGGACTTCCCACTCCTTGACCGGCAAATAGGCGAGGGTCAGCGTCGCCTCCTTCCACTTCTGGACAACGCCGGTCCGATAGCCATCGTGGTCGTTGAAATACTCTCCGCGCAGGGAGGTCCGCCACTGATCGTTTATTTGATAGTTCGCGTAGCCTGCAATGCCGTCCCACTTCGCCTTGCCACCGCCAGCCGCGGCATTGTCTTGAGTGCCGTAGTCGTAGTTGAGGATGAACGCCAGCTGATCGGTGGCGTTGAAAGTCCCAACGATGTCGAACAGGTTTCGCATTCCGTCGGCGGCGCTCTTCGGGTAGTTGGTGACCCGTTCTTTGCCGCCGTAATAGGAAGCGGCGATCGACACGACTTTCGATGGCGCGAATGTGGCGCCGAGCTCGACGGTCTTGCCGTGGTTTGGATCTTCGAATGCGTCCCAACCCTGATTGACGCCGCCGATCAGGCTCAAGGCGTCGTTGACCTTGTAGGTCGCGCGCACTCCGGTGTGTGTAAAGGGAATGGCGTACCCGAATAGAATCGATCGGGAGTAGTTCACATCGCCGTCGCTCTTGATCACCTCCGCACCGGCCAGAGTTACATACTTGCCCGCAATAATGCTGAACGGGGCCGCGCCGTAGTAAACGTAGAACTGCGTCGCATCGGCGTAATGATTTGCACCGTTGGCGGGTCCTTTGCTCTTGCTGATTGTGCCGTACGCGGCGATAGTGTCGGCATCCTTGCCGAGGGTGATGTCGAGCAGGCCGCCCCATCCATCGTCGGGAGTTTTGGCAAACTGCAGATCCAGTGCGTGGAAGAACACTTCGTTGTGCTTGAAGTCGAACACGCGGTCGTTCGCTCCGCTTACAAACTTGCCCGATCCGGTTAGGTGCGTGTACCCGACGTCAAGGTGGCCGGTCAGATCAAAACCCCAGATGGAAAAAATCGGCGGTGGGGCGGCTGGCTCCGCCGCCTTTGCGTCCGCCGCCGTCGCGGGCGAGGGGGGTGGTGTGGTCTGCGCGTAAGCGCCGGCCACCGCCAAGTATGCGGCGGCAGCAACGACCGCGGGGAAGCGTGCTTTGGTGGACATGCTGGGTTCCCTTGCTAAACAAACAGGACGAAACTATCCATCCCGCTTTCAGCACGAGCCATGCCAATCATTAAAAGTCTTTGCCATCAACGAGTTGGTTTCAGGTAACGCGATGTTCTGTTGCGCCGCACCCTAAGTTCGCACTTTAACGGTGCGCGGAATCGATCAGCCGTACCGAAACGGGGCAGCGACCGGGCAAGGCCGGGCCGCGCCGCGTGCATTGCGATTTTGCTAGACTCGTCGCAACCGCTGTTCTAAGGAGATCGCTTGTGATCGGCGAAAAATTTTTTGACGAAATCAGCGCGCGCATCGCCGCGACGATGGCCGCGAGTCCGGTCCGCGACGTGGAAAAAAACATCAAGGTCGCCTTGCGCAGTGCGCTTGGCAAGCTCGACTTGGTCAGCCGCGAGGAATTCGACCTCCAGGTCGCGTTGCTCGCCCGAACGCGTGAGAAGCTCGATGTGCTGGAGGAGCGGCTGGCGTCGCTCGAAGGGGGCCAAAAGGCGGCCACCAAGTAGCCGGCTGCCAGCAAGGCTCCGTTGTCCGCACCCACGCTCGAGCGCCTAGCAGCGCGGCGGCTCCGCGGGCAAATCGACCGCGCAAAAAAGGCTGGCTGCACGCGCAGCCAGCCTGCTCCTAACGTCCGGTTCGAAGTTTTTTGCGGTCGCGCTTAAGGCGCAACCTTGCCATAAATATTCTGATCGAGTCCGCCGTCGCGCGGACAAGTGTCCCCCGTGAAATTGCTGGTCGGCCGCGGCGTGCGGCACTGCAGGACGTCCGCGTTGTCATCCTCTCCGTCGGTCTCGCGCAGATCGGTTCCCGGCACGGTGTTGCGCCAGTCGGTCCAGGCCCCGAATGCAAAGGCACCCGTCGAAGTGACCCACAGGTAATCTCCGGCAAAGGGGACTGTGCGCCCGCCGAACTGCTCATAGTTCGTTGCTTCTGACGTCGTTCAATTGCGTCGCAGGAGCCCAGGTTGTGCCGTGGTCGGTCGAGCTCGATCCAAAGACGTCGAGCGAAGGCACGGTTTTCCGATCCGCGCAATTGCCTAGGGGGCGAGTCGCCGAATAGCAGGGATCATTGCGGCTATCCCACCAGATCGTGTGCAGAACTCCGCCATCGGCGCTGATATCGGGGGACACCTGGTGGCCTAAGGACTGCGGAGCGATCAATTTCGGATCGGTGTGCGCGCCGGTCGCGCCGTCGTAGCGAAGGAAGAAAGCGCCGGACTGGCTGCCAAGCCCAGGCTCAATCGATCCATAGGTGGTTCCGGTGTCGACTTCGGTGCCGCGGATGGTGGCCTCGTAGACGATATAGATCCACTCGCGCGCGGCGTCGTACTGGTCCGCCGTCGAGCGCGTCGATGTCCCGCGTCGGAAGAACGTGTACCCGACTGGCAACGGCTGTCGAAGTCGCCGCAGTCGCGCGCGAGAACCGCCCGAAACGGTGAGGTCCTGCGCGTTGTAGGGAATGTACTCAGTTACCAGCGCCGACGGCCCGAAAGTCTCGCCGCAGTCGATCGACTTGGCGATTTCCACGCCGTTCGGCTGCCCATTGTTACGTTCGGCCACGTCGTACGTGACGTAGATGTGACCATTACCGGTTACCGAGATGTCGGGGTCCTGAAGATTGCCTTGGCGCTGCGTCAGGAGCTTCGGCTTCGACCACGTCGCGCCATGGTCGACCGAGCGCGCGAAATAGATGTTCGATATGCCGACGCCAGTGACGCGCGCCCACGCGAAGTAGACGTTGCCGTCGCAGCGCCCCCCCGTGCGGTCGGCCTCGATGGCGGTCTTATCCTGGAATACTCCCAGTAGGTTGGGCGCCGACGATCCTTTGGCGATCACTTCCGACCCGAGGTAGCGTTTGCCGTCGTTGATCGTATTCCCGCCTACGCCGCCGGGGTTATCGAACCGGGCGACCCAGACGTCGCCGAAGGTCTTCTCGGAACCGGCCGGATCGTCGGAGCTCTCCGACCCCATGAACACCCGCCCGTGCGCGTCCCAGGCGATAACCGGGTCTCCCGCGCTCCGGTGCGGGATGTGGGCGAGGGCGGCGTAGGGCGAGCTGTCACCGGGATAACCCGGGACCAGCGAGCTTTGGAAGCTGCGCCGCCGTTCTCGGATCGATAGTAGCCAAGCCAGACCGGGCCGGAAGCGATCGGCGCTCCGTCGGCATCGACGCCGTTGTTATAGACGCCGCAATAGTCATTGGAGCTGCCGATGACCACGCGCATGTCGCGCGGATTGACGGCCACGGCGGGCTCGTTCTGGCGTCCGCGCGATCTCGAACACTCGCGCAGGGTGTTATCTGTATACGGGATTCCTGTCGCGAGCGTGTATGTGCTGACGTACCCGCCCCCCGGAAAATCGTTGGTCAGGCGGACATCGGCGGCAAGCGCGACGCCGGCCGGAAGCGATGCCATCGCCGCGATGATCAGCTGCGTACGAACTGTCGACCTCATTGGTTCCTCCTCGGTTTGGTGGTCCGGTTTGTGATGAAAACAGCGGGTAAACGACATTCCCCTGATGCTTCGCCGGGCGGTGCGGAGCCGGAACGCGCCCAACGCTCTATGTCGCCGAGCCCACCATACAAAGCAGGCCGACCCGGTTCGTTAACGTTAATCTCACAAAGCGTGCCGAGTTCCGCGGTCGAGGTCCGCTCGACGACGAACCTGCGACGCACAACTCCGCGCTCAGTGACCAAATGGCTGATATCGAGCGCCAGCGCGCCGTGCTACGGTCGGCGACTCTCGTTCTGCGCACGTTGGCGTCAACATGTCCATCGCTGTCCTGCACAGTCGTGCACTCTCCGGCTTCGACGCACTGCCGGTCGAAGTCGAGGTTCACCTTGCAGCGGGCTGCCTGCATTCAATCTGGTCGGCTTGCCCGAGACCGAAGTGAAAGAGAGCCGCGATCGCGTTCGCGCGGGGCTTCAAAACGCGCAGTTCGATTTTCCGGCGCGCAAGATCACCGTCAACCTCGCGCCGGCCGACTTGCCCAAGGAGTCGGGCCGATCCGATCTGCCGATCGCGCTGGGTATTCTCGCCGCGACCGGACAAATTCCGGCGGACGCATTGGCGCGCTACGAATTCGCCGGTGAGCTGGCGTTGACCGGCGACTTGCGGCCGATTCGCGGCGCGCTGGCGATGACCTTGAAGGCGCACCGCGACGGCCGCGCGTTCGTGCTGCCGGAATCGAGCGGTTTCGAGGCGGCGCTCGTTCGGGACGCCATCGTTCATCCGGCGAAGAGTCTGCTGGATGTCTGTGCGCACCTTTGCGGCCGCGAGCAACTTCCACGCTGCGTGCCGCGGGCGCGCGCATGCGCCGATCTCGACGCGCCCGACCTCGTCGACGTGCGCGGGCAGGCGCATGCGAAGCGCGCGCTGGAGGTTGCCGCAGCGGGCGGGCACAGCCTGCTGATGCTCGGTCCGCCGGGGACCGGGAAGTCCATGCTCGCGCAGCGTCTTCCGGGACTCCTGCCGCCGCTGTCGGAAGACGGGGCACTGGAAACGGCTGCGATCCAGTCCCTGACAGCAAGCTTCCGTCATGAACATTGGGGGCGCCGTCCCTATCGGGCTCCGCACCACACGGCATCCGCAGTGGCGCTCGTCGGCGGCGGAAGCGATCCGAGGCCGGGCGAAATCTCACTTGCGCATCACGGAGTGCTGTTTCTAGACGAGCTTCCGGAGTGGGATCGCAAAGTGCTCGAAGTGCTGCGCGAGCCGATCGAGTCGGGAAAAATTCACATTTCGCGGGCCGCGCGACAGGCGACCTTTCCGGCTCGTTTTCAGTTCGTCGCGGCGATGAATCCATGCCCGTGTGGCTACCTCGGGCACCCGAGTGGGAAGTGTCGCCGCACACCCGATCAGATCGCTCGCTATCGCGCCCGCATCTCCGGACCCCTGCTCGACAGGATCGACCTGCAGATCGAAGTGCCGTCGCTGCCAGCCGATGCGTTGCCCGCGCGACGCGGCGGCGCGAGCCAAGGTGAGTCGTCAGCGGTTGTTCGCGCGCGCGTAGCGCAGGCGGCGACGCGCCAGCGCTCGCGACAGGGGAAATCGAACAGCTTGCTGCAGACGCGCGAGATCGAGCGGTGGTGCGCGCTCGATCTGCCGAGTGAGACGCTGCTCAAGCAGGCGTTCGCGAGGCTTTCGCTTTCTGCGCGGGCGTACCATCGCATCCTGAGGGTCGCGCGCACCATCGCCGACCTTGCGGCGGCGGACCAGTTGTCGGTGGGTCACGTCGCCGAGGCGATAAGCTATCGGCGTCTCGATCGCGCGTGAGCGCGACGGGTTCGCCTCTCTGCGACAGGTGAGCCAATTCAGTTAGAAAATCCATGACGACCCTTGACGGCTCACCTCTCGGCAAGGCAACGGGGTATCCCGACCGTTACGACGCGTCGCTGCTGTTCGCCGTGGCGCGGGCGCCGCAGCGCGCGGCGATCGGCATCCATGGGGTGCTGCCGTTCTGCGGATGCGACCTGTGGAACGCGTACGAAATCACCTGGCTCGATCCCCGAGGCCGGCCGCGCCTCGCGATCGGTGAGATCACGGTCAACGCGGAATCGCCGGCGATGGTGGAATCCAAATCGCTCAAGCTGTACCTTGGCTCGTTCGCGCAGGAGCCCGTTGCGTCCGCAACCGACCTCGCTGAAACAATCGCTTCCGACCTCGGCCGCTTGTGCGGGGACCCCGTCAACGTCGCATTGACGCCGGTCGCCAAATTTTCGGCGGTCGCGTTTTCATTGCCAACGGACACCGAATCGCTCGATGACGACGATGTCGACATCGATGCCTCGAGTCCGGATGGGGCCTTGCTCGCCCATTCCAGCGCGATCGTCGAACAATCACTCCACACGGCGCTTTTCCGATCGATGTGCCCGGTTACCGGCCAGCCCGATTATGCCGATGTGTTCATCCGCTATCGCGGCCCGCGCATCGATCGCGCCGGCCTGTTGCGCTACCTCGTTTCCTATCGCCGCCACGCCGCGTTTCATGAGGCCTGCGTCGAGCGGATCTTCGTCGACATCGCCGATCGCTGCCGGCCGGAGAAGCTCAGCGTTTATGCCCGATTCCTGCGCCGCGGCGGTATTGACATCAACCCATTCCGCAGCAATTTCGAAGCCTCGCCACCGGGAAACGCGCGTACTCCGCGGCAATGAGCAGTCTCAGCCGGCCTCGTGGCGATAGCGAAATGTTGCGTTGCGGTAAAATCGGCGCATCTTGGACACAATCGTCAAAGAGTCGCCGATCGAGATCGATGCCCCCGCGGACATTCCGCGCGTGCGCGAGATTCCGTACAACTACACGTCGTTCTCCGATCGCGAGATCGTCATCCGCCTGCTGGGTGCGGATATGTGGGACCTGCTCGAGCGCTTGCGCGCCGAGCGGCGCACCGGCCGTTCGGCGCGGATGCTGTTCGAGGTTCTCGGCGATATCTGGGTCGTCGAGCGCAATCCTTACCTTCAGGACGACCTGCTCGACAGCGCAAGGCGCCGCGATCTGCTGATCGAGGCGCTTCGTCATCGCCTCCGGGAGATCGAGAAACGGCGGCGCGCGGACAGCGACCTCGTCCGCAGCGCAATGGTGACCCAGCTCATCGAGAGTGCCTGCGCGGCGGTCGATGCGTTTGCGCAATCTTTCCAGGACACCGCCCTGCTCCGAAAACGCTCGCTGCAGGTCCTCTCCCGCTTCACGCACAAGGACAACATCGCCTTCGACGGCTTGGCGCGCGTGTCGCATGTCACCGATGCGACCGACTGGCGTGTCGAGTATCCCTTTGTCGTGCTCTATCCCGACACCGAAGCTGAGGTGCGCGGCCTGGTGCAGGGCCTTATCGAGCTCGAACTCACCATTATTCCGCGCGGCGGCGGAACCGGCTATACCGGTGGAGCGATACCGCTCGACCGTCGCTCGGCGGTGATCAACGTCGAAAAGCTGGAGCGGCTTTCGGCCGTGGAACCGGTGGTGCTGGGCGGCCACGAACAAGCGACGCCGACCATCGATGCCGGCGCGGGTGCGGTCACCAAGCGCGTAATGGACGCGGCCGAGGCTGCCGGGCTGGTATTCGCAGTCGACCCAACCTCGGCGGACGCCTCGTGCATCGGCGGCAATGTCGCCATGAACGCCGGCGGCAAGAAGGCGGTGTTGTGGGGCACGGCGCTGGACAATCTGGTGTCGTGGCGGATGGTTACCCCGGATGCCGAATGGCTGGAAGTGACCCGGCTCGATCACAACCTCGCCAAGATCCACGATGCCGCCGTCGCGACGTTCGAGCTCGCCTATTACGACGCAGCCGATGACGGCGATTTGGGCTCGGTCAAGCGCAAGGAAACGCTGGCGATCCCCGGCGGACGCTTTCGCAAGGTGGGCCTCGGCAAGGACGTGACCGACAAGTTTCTCGCGGGGCTCCCCGGCGTGCAAAAGGAAGGCTGCGACGGCATCATCACCTCGGCCCGTTTCATCCTACACCGCATGCCGCCGGCGATCCGGACCGTGTGTCTCGAGTTTTTCGGCCAGGTGCGCGATTCGACGCCGGCAATCGTCGAGGTCAAGCGCTTCATGGACGGCAAGCCGGGCGGCGCGGTGCTCGCCGGCCTCGAGCATCTCGACGAGCGCTACGTCAAGGCGGTCGGCTACGCGACCAAGGCCAAGCGGCACGGTCGTCCCAAGATGGTGCTCCTCGGCGATATCGTGGGCGACGACGACAATGCCGTCGCCCGCGTCGCTTCCGACGTCGTGCGCATCGCCAATGCTCGCGGTGCGGAAGGCTTCATCGCGGTGTCGGCGGAGTCGCGCAAGAAGTTCTGGCTCGATCGCGCGCGCACCGCCGCGATCGCCAAGCACACCAACGCGTTCAAGATCAACGAGGATGTCGTAATCCCCCTTCCGCGGCTGGGCGAGTACACCGACGGCATCGAGCGCATCAACATCGAGCTTTCGATCAAGAACAAGCTCGCGCTTTGCGACGCGCTGCTCGCGTTCTTCTCGCGGCCGGACCCTGCGTCGCTGTGCGGCGGGGATCCTGACTCGATGCCATCGCAGGAGATTCTCGACGCCAAGATGGACGAGGCGCGGACGCTGATCGCGGCGGTGCGCGAGCGTTGGCGGCAGCTGCGCGACGACATCGAAGAGACCTTCCCGGCGCTGCAGGACCATTCGACCGTCGTCTCGTGGAAGACCGAGATCAAGGCGCCACTCGAAGAAATCTTCGCCGGGCTGGCCTGCACCGCGATCCGCAATCGCGTGGCAGCGATCCACAAGGAAATCCTGCACGGCCGCGTTTTCGTGGCGCTGCACATGCACGCCGGCGACGGCAACGTCCACACCAACATCCCCGTCAATTCCGACGACTACGCCATGCTTAACGAGGCGCGTGCGGCGGTGACGCGCATCATGGCGCTGGCGCGAAGCCTCGACGGCGTGATCTCCGGCGAGCACGGCATCGGGATCACCAAGCTCGAATTCCTGACCGGCGACGAGCTTCAGCCATTCGTCGATTACAAGCGGGAGGTCGATCCGCACGGGCGATTCAATCGGGGCAAGCTGCTGCCCGGCGCCGACCTCGCTAACGCCTACACGCCGAGCTTCAACCTGCTCGGCGCGGAAAGCCTGATCCTCGAACAATCCGAGATCGGCGACATCGCGGACTCGATCAAGGATTGCTTGCGCTGCGGCAAATGCAAGCCGGTGTGCGCCACGCACTCGCCGCGCGCCAATCTGCTCTACTCACCGCGCAACAAGATTCTGGCCACGTCGCTGCTGATCGAGGCGTTCCTGTACGAAGAGCAAACCCGGCGCGGCGTCAGCCTTCGTCACTTCGACGAGTTTTCCGACGTGGCGGATCACTGCACCGTTTGCCACAAGTGCCTGTCGCCGTGCCCGGTCGATATCGATTTCGGCGATGTGTCGATCGCGATGCGCAACCTGCTGCGCAAACAGCATCACCGGCGCTTCAATCTGGGAACGGCCGCGGCCATGTTCTTCCTCAACGCGACCGACCCGACCAGGATCAAGCTGACCAGGAAGGTGATGATCGGCTGGGGCTACAAGGCGCAGCGGGCCGCGTTCGCGGTCGCCAGCAGGCTAAGGCTCGTCCAGCCGCAGACGCGACGTCCCCCGAGCACGGTGGGCCCCACCCCCGTTCGCGCGCAGGTCGTCCATTTCATCAACAAGCCCTTGCCCGGCGGCTTGCCCAAGCGCACCGCTCGCGCGCTTCTCGACGTCGAAAGCTCGACGGTCATCCCGGTAATCCGCAACCCTGCGCTTTCCAGCGACGAATCGGAGGCGGTCTTCTATTTTCCGGGCTGCGGCTCGGAGCGGCTGTTCTCGCAGGTGGGGCTGGCCACCCAGGCGATGCTCTACCACGTAGGAGCGCAATGTGTCCTGCCCCCGGGATATCTGTGCTGCGGCTATCCCCAGACTTCGGCCGGCAACCACGACAAGGGTCAGGAGATCATTACCGACAACCGCGTTCTGTTCCATCGGGTGGCGAACACACTCAACTACCTCGACATCAAGACAGTGATCGTCTCCTGCGGCACCTGCATGGACCAGCTGCAAAAGTACCAGTTCGACAAGATTTTTCCCGGCTGCCGCCTGCTCGACATTCACGAATACCTCCTGGAGAAAAACGTCCGGCTGCAAGGCGTCGAAGGCGTCCGTTACATGTATCACGATCCCTGTCACACGCCGATGAAGACCTACCAGCCGCTCAAGGTCGTCAACGAGCTGATGGGCGCCAAGGTGACGCTGAACGACCGCTGTTGCGGCGAGTCCGGAACGCTTGCCACGACCCGGCCCGACATATCGACCCAGGTGCGCTTCCGCAAGGAGGAACAAATGCGCAAGGGCGCGGCTGCATTGCGCGCCGACGGCTTCGAGGGACAGGTGAAGGTGCTTACCTCGTGCCCCTCGTGTCTGCAGGGGCTGTCGCGCTTCGACGAGGATGCCGCGACCGGCGCCGACTACATCGTGGTCGAGATCGCCAACCACATCCTCGGCAGGGACTGGCTGCCCAGATATGTCGATGCCGCCAATAAAGGCGGCATCGAGCGCGTCTTGCTGTAGGTGCCCCGAACCGGGTCGAAGCCGGAGGCCGTCCTTCAGCGGAGCTTCGCCGCCTCGACGAATGTCGGAGCGACCGACGCCGCGGCGACGATCCCGGGGCCGGGGTTGGCGCCGACCGCCGGGCTTCCAACCAACCATGTCGCGTTCAGGCAGACCACCAGCGCGAACGCGGCTACGGCAAGGGCCACCAGCGCGACGGGCACCTCGATCCAGCGCGAGTGGCCGGCGTTGCCGATCTCGTCACGGTCATCCAAAAAGACCCCGCGACTGCGCGAGGCTCGCGCAGCGCGGGTTGGAGGGAAGCGGAGTTCGGATTGCTTGGAGACCGATACGAAGCTCCACGCTGCCGGCCCGGCAGGACGCGGGGCTTCCGGCGTTCCGTTGAGCCGCGGTTTTCGCGCAACCTGGGGTTGGCTTTGGGGGCGGGTCGGAAGGGTCTTGTCCATGGTCATCTCTCATCGGACTGCTCGAGCCCATTAGCCGAGCTCATGGCCGCAAGTGTGCTCGCGCGCCTTGGGCTATGCATGTGCACATTGCCTACTACAAATGCAGAATATTCACGTTTTTCCTGGGCGGTCGCTGCCGGACGCCAGACGGCCGGCCGACTCCCGACCTGACTTATGCTATAAACAAGGCTCGAACCGGACGTGCGCGCAAAGACCCGAGCACGATGATTCCGGCGCGATTGACGTGCCTGCTCGGTGCCTTAGGGAATCCAGCCGGGCGAAATACCCGCCGCGTGGGCGCGAGCTCATTGAATTCAATGGCGCCGCCGGTTTGGATCGCGTCCTTCGCGGGAAAACGGTGACCAACGAATTCACACTCACTCAGACACAGACGCAGCCGAGTGAGGGCATGTTGGCGTTCGCCGATGCCGATGGCTGCACCTCGTGGCTGCGCGCGGTACCCCTCACCAACATCCCCCGCTATTACGAAACGATCCTGAGCCAGCTGAAACGCCTGGCCGAGGTCGAATTCGCGCCGCGCGAGCGCGCACGCATCGCGGAAGTCATGCGCGAGCCGGTGATGTTCTTGCACACCGAGCTGGCGCGGCGATACGCGGGCAAGCCGCAGCCGGCGGCGGAGCGCGAAAATGAGGCGGCGGATCAGGCGCTTGCTATCTGGCATGCGCTGTGGAGCCAATATTCGGCATGCCTGAAGCCGCTGCTCGAGGGCGATGCCGATCTTCAGGGGGTCAAGGCTAAAGTTCTGCAGCGCGGGCTGTGGGTCGGCAAGCAATTGATGCTCGTCTACGGACTCGCGCGCCGTATTCCCGCGCCCGCTGTGTGGCAGGAGCTGCACGCCTATTACAGGCTCGCGGAAATTCTGGATTGCGCCGTCACCGCGGTCTCCGACGAGTTGATCCCCAATGCCGTCGGTGTGTCGTGCTACTCGACTTATTGCCACGCGCTCCTGCTCGACCTCGCGGATCCGTGCGCGATGACGGTGCGGCAGATCGAATTGACGGACCGGTGGCTTTCGATGTGGGCGCGGAAGGTGTTTCCGTACGCGCAGCAACGCGAGACCGAGGGTCCTTTGATCGTCATCGATCTCGAGGCGCCGAGCGGCGCTTCGTTGTTGTCGGTCGGTCCGCGCAATGCGGGCGAAGCGACCCGCTATGGCTATCCGGCAAAGATCGTCACCAGCGTCCGCGGCAGGCTGAAACGATTGGCGAGCGGAGCGAATCCTGCCGAGCTGCAGCTTGGCCATGATGCGTCGGTCGAAGCGTGCACCGCGCTGCTGACTTATCTGGATACGCGCTGGTATGCGATGCCGCAGCGACGCACGAGCCCGGAACCGCAGACCGATGTCGAGCTTTGCGTCGGCGGCCTGGGCGCGGCGTACTTCCGGATCGCCGGGCGCACCTTCAACAGTCAGGACCTCCTGGGCCGTCTTTCCTACCAGGGCACGCAGCACCTGGCCACGCTGGCCGCGCTGACCGACTACGATCGCAACAAGGAAGAAGCCGAAAAGCTCTGGGCCTGGGAAACCTGGCAGGGACATTACGACTGGAACGCGGCTACGGTCCATCGAAGCGGAACCAGCCCGCATCGGTGGCATCTGGACCAGCTCGTCGTGTTGCGTGGTGACGATCGAGTCCGTTGCGGCCACGTCACCCGGGTGGCGCTCGACAATCGCGGCGAGCTGTCGATTTCGCTGAAGCTGTGGCCGGGCGCAGCGACCGCGATCGCCGTTCGCGCGTTGACCACGATGCTGGTGGAGGAGCCGCCGGCGCCGGCGATGTTGCTGCACGCTACGCCGGAGGAAAAGGCGTGCGTCATCGTTCCTCCGCGCACGTTCAGCGCGGGGCGCGTCCTGCGTACCCTCGCAACGAGTCCTGAGCGCAAGCTGCGCCTGACGCGCCTCATCCAGCGCGGTGCCGACTTCGAACGCTCGGCGTTCGAAGAAGTGCCGAACTGACCGCTGCTCACTCGATGAACCGGCTCGCGGGTGAGACGAGCCCGTATCTCCAACAGCACGCGGCCAACCCCGTCGAATGGTATCCCTGGGGTGAAGAGGCGCTGATGCTCGCCCAGCGCGAGAATCGCCCGATCCTGCTGTCGATCGGATATTCGGCGTGCCACTGGTGCCACGTCATGGCGCACGAGTCGTTCGAGGACCCGTCGATCGCGGAATTGATGAACGGTCTTTTCGTCAACGTCAAGGTCGATCGCGAGGAGCGGCCCGATCTCGATCAGATCTATCAGTCAGCGCATGCCATGCTGACGCGCAGAAGCGGCGGGTGGCCGCTGACGATGTTCCTCACGCCGAGCCAGGAACCATTCTTTGGCGGGACCTATTTTCCGAAGACGTCCCGCTACGGCCTGATCGGATTTGCGGCCCTGTTGCCGAAGGTCGCCGAAGCCTATCGGGAGCAGGGAAGCGCGATCGCGGAGCAGAATGCAAGGCTCGTGGCTGCGCTACGCATGACCAATCCGAATATGCCGGACGCGGCGGCTTCACTGCCCCCGGATGCGGCGGAGCGCGCGATCGATGCGCTTTCGAGATCGTTCGACCCGGTGCACGGCGGCTTCGGCGCGGCGCCCAAATTTCCCCACGCGACCGAGCTCGATCTTTGTTTGCGCCACCACGCGCTGCACCAGGATCTACGCTTGCGCGAGGTGGTCGAAGTCTCGCTCGCACGCATGGCCGACGGCGGCATCTGCGACCAGCTCGCCGGCGGGTTCTGCCGATACAGCGTCGACGCCGACTGGACCATTCCGCACTTCGAAAAAATGCTGTACGACAATGCGGCGCTGCTCGCGCTTTACGCCGATGCATGGCGCGCCACCCGCGCCGAAGGCTTCGCCCTCACGGCGAAGGGCATCGTGAGCTGGCTAAGCAGCGAGATGCGTTCTCCGGAAAAGGCTTTCTATTCGAGCCTCGATGCCGACAGCGAGCACGAGGAAGGCAAGTTTTACGTCTGGACGCGCGACGAGGTCCGTGCGCTGCTCAGCGCCGACGAATATGCCGTTGCCGCAGCGCATTGGGGCCTCGACGAACCCCCGAACTTCGAAGGCGAGTCCTGGAACCTTCGGGTGGTCTCGCCACTACCCGACGTTGCGCGAACCTTGTCCATTACGCTCGCCGAGGCACACCAACGCATCGAAAGCTCCCGCACCAAGCTTCTGCAGGCACGCGCGGCGCGCGTGCGTCCGGGCCGCGACGACAAGCTGCTCACGTCGTGGAATGCGCTGATGATCGCGGCTCTTGCCCGGGCGGGCCGAGCGCTGCACGAGCCCGCATGGGTCGATGCGGCGCGGGAAGCCGCCGATTTTATCCGCGACACGATGTGGCGCGACGGCAAGCTTCTGGCGACCTGCAAGGACGGGCGCGCGCATCTCAACGCGTATCTGGACGACCACGCCTTCATGCTCGCAGCGCTGATCGAAATGATGCAGAGCGCGTTTCGCGCCCGCGACCTCGAATGGGCGACCGAGATCGCGGACTCGCTGCTGGCGCGATTCGAGGATGCGCAGGGCGGCGGATTCTTCTTCACCAGTCACGATCACGAGGCGTTGATCCACCGTCCCAAGCCCGGGCACGACAACGCGACGCCTGCGGGCAATGGAATCGCGGCTCAGGCATTGAATACGCTGGGGCACTGGCTCTCCGAGCCTCGCTATCTCGACGCCGCCGAGCGCACGGTTCGCGCCTTTGCGCGCGACCTTGCCGAGCAGCCGACCGGATTTGCCTCGCTTCTGGTCGCGCTTGACGCATGCACCACGCCGCCGACCACGGTTCTGCTTCGCGGCGATGCGGCCACTTGCGCGTCGTGGCATCGTTCGCTCGAACGCAGCTATCGTCCCTCGGTGCAATCGCTCGATCTTTCCGGGCAACGGGAGTTACCGGGAGCTCTTGCCAAGCCTCATCTCGAGAAGGGCGGGCCGGGTTCCGTCACTGCATCGGTCTGCCGCGGCATGACCTGTCTGCCCGCGATTCACTCGCTGCCTGAACTGGAAGCGGCGATATCGGACACGGCGTGAATATTGGAGCGAAATATCGTCGACTCCTCGTCCGTCTGGCGCGGCTGTGAGCGTTCCGGTACCATGGCCGCCGATTTTGCGCGAATTCCCTGCCCGATCAAGCTCACCGGAGATTGCATGAAACGCTATTCTCTGTCGCATGCCGCTGTGCTCGTTGGCGCCTTGTTTGCCGCACAGGCAGCCGATGCCGCGCTCGACAACACTTCGGCGATGGCAATGATGCAAAAAGCCGGATGCGTCGCGTGCCATGCCCTCGACAAGAAAGTGGTCGGTCCCGCGTACCAGGACGTCGCCGCCAAGTACAAGGGTGACAAAGACGCCGTGGCAAAGCTCTCTGACAAGGTCAAGAAGGGTGGCGTCGGCGTCTGGGGCGACGTGCCGATGCCGCCGAACGTTCAGGTGTCGGACGCCGATATCAAGGAGCTGGTCAGCTG
>JALZAN010000086.1 GCA_030948365.1 Pseudomonadota bacterium
CGGCCGCGCGACCCAAGGTCGCGGATTATCCGTTCACGACGCTCGCGCCGAATCTGGGCGTGGTCCGTGTCGACGAGAATCGCAGCTTCGTCGTCGCCGACATTCCGGGCCTGATCGACGGCGCCGCCGACGGTGCCGGCCTCGGCCACCAGTTTTTGCGCCATCTTCAGCGCACGCGTCTGCTGCTGCACGTGGTCGATATCGCGCCCCTCGACGGTACCAGCGATCCGGTGGCGGACGCGCGCGCCATCGTCAAGGAGCTCAGGCGTTACGACCAGGCGCTCTTCGACAAGCCGCGCTGGCTGGTACTGAACAAGATCGACCTCGTTGCGCCGGAGGAGCGTGAGCAGCGCGTGAGCGCGTTCGTCGACGCCTACCGCTCCCCCGGCCCGATGTTCGCCGTTGCCGCCATCAACGGCGATGGCTGTCGCGCGCTCGTCTACGCCATCCAGGATTGGCTGGAGAAGCACCCGGCCGAGACCGCGCCGGCGCTTTCTTAAGTGAAGCGATGAGCTCCGCATCGTCCGTCGTTGCCGGCGCGCGCCGCCTGGTGATCAAGATCGGCTCGAGCCTGGTCACCAACGACGGCCGCGGCATCGACCATGCGGCGGTGGCGCGTTGGGCCGAGCAGATCGCCACGTTGAGCAAGGCCGGCCGGCAGATCGTGCTGGTGTCGTCGGGCGCCATCGCGGAGGGCATGCAGCGCCTCGGCTGGTCGACGCGCCCGTCGGCGATCCACCAGCTGCAGGCCGCGGCTGCCGTGGGACAGATGGGCCTGGTGCAGGCGTACGAGACGGCATTCTCGCGCTTTGGCCTGCATACCGCGCAGATTCTGCTGACGCACGATGATCTTGCCGACCGCCGCCGCTATCTGAATGCGCGCTCGACGCTGGTGACGCTGATTGGGCTGTCGGTGATTCCGATCATCAACGAAAACGATACCGTCACCACCGACGAGATTCGTGTCGGCGATAACGACACGCTTGGCGCTCTGGTCACCAATCTGATCGAGGCCGACGCGTTGGTGCTTCTGACCGACCAGCAGGGTTTGTATACCGGCGACCCGCGCAAGGACGCGGCGGCAACGCTGCTGCGTGTCGGACGGGCGGGCGACGCCGCTTTGGAGGCGATGGCCGGCGGCGCCGGTTCGCAGCACGGAAAGGGCGGCATGCTGACCAAGGTGCTGGCCGCGAAACGGGCGGCGCGAAGCGGTGCTTCGACGGTCATTGCCGACGGACGCGAGCCGGAGGTGCTGACCCGGCTGGCCGCGGGCGAAGCAATCGGCACCGAGCTGATCGCGGAGACGATGAGCCTTGCCGCACGCAAGCAGTGGCTCGCCGACCACGTGCGCGTCGCGGGCCGGCTGACGCTAGACGCCGGCGCCGTACGGGCGCTGACGCGCGAAGGCAAGAGCCTGCTGCCAATCGGGGTTTCCGCGTGCGAGGGCCAGTTCGAGCGCGGCGAGATCGTCGGCTGTTTCGACGGCGGCGGGCGCGAGATCGCGCGAGGCCTGGTCAACTACAGCGTCTCGGAAACGCAGCGCATCCTGGGCAAGCCGTCATCCGAAATCGAATCCGCGCTCGGTTACGTCAACGAGCGCGAGCTCATCCATCGGGACAATCTGGTCCTGCTCTAAGGCGGCGCGCGCCCTACAACTTGCCGGACGGGTTGGTGTAGGGCGACGGCACGACGGCGTGCGCCCACCCGTACAGCCGCTCCCGCCGCGTCTGCGGCCGGTGATGCAGGTAGCGTTCGAGCTCGGTCAAGCCGCGACGATAGACATCGCGCTTGAAGTCGATCACGTTTTCCAGGGGAATCCAGTATTCGTGCCAACGCCAGGCATCGAACTCGGGGTGATCGGTCGCACGCAGCGACACGTCGGTGTCCCGGCCGGTCAGCCTCAGCAGGTACCAGATCTGCTTCTGCCCGCGGTAACTGCCGCGCCACTCCCGCTTGATCCAATGCTGCGGAACTTCATAGCGCAGCCAATCTCTCGTCCGTCCGAGAATCTTGACGTGGGAGGGATCGAGTCCGACCTCTTCCTTCAACTCCCGATACATCGCCTCCTCGGGCGCCTCGCCGACGTTGATGCCGCCTTGCGGAAACTGCCACGAGTGCTCGCGGATCCGCTTGCCCCAGAAGACCCGGTCTTTCGAGTTGGCGACGACAATGGCGACGTTCGGGCGATAACCGTCACGGTCCAGCATCGCGACACCTGTAATTCTGCGCGTTGGCTTAATTCTTGCACAGATTAAGCCGCTTGCAAAGCATCGCGCGCCGCCGGTGAGCGCGCGTTGCGACGCGAGACTAGCTTCGCGCGCTGGATTTGCGATCGAGTCGGCGGGAAAACAGAATCACGCGCAACGTCCCGTCACGTTGCTGCGCGCGCCCGAAGAGCCGGTCTTGCTCTCCGCGGATCCGCATTGTCTGATCGTTGATCACCCTGCCCCATCCTTCCCGTAGGGCGCCCGTGATCCGCAGAAACTGGCCCCGCGCCTGCCGCCGATTCATCGTCTTATTTCCGCTGCGAATATTGTTTGCTGATCCGGCTCGACTACCTCGTGCATCACAGCCGCAGCGCCAAAAGAAAATCCGGCCGGGGCAATCCGCCCCGAACCGGACTCTTGTTCATGCAAACGTCCGAGCTAGAGTCGCCCTGTCAACAACAGGATGATCAAGATAATCACCACGACGCCGGCGATACCGCTCGGCCCATATCCCCAACCGCTGCTGTATCCCCATGTAGGAAGGGCGCCGATAACCACGAGGATGAGGATGATCAGAAGGATGGTTCCGATGGACATTATTATTTCTCCTGGTAATTGACGATCCACGGGCTTGCGCTGCTGGTGCTTCCGCGTCGCCGCGTGGCCGGAATCGAGCTGCCGGTATGAAGCCACCGACTGCGTAATGCTTTGCAATCCGCGTGCCAAGACCAACCCAGGACTATCCATGACAAGGCCCGCCGGCGCAAGCGCAGCGCGACCTGCGCTCGGGGTCCCCTGAGCTGTCGTGGTGCGCCGCCTGACCCTGCGGGTCCCGGACGACGTCCTGCTTCCAACTTCGCCTGGGAGCCGATGCGCTGCTTCCGACCGGGGTCGTGTCATGGCGGCCTGGCCGTTGCGTCCCCGGTTCGGCCCGGTAACTTGCTCTGGGTCCCGGCCCGACCGGAACCGCTTTTCTTGCCTCCGCCTGATGTTTGTTGACCGTACACCACGCGCGCCGTTGGCGGCATCCTTGGAAACGCCGCGATCCTCGCAGCCTTTCTCGATGTGCTCCGCCTGACGCTTTTGCTTGCCGGGATAGCTATCCTTGCTGCCACGCGGCATGATCGCCTCCGCCCAGTGCATCGCCGAGCAACAAACGTTCCGAATCCTCGACACGATCGATCGCGCACGGCGCGCCGCAGACACGTACGGCCCGGCCAGCCGCGTAGGCGCTGCGTACGGTCGGAAGAACATGCCGGTAAGCCTTACCGCGACGCTGCAAATCTTGCCAATGGATCACCGAGCGATTGCGTGTCTCGAACCGCCGTATGCGCGTTGGTTGCGATCTCTGCCGAGGAGTCATGGCGGAGTGGCATACGGGTTGCAAGGGGGCATCGGGCCGGCGCGCTTGCTGCCCAACCTGCCGGCGTGTTCCGCAGCCGTGCCGGCGACGACAGCAATGAAAACAGGAGACTGTAGCCAGATGAAACAAAACGCGCCCGTTCGATCCGCGCCTTGGAACGCGCAGGCGATCATCGCCTGGTTGGTCGTGCAACCGCTTCCACGACCAGACGATCCATGGGATGAGGTTCGCCTCTCGCGTCGCGCGAGCCTGCGTGCGCACAAGCCGCAGCCGCCGGTGGAGGAGCCGGAACCCGAGCCGGACGAACGCGCTCCGGTCGAAGAGCCCGACCGTCCTGATCCGCATTCGCGCCCTGAACGGCCAAAACGATGAAGTCGCGCGGCAGAATTGCGCTGGTACGCTCCGTGCTCGTCATGCGGCGGGCGGGCGTCAGGGAGATGCCCCGAAAAAATCCGGAGAAGCGATGAACCAGGGGACGAAGCAATCGAGCCTTTACCTCCGACGCGTGCCGCTACTGGCGCTGGCGCTCGCCTTGCCGGTCTTGTCGATGACCCGCGAAGTCGCGATTGAGCCGCCGCCGCCGAGCGACTCGCAGTGTGCATTGATCGAGGTGCACGATACGACGGGTATCGGCTGGTGGTCCTCAGCCGCGGTTGAAATCAGCTCTGCGTCGGTCGAGGACGGCGGCACCTGACATCGCGCGTCGCGCCGACCGTCGCCGGCGGCGCGTTGGGGCCGCCAGCCGGGGCGCGCCTAAAGCAGGGGTTTCTGCCGATCGACGCTCGCGTCAACCACGGCCAGCGCGCTCATGTTGACGATGCGCCGCACCGTCGCCGACGCGGTGAGAATGTGCACCGGCTTGGCGACACCGAGCAGTATCGGTCCGAGCGTGAGACCGCTGCCGGCGGCGACCTTGAGCAGGTTGAACGAGATATTCGCCGCGTCCAGCGACGGCATGATCAGAAGATTCGCGTCTCCCTTCAGGCGCGAATTCGGGAACACCGCCTTTCGCACTTCGTCGGACAGGGCGGCGTCTCCCTGCATTTCGCCTTCGACCTCGAGCTCGGGCTCCTGTCTGTTGATGAGCGCTAGCGCGGACTGCATTTTCCTCGCTTGTGGGTCGTTGCTCGATCCGAAGCTCGAATGCGACACCAACGCAACCTTGGGCACGATGCCAAATCGTCGCACCTCGTCGGCGGCGAGCCGCGCGATTTCCGCGATCTGCTCCGCCGTGGGATCGCGGTTGACGTAGGTATCGGCGATGAAGACCGTACGGTCCGGCAACAGCACCGCATTCATCGCGGCCCACGTCTTCACGCCCGCGCGCAATCCGATCACCTGATCGACATAGTGCCGGTGCGCGTCGTGGGTGCCGAACATCCCGCATAGCATGCCGTCGGCGTCGCCCATGTGGATCATCATCGCGCCGATCAGCGTGAGGCGCCGGCGAATCTCGATCTTGGCGAACTGTTGCGACGTGCCGCGGCGCTCGGTCAGCCGGTAGTATTCGGTCCAGTAGTCGCGATAGCGCGGATCGGACTCGGGGTTGATGATCTCGAGGTCGACCCCCGGCTTGACCCGCAACCCGAACTGCAAGATCCGGCGCTCGATCACGGCGGGTCGGCCGACCAGGATCGGCTTGGCCAGACCTTCGTCGACCACGACCTGCACCGCGCGCAGAACGCGCTCCTCCTCGCCCTCGGCGTAAACGATGCGCTTGGGCGACTTCTTCGCCGCCTGGAAAATGGGCTTCATCAACAGGCCGGAGTGATAGACGTACTGCTGCAGCCGCTCGCGGTAGGCGGCGAAGTCGGCGATGGGCCGCGTCGCCACTCCCGAATCCATCGCCGCCCTGGCGACGGCGGGCGCAATCATCACGATCAGGCGAGGATCGAACGGCCTCGGTATCAAATAGTCGGGCCCGAATTTCATATCGCTGTCGTCGCCGTACGCGGCGGCGACGATGTCGGATTGCTCCGCCATCGCGAGATCGGCAATCGCGCGCACCGCGGCGAGCTTCATGGGCTCGTTGATGGTCGTCGCGCCGACGTCGAGCGCGCCACGGAAAATGAACGGAAAACAGAGCACATTGTTGACCTGGTTCGGAAAATCCGAGCGGCCGGTGGCGATCACCGCATCCGGCCTTGCGGCCTTGGCGACGTCGGGCATGATCTCCGGCTCGGGATTGGCGAGCGCCAGGATCAGCGGCTGCGCCGCCATTTGCTTGAGCAGGTCCGGCTTGAGCACTCCGCCGGCGGACAACCCGAGGAAGATGTCCGCGCCGCCGACGATGTCACCCAGGGTGCGCGCGTCGGTCTTCTGCGCGTAGCGCGCCTTGTTCTCGTCCATCAGCTCCTTGCGGCCCTGCCAAACCACGCCGGCGATATCCGCGACCCAGACGTTCTCCTTCCGGATACCGAGACTGACCAGCAGGTCGAGGCAGGCGAGCGCTGCCGCGCCGGCACCGGAACACACCAGCTTCACCGCTGCGAGATCCTTGCCGACCACGCGCAGGCCGTTGACCATCGCCGCGCCGACGATGATCGCGGTGCCGTGCTGGTCGTCGTGGAACACCGGAATCTTCATCCGCTCGCGGCATTTGCGCTCGACGTAAAAGCATTCCGGCGCCTTGATGTCCTCCAGATTGACGCCGCCGAACGTCGGCTCGAGCGCGCAGATGATGTCGACCAGTTTCTCAGGGTCGCGCTCTTCGACCTCGATGTCGAAGCAATCGATGCCGGCGAACTTCTTGAACAGCACCGCCTTGCCTTCCATCACCGGCTTGCTGGCCAGGGGACCGATCGCTCCCAGGCCCAGCACGGCGGTGCCGTTGGTGATCACGCCGATCAGATTGCCGCGCGCGGTGAGGTTGCGCGCCTCGCCGGGGTCGCGAACGATCTCATCGCAGGCCGCGGCGACGCCGGGCGTGTACGCCAGCGCAAGATCGCGCTGATTGGTGAGTTGCTTGGTGGGCAGTAGCGAGATCTTGCCTGGCGGAAACTGCCGGTGATATTCGAGCGACGCCTCGCGGATGTCCTTGTCTGCCATGGATTGCGCCCCCTCGGTCGCGGCAGGCTTATTCAATGCTCGACCGCATTGGTGTAGTCAAGGAACTTTTCGGGCGAGACGCGAAGGGCGGCTCCGGTCGGGCAGGCGCGCACGCACGCGGCGCCGCCCGAGATGTCCTTGCACATGTCGCACTTGACCGCCTTCTTCACCATCGACTTGTCGTAGACCTTGGTTTCCCTGCCCGGCTCGTCGCCGAGGCCCCACAGCAGCCATTGCCAGAGACCCGGTCGTTCCCGGCCGGGATCGAGCGGAGCCATCTGGATCACGCCATAGGGGCAGTTGCGCTCGCAGTTGCCGCAGCCGATGCAGGTGTCGCGAATGTAGACTTCACCGTTGGGCGCGCGATTGATCGCGTCGGGCGGGCAGTCCTTCATACAATGAGGGTGCTCGCAATGCCGGCACGAGGTTGGCACGTGGATCTGCGCGTAAGTCGGCCCGGCCTCGCGATCGAGGCGCGACGTTCCGTCGTGGACGTCGGCGCACGCCTTTTCGCAGTTGTTGCAGCGTATGCAGAGGCTTTCGTCGATCAGCAACACGTCGGTCGCCTCGCCGATGCCTTGCTTCATGAGGTAAGTCGTGACGTTGCCCGAGTCGGCCTGGATTTCCATGGCCGCGTTGGCCTTGAGACGCGACAGAAACTGCGTCTCCAGCTCCTCGCGCAGCGAAGGATGGCGCGAGATCACCTGCTTGAAGGCTGCGCTCTCGAGCACGATGGCCTCGGTCGCGACCGCGGCACGGACGGTCGCCATACGAGGCGCGTCGGTCAGCAGCGCCATTTCTCCGACATAGTTGCCGGCCGCAACGTACGACAGCACGACTTCATGGCCGCCGAACTTGCGTGAGACGGTGACCGAGCCGCGGCGCAGCAGATAGAGCCCGTCGGACGGCGATCCCTCCTCGAACAGCGTCGCGCCCGACGCATAGCTTTTCAGCTCCGCTCCCGCAAGCAGCACATTGAAATCGTCATCCGGCAAATCCTGAGACAGGTATGCCCGCACCGCGCGCCTCAAGAAAACCGCGTCGACGCCCTTGCGCACGGAATCGACCGACGCGATCAGCTTGAGGATCGATCGCCGCGGCGTTTCGATGAGCACGCATCCCTCGCCGGCTCTCACCGTCGCCGCGCGCCGCCGTCCCGAAATCAGGCCCAGCTCGCCGAAGAAGAATCCCGCGCCGAGCCGTATCCACCGGCTCGCCTCGCCTTCGGGGCTGATCTCGACGAACACCTCGCCTTCGACGATGGTGAAGAAGGTGTTCGTGTAATCGTTGCGCCGGAAGAGTATCTGCTCCGGTGCCGGCGTGCGCACGTCGCTGTCGAGCAGGAACTCGCGCAGCTGCAGCGTGGTGATGCCGGCGAGGAGCGGCACGTTACGCTGGGTGATCGCCAGCGCCTGCGCCACGCTGGTGGCATTGGCCCAGTTGGCGAATTTCGATTTGAGAAGCGGCTCGTCGGCCGGCTCGACGGGATTTCCCAGGATCGACTCGACCACCTCGTAGCCCTGGTTCATCGCCTGCTTGATCAGCGGATACCCGCCCAGCGCGCCGACGATGTACAGACCCCTGACGTTGGACTCGTAGGTCTCCGACAGCTGCGGCACCGCTGCCGGATCCTTGTTGGGAAACTTGACGCCGAAGCCCTCGACCAGCTTGCGTGGTGGGATCGCTCCCAGT
>JALZAN010000087.1 GCA_030948365.1 Pseudomonadota bacterium
TGTGCAGCTTCAATCGCTCGGGCGACTGGCCGGTGTAGCCGATGGTCCACATGCCGCGGTTGATCTCGCGCAGGATGTCCTCGGGCTCGGGCTCATCCCATCCGTCCTTGTCCTTGACCACCTTGATCTTCTGCGAGCCATCCGCTTGCTTGCCGACCAATTGATCGCCGTAGCCGAATTTCTTGGCAAAGGCGAGCATCAGTGTGTGATCGGGCTTGGATTCGAACAGCGGCTCGATGACCTTTTCGCGCCACTGCAATGAGCGGTTCGAGGCAGTGACCGAGCCCGAGGTCTCGAACTGCGTGCACGCAGGCAGCAGGTATACCGCGCGTTCGGGATTGGGCTTGAGGCCGGCCTTGTTCAGAATTGCCATTGCACGCTCGTCCGGCGGCATCGCCGCCATCGCAGCGGTGGCCGACGGATAGGGATCCACGATCACCAGCGTGTCGAGCACCTGCATGGCCGCCTGCATCTCCATTCCGCGAGTCTGGCTGTTGGGCGCGTGGCCCCAGAAGATCATCGCCCGCAGGTTGCTGTCCTGATCGATCAGCTCGTTCTTTTCCATCACGCCGTCGATCCAGCGCGACACGGTCATGCCGGGCTTTTCCATCATGACCTGCGACGCGAACTGCTTCTTGATCCATTCGTAGTCCACACCCCATACCGCGGAGAAATGCTTCCACGACCCGGTTGCGAGACCGTAATAGCCCGGCAGCGAGTCCGGATTCGGACCGACGTCGGTCGCACCCTGGACGTTGTCGTGGCCGCGGAAAATGTTGGCGCCGCCGCCGGACACGCCGATGTTGCCCAGCGCGAGCTGAACGATGCACGAAGCGCGAACCATCGCGTTGCCGATGGTGTGCTGGGTCTGGCCCATGCACCACACCAGCGTCGACGGCCGGTTCTTGGCCATCATCTCCGCGACCTGATACACCTGCGCCTCCGGAACACCGGTGACTTCAGTGACTTTGTCGGGCGTCCACTTGGTGAGGATTTCGTCGCGAACCTTGTCCATGCCATAGACACGATCCTGGATGTACTGCTTGTCTTCCCATCCGTTTTTGAACACGTGGTGCAACAAACCGAACAGGAACGGGATATCGGTCCCCGAACGGATGCGAACATAGACGTCGGCCTTGGCCGCGGTGCGGGTGAAGCGCGGATCGACGACGATCATCTTCGCGCCGGTCTCCTTCGCGTGCAGCATGTGCAGCATCGACACCGGGTGCGCCTCGGCTGCGTTGGAGCCGATGTACATCGCGCAACGCGTGTTCTGCATGTCGTTGTAGGAGTTGGTCATCGCGCCATACCCCCACGTATTGGCGACGCCGGCGACGGTGGTCGAGTGGCAGATGCGCGCCTGATGGTCCATGTTGTTGGTGCCGAAAAACGACACGAACTTGCGCATCAGGTACGACTGCTCGTTGCTGTGCTTGGAGCTGCCCACCCAGAACACCGCGTCCGGCCCGGAGTCCTTGCGGATCTTGAGCAGCCGGTCGCCGACTTCGTTGATCGCCTGGTCCCAGGGAATCTTCTGCCACTTGCCGTTGACCAGCTTCATCGGCGATTTCAGACGATGCGAATTTTCATGCATGCCGTGCTCGCGCACCGACGCGCCCTTGGCGCAGTGCGCGCCGAGATTGAGCGGGGAATCGAACACCGGCTCCTGACGGATCCAGACGCCGTTCTGGACCACCGCGTCGATCGAGCAGCCGACCGAGCAATGGGTGCAGACGGTACGCTTGACGACGGTCTGCGCCGCCGCATCGTCTTTTGCCGCCTCGGCCTTGCCCACGAGGTTGAACGGCAACTGGCTTGCGAACGCCCCGGCCCCGGCGACGAGACCCGAACGCTTCAAAAACGCCCGCCGGTCCATCGTCGGAGCCGAAGCTCCGGCAAGGCGGCGGAGACGTGGACGAGCTGCAGCACTGGCGCGATTGGTCTCGCCGTGTTGAGTTTTGGTAAGCAGCATGGTCCGTCCTCCTCCTACTAGATTTTCGCGGTCCGGTAGTAGCGCCGGACATGTTCCGTCAATGCGTAGCCCTTACCTTCAGGAGCGACCTGCTGCGCGGCATCGGGGACCACGGCGCCGCCTGAAAGCGCGCGTGCGGCAACGATCGCCGCGCCCGCTCCGCCGGCGCCCAGCGCAAGCAGAAAATTGCGCCGTTGCGGACGCGTTTGTGGAGTTTCCGGCGTCGCGATTTGGCGCGCGATGGTTGAGGTTCGGGGATTTTTTGAGCGCATCGTGCACCCTCCAAAATGAATCGTGACGTTATGAGATGGCAAAGCTACTCGATGGCAAACGAGTCACGTTCGATCACCATGAACAATTGCGTGAATTCTGCGACTCGGCGGTAGTAGTTGGCAACAGGAGAATTTTGTATTGCGATGCAGCAATCTCCTACCCACGGGCCGACGTGGGCTTCGAAGAATTCGCGTTGCTCCGCAAAAGCAAAGGGTTCGCCTCGTCCAGCGCCGGTGATCAGGGCCCGCAACGTCTCGAAAACGGCCGCCAGGTGGTCCTCGTAGATGTTGACTCCGCTTTGACGTGCGAGACCTAACTTAGCAAGCATGGCGCGAATTTCGATAAGCGGGCTTCGCCCGGGCGACTTGACATAGGCGGATTCGTGAATGCTCACCTCGCTTCGACCAACGCCGACGAAAAGGTTCTGGTACTCGTCGGCGGCCGCGCCGGCGTCCATCGCCGCGCTGGCGCCGATCAGCTTGCGCCACGACTCCGCCAGCGCCTGCCCGGCCGCGCTGGATTCGTCGGCGGTGAGTTCGTCGCAGGCCGCGATTGCCGACAGCACGGCGGCATCCGGCGCCGACCCGTAGAGGCGTGCAAGCAAGGCGTAGAAGTCGGCTCGCGCCTGGTCCTCGGGCGCGATCGAAAACGCGGTGTCAGCTTGCGTCGTCTCGGGCAAGGTCCGCCTCAGTGCGGCGGCTGGCCGGCGCCGGGAGCGCCCGCCGGCTGAAGATTGGATTTCATCATATCGATGACACGGCAATCGGCGCACATCTTCAGCCGTTCCAGCGCGCCGGGCTCGGCGAACATCGAGTGGCCCGCCAGCCGGGAGAGCATGTTGCCGATCAGTTTTTCGGTTCCGAGCGGCTTGTCGCAGCGGATGCATTTGAAGATCGCCGCCTCGTTCAGCACCCGCGGTTGCTTTGCCGCCGGCGTGAGCAACAGCCGGCTCGCGAGCGTGATCGCGTTTTCGGGACACGTGTTCGCGCAGATGCCGCATTGGACGCACTTCGATTCGATGAATCGCAGCTGCGGTGTTTCCGCATTGTCGATGACCGCGCCCTCGGGGCATGCGCCGACACAGGCGAGGCACATGGTGCAGGTGTCGCGGTCGACAGCTATCGTGCCAAAGGGTGCGCCTCGCGCAAGGGCGATTTCGGTCGCGGGCACCGGGGCGTGCGCCAGCAGATGCTCGATGGCCAGGAATGCCGTCGTTCGCTTGTCGTCGGTCCAGTGAAATGCCGACGGCGCGCGCACGGCGAGTGCCGGCTCGAGCGCCCACACTTGCGTTGCCAAGGCCGGCGCATCGTGGGCGCGCAGCAGCTTGCAATGCGCGCCCTGATAGCCGAACGCATGGACGATGCTTTCGGCAAATCCCATTTCACGCTCGAGCGCCTCGATGTATTGCGGTGCTTCGGCGCCGGTTGCCAGCACCACAATGTTGCTCGCGCCCGAGGCCAGAGCGGCGAGCCAGACGTCGATCCCGGTCGCCGCCACGTGCTGCAGCTGGAGCGGGATGACGCGGGCCGGCAGTCCGGGCCCCCGTCGTCCCATGGTGTTGATCAGGCCCGCGCCCGCTGCGTCATGAAACAGCAAGCACGGATCGCGGCCGCCGGCAGCGCGATAGGTTGCAAGCAGCGTCCTGACGCGCGCCCCCAGCTCGGCGACGCTGGGCACCGCGTAGGAAAGTGCGCCCGACGGGCATACGGTCGTGCAGGCGCCGCAACCCATGCACAAATGCGGCTCGACGAAAATATGATCGCCGTCGGCGCGGATGGCCGCGGTGGAGCAGATGTCGATGCACTGGTTGCAGCCTGGCTGCTGCGACCGGCTGTGGGCGCAGATCGACGCTTTGTAGTGGAAGAATTTCGGCTTCTCGAACTCGCCGACCGCGGCGATGATGTCGGCCAACGCGTCGGCCTGGGCTTTCGCGTTCGCGCCGGGTCGCCAGTACCCTTGCGGCGGCTGATGCATCGTGAACAGGGGTGCTTGGTCGAGATCGAGGACGAGGTCGAAGTGCTCGCTGCGCGCTTTGGCCGAGCGGTCGAAATCGACCGCCCCGATCGCGCCGCAGGCGATCACGCACTGGCGATGATCCTTGCAGCGGTCGAGGTCGACCTGGTAGCTCCAGTCGATGGCGTTCTCGGGACAGACCTTGATACACGCATTGCAGCGCGTGCAGAGATCGAGGTCGATCGGATTGTCCTGCGACCACTCGACCTCGAACGCGCCCAGCCAACCGCGCAGAGACGTGATGCTGCCCGAATAAACCGGGTACGCGCGCTCCTGCGGCAACTCGGCGCCGCTGGCTTTTCCGCTGACCAGCACCGCCACCGCCAGGTGGTTGCGCAGGCGCTCGGCCCACGACAGCGCGTCTGCCGCCGGACCGACGATCAGGAGCTGGCCGCCCGACTTGAAGCTCACCCGCGGCACCGGCTGCGGATCCGGCAACGCCGCTGCCGCGATCAGGGCGGCGATCTTGGGCACCGCGCCCCTCGCCTCGCGCGACCAACCCGCGCTTTCGCGAATGTTGACGAAGCGGATCGATTGCACCTTGCCGGCATCGTCAGCGACGTCGCCGAACAGCCTCGCCTCCTGAGTGCAGGCGACGAGAACATCGCCGGCCGCGCCATCGGCAAACGCCGCCAGCTCCTTCTGGCAAAGCTGGGTGTGGATGGGAAGCGGCCCGGCAAGCTCCAGCGCACGCTCGAGCACGGCGGCATCGAGCGCCATGGTGCCGTTGCAGCTGCAAAGGTGAAGATTGCGCTGCGCGTGGAAGTCCTTTGCGGTCATGACTCGTCGGCTTCGATGTCGGCGGCGCTACCGGCTAGGGTGTCAGGCGAGCGCGGCGACGCGCCGTCCGCCGATGCCGCCGGCGCGGTTGCTGCTGATAGGGTGGCTTCGGCAGGCGCGACCGGGACCGCGGGCGCGGCGATGGTGGCCGGAGGCGCAACAGCGTCGCTCGCGGGCTCGCCGGTGTCGCGCTCGACCGCAGCGGCGGCCGCCGGCGGAGGGAAAAAACCGCGACGCTGCATGAGACCCTCGAGCATCGCCGCCGGAATCGGATCGGGCTGTGTGTAGTCGTCGATATAGACGTCGAGACCGTCCATGACATTGAAACGCGGATCGCGAAAAAGCTGCTTGAGCGCCGCGCGCTTGACCGCTTCGTCGACTTGCGGCTGGAAGAAGGGAGCGAAATCGGAATCTATGGTCAACGATTCGATCGGAGGAAGGGCCTCGCTTGCCGGCAAGGCGGAAGCAGGCGCTGTCAAGGCAGCAGCTGGCGTTGTAGGCGATGGTTCGGCGTCGGTAATGACGGCGGCGGCGCGCTTGGACGTTTCCGCCAAAGGCTGCGATTCCGCGCGTGCGACCTCGAGCTTGCGCTGCGACCAGCGGCGAAGCGAAAAGCGCCCGGGATCGGTCGACTTCGGCTTCATCGGTCACGCTTGCCGGAAGCGGTTTCCCCGGTCCCATCGCGTTCGTACAGCTCGTTGCGCCGCAGCTTGCGCTTTGGCTCGGGGCGATAGTTGTCGTCGACGAATGGCTGCATCCACGCCAGCATGTCCGCCGAGAGCGGCGTCGCGTCCACCTGTTCGCCGCCATCGAGCAATCGTGCCGCTTCGTTGTAGCTCACGGTGACGAGCACCGGGAACGCGCCGGGACGCTCGTTCTCGTCCGTCGCGGCCTCGGCCATGCGCCACATCACGAACACTTTCGGCTCCGGCGCGGTGACGTTGAGGTGATAGCCTTCGCTTTCCGAAACATGCAGCTCCATCCACAGGCCGGTGAATCGCCAGCAGGTGCGCTTTTCCTCATGGACCAGTCGCACCGCGGTCTGCCGAGGGCTGTCGTCGCGCTCGACCGCGGCAACTCGCCACTGCTCGCCGCCCCAGCGGCTGTCAAGCGTGACGCGCTCGATCACGACTGCGACGGGAAACCGTGCCGGAAGCATGTGCTGGCGATGGATATTTCGAGGGAACTTATGATCATACTATAGCGCGGCGGCCGTTCGCTTCTCTGCTAAAATCGGCCTCATTCACCGAGCTTTTTCATGGCCAGAATCTACCCGCTAGCCGACGCCCGTGGGACCCGCGGCGACACTGTCGCCGCGGCACGCGCGGCGGTGCCCTTCACCCCGACCGGCGCGCTCGCGGACACGCGCGGTCGACTGCTGCGCGACCTGCGCATCTCGGTCACCGACCGCTGCAATTTTCGCTGCGTCTACTGTATGCCCAAGGAGGTTTTCGGGCGCGACTATTCCTTCCTGCCGCAAAGCGAGCTGCTGACGTTTGAGGAAATCGTTCGCCTCGCGCGCATCTTCAAAGCGCATGGCGTCGAGAAGATTCGTCTCACCGGCGGCGAGCCGCTGCTGCGAAAGCATATCGAGCGCCTGATCGAAATGCTGGCCGACATCGGCGGACTCGACCTGACGCTGACCACCAACGGAGCATTGCTCGCGAAAAAAGCGCGCGCACTCAAGGATGCGGGACTCAATCGCGTCACCGTCAGCCTGGATGCGCTCGACGACGGCGTCTTCCGCGCCATGAACGACGTCGACTTCCCGGTCGCACGGGTGCTCGATGGCATCGACGCCGCAGCCGAAGCGGGACTCAAGCCGGTCAAAGTCAACATGGTGGTGAAGCGCGGCGTCAACGACTCCGAGATTCTGCCGATGGCGCGTCATTTCCGGAACAGCGGACACATCCTCCGCTTCATCGAGTACATGGACGTCGGGCACACCAACCACTGGCGCATGGACGATGTGATCCCTTCGGCCGAAGTGATTCGCATCATCGGACAGGAATTTCCGCTGGCGCCTATCGACGCCAACTACTCCGGCGAGGTCGCCGAGCGCTGGCGCTACGTCGGCCCGGGTGCGCCGGTCCCCGCGGAGATCGGCGTAATCTCGTCGGTGACACAGGCGTTCTGCCACAGCTGCACGCGCGCCCGGCTGGCGACGGACGGCAAGCTCTACACCTGCCTTTTCGCCACGCAAGGCCACGACTTGCGAGCGCTGTTGCGCAGCGGCGGCGCGGACGAGGCGATCGACAATTATCTTGCGGCAATCTGGTCGCAGCGCGGCGACCGCTATTCCGAGATTCGCTCGGCAAGGACCGTGGCGCTGCCCAAGGTCGAGATGAGCTATATCGGCGGCTAGGGCTCCGCCACCCGGATAACGGCTTCACCGAATCGCGGCATGCACCTCAAAGCACTCGTCGAGTTCCTGAGCGGACTCGAGCAGAACAACAATCGGCCGTGGTTCGCGTGGAACAAACCCGCGTATGACGTGCTGCGCGAGGAATTCGCGCAGCTGGTTGCCGATGTCACGACGAGAGTGCAGAAGTTCGATCGCGCGCTCGGACCGGTGGATCCGAAAAAAGCGATGTTCCGCATCTACCGCGACACGCGATTTTCCAAGGACAGGACGCCGTACAAGACGCACTTCAGCGCGGCGATTCGCGACCGGTCGAAGCGCGGACTCGAGCCGGGCTATTACTTCCACATCGATCACCAGGGCGTGCTGCTGGCGGGCGGCGGCATCTACCGGCCCGAGCCGGAGATATTGAAGCGGGTGCGCCACTACATCGCAGCCAAGCCGGCAACACTCACCCGAATGCTTGGTAACGCCCGCTTCATCAAGACCTACGACGGATTCATCGAGGACGACGCGCTAGTGCGGCCTCCCAAGGGCTTTAGCGCGGACACGCCGCACATCGAAGCCATCAAGTTGCGGCATTTTTTCGCGATGACCGAAGTGAGCATCAAGAAGCGTCCGCCGAAGGACCTCGCCCACGATCTTGCCGAGCGCTTTCGCGACCTCCTGCCATTGATGGAGTGGCTGCGCAAGGCCGCCGCTGAGCGCCAGCATGGGTGACGTGAATTCATCCCGGCGCTTTTCGATCCGTCGATACCAACGCCAATCGCCTCCGCGATCGACGCCGACACGAGTATAAATGCGGCATGAATGCGCCTGACGCACCGTATCGCCCGATGCTGACCGACGCGGCGCGGCCGGCGACATTCACGGTGCGTGCCGTCGATGAGCATGGCGAAG
>JALZAN010000088.1 GCA_030948365.1 Pseudomonadota bacterium
AGCGAGAACACCGCGGGACACGGCACCACGGGATCGGCGAAGTTCTATCAGCGGGAGCTGTCCGAGCTGATGCAATCGGCGCCACGACTTGTCCCGTAGGAGCGAAACGCCGGCCGAGGCGGGTCTTGCCTGCCCTGTCGACGGCCTGGCGGTAGCGCAACGGCTAGTGCGCCTGACCCAGAGTGGCAGTCGACGACGCACTGAAAATCGCGGAGCAGGCCGAGGTTTTAGCATGGTCACCGCGCGGATTCCGCCAGAGCGTACTCGATGGCCTCCTTCCATGTCATCGACCTGCCCTCCTGCCAGGTTCGGTCGAAGGCGTCATCACCCATCGTGGCGCGCGCGGCGGCAACCTCCCGGTCGTAGCGAACGCGTTCGTCGGGCGGATACGGAGAACCGATCTCGCCCCGCAGTCTCTCCGCCGCGCCCCAAAGACGGACCGCTCGGCCGGGTGCGGCCAAGGCAAGTGCAGCGAACGCAAGCCCTTCCAGCGAGAAGGCAGCGCCCGACCGGTGGCCCAGCTCCCGGTGAATGGCGAGGCTCTCGCCGTGCATGGCTTGGCCGGTCGGATAGTCGCCTTGCAGAACGGTCACGTTCCCCAGGTTGTCCAGCGACGACGCGATGCCCCACCGATCGCCCAGCTGCCGCCGGATCGCCAAGGCCTCCGCGTGCAGCGCTTGGGCGGCGCGGTGGTCGCCCTGCACTTCAGCGACATTTCCCAGATTGTTCAGCGACGAGGCGATCTCGACGCGATCGCCCAGCTCCCGCCGGATCGCCAGGCTCTCTTTATAAAGCGCCTCGGCGGCCGGATAGTCGCCCAGGCTGCGCGCCACGATCCCAAGATTGTTCAACGCCGCGGCGATGCCCGGCCGGTCGCCCAGTTCCCTCGAGGTCGCCAGGCTCTCCTCGTGCAGCGCTCGAGCAGACGGATGATCGGTCTGGCGCCACGCCAGGGCGCCGGCGCCGTTCAGCGCCTTCGCGCGTGCCGTCGACGCTTGCCTGCCGTCGGCGGCAGCGAGCACTCCGGACAGCAAATCGCGGCCTTCGCCATAATAATCACGCATCAGCCAGAACCGCCAGATCGCACCCGCCAACCGCAATCCGCCCGCAGTGTCTCCGCCCACTGCAGCAGACCACACCAAGGCCGCGCGCACATTTTCACGCTCTGTCTCCAACCGCTCCAGCCAAGCCTGCTGCTCCGGGCCCCTCAGACGAGGTTCGGCGTCTTCGGCCAACTGTAGAAAGTACGCGAGATGCCGCGCCTGCAGGCGCGCTTCTTCGCCGCTCGCCCGCAGCCGATCCCGCGCATACTGCCGCACGGTTTCCAGCATTCGGTACCGCGTCGCACCGCTGCGTTCCTCGGCGAGCACCAGACTTTTGTCGGCAAGCGAAGTGAGGACGTCGAGCACAACATCGTCTTCGGCGTCATCGCCGGCGCAGACACGCTCGGCCGCGTGCAGCGTCCAGCCGCCCGCGAACACCGAGAGCCAACCGAGGTGCGCCTGCTCGGCCGCGCTCAGCAAGTCATAGCTCCAGTCGATTAGCGCACGCAGGGTCTGTTGCCTTGCACGAAGCGTGCGGGCGCCGCCGATCAGAAAGCGGAAGCGCTGACCAAGCCGATCGTTCACTTCCTCGACCGACATCGACCGGACTCGAGCCGCCGCGAGCTCGATGGCGAGCGGGATGCCGTCAAGATGGTGGCAGATGCTCGCTACCGCAGGCGCGTTGGCGCTATCCACGCAGAACGACGGCTTCATCGCCACTGCGCGGTCGATGAACAGCCGCACGGCGGCGTATTGAGTCAATGCCGCGGAACTCAGGGGGGAGTCCGGATCGGGGCTCGCCAGCGACGGCAGCCGGTAGGCGAGCTCACCGGGGAGGCGCAGCGCCTCGCGGCTGGCGGCCAGAATACGGACCTTGGCGCACGCCGCAAGCAGCTTCTGGCACAGCTCGGCGCACGCCTCGACCAAGTGCTCACAGTTGTCCAGGATCAGCAACAACTCTTTTTCCATGGCTACGCTGATCAAGGTGTCGGTGAGCGACACACCCGGTTGCTCCTTGACCCCGAGCACTGTCGCCACCTCCTGCGGCACGAGGCTCGCTTCGCTCAGTTGCGCCAGCTCGACGAACCAGACGCCGTCGGCAAAGTCTTCGATCCGATCCGCGCCCGCCTGCAACGCGAGGCGCGTCTTGCCGATGCCTCCCGACCCAAGCAGCGTGACCAGCCGATTGCTTCCCAGCGCGTTGGCGACTTCGGCAAGCTCGCGCTCGCGTCCGACGAAAGACGTGACCTGCTGCGGCAGATTATTTGGCGTTGACTCGAGCGAGCGCAGCGCTGGGAAATCCTTGCGCAACGCTGGATGCGCGACCTGAAACACGCGCTCGGGGCTGGACAGGTCGCGCAACAGCACTGAACCGAGATCTCGCAAAGACACGCCGTCGGGCAAACGACCGCGAGCGAGGTCAGCCGCCGCCTGCGACACCACTACCTGCCCCCCGTGCGCAGCATTCATGATGCGCGCGGCACGGTTGAGAGGACTCCCAAAAAAATCGCCGTCGCGGCTTTCAACGACGCCCGCGTGCAGGCCGCAGCGGACGCGCAGCGCGAGGCCGGCGGTCGATCCCGGCTCAGCCGTGGCGCACTGGATCTCGACCGCCGAGGCAATGGCATCGCGCGGATCGCGAAATGACGCGAGCAGGCCGTCGCCGGTCGTTTTCACCACGGTGCCGCGATTGCGTTCCACCGCAGAGCGCAGAATGACATCGTGGCAAGCGACAGCCTTCCGCATTGGCTCGGGCTGTTCCTCCCACAGTCTGGAACTGCCCTGGATGTCGGTAAAAAGAAACGCAAGAATCTCGGTGTGTTCGGCCGCGTTCACCGCGAAGCTCGGAATATTGCCACGATGGGGACCTTGTTATCCTCTCGTAGGACGGACCATTGGTCAAATCGGCGCGAGATATGCACCTCGAGAATTGGAGAGCGGCCGGTTACGTTGGACCAAAGATGCACGTCGACCGCGACGCGCCTTCGCATCGAGCTTCCTGCTCGCGGAGATCGGTCAGAATTGCGTGGGCCGAACGCGCGCTGACATGCCACCGCGCCCGTACGGCGGGTCAGCCGACGCACACCGGCGCGGGCTGGCTGAAGTAACCCTCGAGAAGGGGCTAACGCGCGCCGCGGTCGCCCGGCATGACGGCCACGCGCCGCCAACGCGCGCGCATGGCTTAGTCGGCTCGGCAATTGCCGTCGCCCGGCGGCAACATTTTCTGACCAGTGTTGATGCTGAACACGTCGACTGGCTGTGCCTTGCCCCGGAAAGATACACGGCCAAGGGCTTCGACCTGGGCATCCTCGCGAAGGGCCGCGCGCGTCGCGGCGTCGATCAGGATGACACGCCCGGCCACTTTGGTCTGCGTCTCCAGCCGCGCCGCCAGGTTGACCGTGTCGCCGATGCAGGTATAGGTGGCGCGATCGTTGGTGCCGGTATATCCGGCAACCATCTCGCCCGATGCGATGCCAATCCCGATCCGGAGCTGGGATTTTCCGGCGGCCACGCGCTCGACGTTGAACAGCCCGATCAGCTCGACCATTTCCAGCGCTGCGCTCACCGCCGCGTCGCAATGATGCGGCAGCGGCAACGGTGCGCCAAAAAGAGCCATCAGGCCGTCGCCGACGATCAGGCTGACGATGCCGCCGTGGCCGCTGATGGCGTTGAACATCAGTGTGTAATAGGTGTTGAGCAGCTCTATCGTCTCCTCGGGCGGCTGCGACTCTACCAGCGGCGTGAAGTCCCGAATGTCGGAAAACATGACCGATCCATGCACGCGCTTTCCGCCCAGCGAAAAGCCGGATTGCTGCAGGTCCTGCGCCACCTCCGGCGCCGCGAAGCGGCGCACCAGCTCCTTTTGCTGATCGCGCATACGCTTCTTTTCGAGACTCGCGCCGACACGCGCCTTCAGCAGCACGGGATTGACCGGCTTCGGCAGGTAGTCCTCGGCGCCGAGCTCGATGCAGCGTACGACGTTGTCGAGGCCTTCCAGCGACGAGGTGACGATGACTGGAAGGTCGCGCAACTGGAGATCGTTCACGAGCTGCTCGAGCACCTGGAAGCCGTCCATCTCCGGCATTTCCATGTCCAGCAGCAAAAGGTCGAAAGCTTCGCGCCGAAGCATCTCCAGCGCCACGCGTCCGTTCTCGGCCGACGCGACACGGTGACCTTGCAGCTCGAGGTTGCGCGTCAGCAGCAGACGGTTGACCTTGTTGTCGTCGACCACCAGCAGCCGTCCGCTGCCGTGGCGGCCTTCATGCACGCTTGAGCTCCTGCAGCGCAACTGTCACACGCGCATACTCGAGCGCCAGCGCATCGAGCGATGCACCGCCTCCTTCGCGCGCGAGGCCGAGCCCTTCCAGCTCGAGCTTCCTGGCCATCGCGGCAAGCTCCAATGCGCCAAAGGTATTGCTGTTCGATTTCAGCGAGTGCGCGGCGCGACGGAATCGATCGGCGTCGTTCGCGGCCCGTGCGCTGCGGAGGTCCTCCAACATCGCCGGCGCCTCGGTCAGGAAGGTGTCGACGAGTTCGCGTACGAACTCGCTGCCGGCGGTCGCTTTCAGTTCTTCGAAGGTGGCCAGGTCGATAGCCGCGTTGGACATGTCAGCGGCTCGCACGCGCCTGCACGTGGTTCAGCGCCTCGACCAGCCGCTCGACGCGGATGGGCTTGGTCAGGTAGTCATCCATGCCAGCGGCGAAACACATGTCGCGGTCGCCTTGCATGGCGTTAGCGGTCATGGCGACGATGCGTGGCCGCTCGTGCGGCTGCCACGTCGCGCAGATCTCGCGCGCCGCATCGAGCCCATCCATTTCCGGCATTTGCACGTCCATGAGCACGACGTCGTAGACCTGCCGCTTCACCGATTCAACGGCTTCCAGGCCGTTCGACGCGAGGTCGGCGCGGTAGCCCATTTGCTGCAGGATGCGTAACGCGAGCTTCTGGTTGACGACGTTGTCCTCGGCCAAAAGAATGCGCAGCGGATGTCGCGCCGCCATGTCGGGATCGATGCGCAGCGCGGCCGGCGCCGCCGGCGCTTCCTTAAGGCCCGCATGGTGCGCGAGCAGTCCGACGAGCGTGTCGTGCAGCTGCGACTGGCGAATCGGTTTGGTGAGATACGCTACGAACAGGCTCTCATCGTCCCCCGCCTCGCGCCGGCCGAGCGAGCTGAACAGCACGAGCGGAAGCGTGGTATGGCGCCCGCGGATCTGCCGTGCGAGCGCCACGCCGTCCATCTCGGGCATGTGCATGTCCAGGATGGCGAGATCGAAAACCTCGCCCTGTTCGAGCCAGCGCAATGCTTCCTGCGGCGATTCGGTAGCGCGTGACGCCATGCCCCATTTCGACATTTGCAGACTTAGAACACGTCGGTTGGTCGCGTTGTCGTCGACTACCATCACCCGCTTGCCCTGCAACGCGGGTTGCACGCCGACGAACTCGCGCTGCCTCGCTTGTGGCAACTGACCGACCGGCACGACGATGCTGAAGAAAAAGGTGGAACCCTTGCCGACACCGTCGCTTTGTGCCCACATGCGCCCGCCCATCAATTCGCTCAGGCGCTTGCTGATGGCGAGGCCCAACCCGGTACCGCCGTACTTGCGCGTAGTCGAGGAATCGGCCTGCGTGAACGACTGGAACAGGCGGCTCATCCCTTCACCGGACAAGCCGATCCCCGTGTCGCGTACCGCGAATGTAAGCTCGACCTTGCCATCGGCAACCGGCTGCGCAGTCACCGTGATCACCACCTCGCCCTTTTCGGTGAACTTCACGGCATTGCCAAGGAGATTGAGCATGACCTGGCGCAGCCGCGTGACGTCCCCGACGATGGCTGCCGGAACTTCTCCTTCGAACACGTAGGCCATGTCCAGATGCTTTTGGACAGCGCGTGCGGTGACGAGGTCGAGGGCGGATTCGACGCACTCGCGCAAGTCGAACGGCTGCAACTCGATGTCCATACGGCCGGCTTCGATTTTCGAGAAGTCCAGCACGTCGTTGATGATGGTGAGCAACGCATCGCCGGATTCGCGGATCGTAGCGACGTAGTCCCGTTGCTCCGGGTTGAGCGGCGTATCCAGCAGCAGCCCGCTCATCCCGATGACCGCGTTCATCGGTGTGCGGATTTCGTGGCTCATGGTCGCCAGAAAAGAGCTCTTCGCCTCGTTAGCGGCTTCGGCGAGCGCGCGCGCTTCCCGCGCTTCGTGGAAGAGTCGCGCATTCTGCAACGCCACGCCGACATTGGCGGCAATCGTCTCCAGCAACCGCTGGTCGTCGGCATCGTACGCCCCCTCGGCGTGCGTACTCTGCACGCTCACCACCCCCAGGCAAACGCCGCCCGCGGTGATCGGCACCCCAAGGTAAGAAAGTGCCTGCCGGCCCACGACGCGGGCGCCTAGCCCCTTGCTGCGCCGGTCCGCGTCCCTGTTGATGATCAGCGCGCGACTCGAGTCGATGATCCTGCTGGTCAGTCCTTCGCCGTACTTCAGCGGCTCGATCTCTTCGCCGTATTGGTACGGGAAGTCGATGATGCCGGTGCGCCGGTCGAGCAGCGCGACATACACAACGTCGGCCTTGAAGACCGCGCGAATCTGCTCGCCCACGAGCTCAAGCAGGGCGGCAAGGTCGAGCTTTCCTGCGAGCTCCTGCGACACGGTGTTGACAGTGGCGAGCTCGGCGGCGCGCCGCTGCGACTCCGCGAACAACCGGGCATTTTCGATCGCCACGGTGGCCTGCAGCGATAGACCGACCAGAAACTCCAGCTCGCTGTTGTCGAAAGGCTTGCCCACGGTGCGCCAGACGGCCATGGCACCCTTCACCGCTTGCCCGGCCATCAGCGGCGCCACCATCAGGCGCTCGTCATCCTGCTTCTCGGTTCCCTCGATCAGGATCCCCCGCGGATCCGATTGCGTGTCGTTGATGAATTCCGCGCGGCCGCTCTGCACCAGGCTGCCGATGATGCCGGCGCCTGGATGAACCACCATGGCCCGGATGGCGTCGGCGACGTCGCCGATCGCCACGATCGCGCGGTAAGTCTGTCCGCCGGCGTCGGGCAGGAAGATGGCGCTGTTGTCGGCGCCGAGAAGGTCCTTGGCGTGGCGGGCGATGCGATTCATCACCGTAGATAGATCCAGCGTTGACGAAATATCGCGACCCACCTCCGCCAGCGCAGCCGTCTCGCGCGTGCGGCGTTGCGTCTCATCGAAGAGGCGCGCGTTTTCCAGTGCGACGCCCATGCTCGCGGCAACGGTGCTCAATAGCCGCACTTCCGCTTCGGCAAAGGCATTCTCGCGCTCGTAGTTCTCGAGCACGATCGTGCCCAAGACCCGGTCGCTTCCGAGAATGGGCACGAAAACAGCGGACTGACTCGTATCAGTACCGGGTATGATGCCGACTCCAAGCGCGGCCGCCTCGTCGGCATTTCCGAACGCGATCGGCTGCCGCGTCCCCACCAACTTCGCCCAAGGCCCGCCCTCGCGAGGCATCGTTGGCTGCACATATCGCCGCATACCGTGCTCGTACTGGTACAGATAGTGCGAGAGATTGGTGACGGGATCATGCCAGCGAATGCCGATGTCGCCCGTCTTGAAAACCTCGCGCAGCTTGTCACCGACCAAATCGATAATGGCCTGGAAATCGAGCTTCTCGGCCATACCCTGCTGGATCCTATTGATGACCGCCAGCTCCGCGGCGCGCTGCTGCTCGGCCTTGAACAGGCGCTGCGTCTCGTCAAAAAGGCGGGCGTTTTCGAGCGCGACGCTCATGCTATTCGCCAGCGTCTGCAGGAGGCGCACGTCTGATTCGCTGAATGCGTGCTCGCGCTCCATGTCGATGAGATTGATAAGGCCGCGCGCCTGATCGCCGACCACCAGCGGCACCATGATCAGAGCTTTCTCCGGCTCGGTGCCGGGCAAGATACGTGAGCCGTACTTCTCCATCTCCTGTGCCAGGTTCTCGTTGATGACCAGCGTCTCTCGCGTGCGGAGAACGTGCGGGCCGAAACCGCGTTCGGGCAGCGGCATGGCCTGAATATTTATCCGCTTCCCCTTCTCGTAAGAGTAGGGAAACTCGACCACCTTGGATTTCGGGTCGTAGATGCGGATTCCCATGTCGGTGTTGTGAAAGATCTCGCGGATTTTGTCGCCGACCGCATCGTAGATGCCCTGGATGTTGAGCTCGGCGGCGAGCGCCGCCTGGACGCTGTTGATGATCGCCAGCTCGGCGTTGCGTTGCTCGGTCTCCTTG
>JALZAN010000089.1:0-6923 GCA_030948365.1 Pseudomonadota bacterium
GTCGAACAGCCGTCGGCGCATCGCGAAGCGATGGCGCGCGTGGTGCAGATCCTCGGCAACTACACCGATCCGGGAATGGAAATCGAGATCGCGCTGCGCAAGCACGATCTGCCGTACGAATTCTCCGCCGGGGCGAAACAGCAGGCGGCGCGTCTGCCCCACGAGGTGCAAAAGGCTGACCGCAAGGACCGCACCGACATCACCAGGCTGCCGCTGGTCACGATCGATGGCGAGACCGCGCGTGACTTCGACGATGCCGTGTATTGCGAGCGCGTCGGCAAGGACTTTCGCCTAATCGTCGCGATCGCCGATGTCAGCCATTACGTGCGCGATGCCGACGCGCTGGACGCCGATGCGCGTGAGCGGGGAACGTCGGTCTACTTCCCGCGGCGCGTCATCCCGATGCTCCCCGAGGAGCTTTCGAACGAGCTTTGCTCATTGAAACCCGACGTCGAGCGCCTGTGCATGGTCTGTGACATGGCTATCACCGGCGGGGGCGAAATCAGCAGCTATCGCTTCTACCCGGCGGTGATGCATTCGCGCGCACGGCTGACCTACACGAAGGTGTGGGACTGGCTGTCGCACCCCGCGGCGGCCAAGGAAAAAAACGCCAAGGCGCTGCTTCCGCATTTGGAAACCGTATATGCGCTCTACAAAGCGCTCGCCAAGGCGCGCGCGCAGCGCGGCGCACTCGATTTCGAGACCATCGAGCTCGAGCTCAGGTTCGATCCTCATGGAAAGATCGAGACCATCGTTCCGGTGATTCGCAACGAGGCGCACAAGCTCATCGAGGAGTGCATGCTGGCCGCCAACGTCTGCGCCGCGGAGTACCTGCTCAAGCAGAAGCATCCCGCGCTTTACCGCGTCCACCAAGGCCCCACCCCGGAAAAGCTGGCGGCGCTCAAGGAATTTCTTGCGGGCAGCGCGCTCTCGCTCGACGGAGGCGACAACCCGACGCCGGCCGATTACGCGAAGCTCCTGGCGCAGATCAAAGGCCGGCCCGATTTCAATCTCCTGCAAACGGTGCTGCTGCGGTCGCTGCAGCAGGCGGTCTACAGCCCGGACAACGAGGGCCACTTCGGCCTGGGCTACGACGCCTACACGCATTTCACCTCGCCGATCCGACGCTATCCGGACCTGCTGATCCACCGCTGCCTCAAGGCATGTCTCGCTGGCGAGCGCTATCGGCCGTCGGGCTCGACGTGGCCCGAGTTGGGCATGCATTGCTCGCTGACCGAGCGCCGCGCCGACGATGCCACCAGAGATGTGGAGAACTGGCTCAAGTGCTACTTCATGCAGGATAAGATCGGCGAGGTGTTCACCGGCACGGTCAGCGGCGTGACGCACTTCGGATTGTTCGTCACGCTCGATGGCCTCAATGTCGACGGTCTCGTTCACGTCACCGAGCTCGGCAACGATTACTTCCATTTCGATCCCATACGCCATGCCATGAGCGGTGAGCGAACCGGCAAGAGCTTCCGTCTCGCCGATCGCGTCACGGTCAAGGTGGCGCGCGTCGATCTGGAAACGACCAAGATCGACTTTGTGCTGGCTCCCGACGCCAGGGACGATGGCAATTTATCTAAATCAATTGGATATGACCAAAGACCGAAGGGGAAGAAGGCCTCCGGTAAGCGGATATAACCAGGACCGGCACTCCGCGGACCCTCCGGCGCGAACCCTGAAACCGCCGCCTTGCAAGTCAAAGTAGATCGAGCGGGACAGCGGGATATTTCCGCCCTATCCCGCTCGAGACTTATCTGCGCAACTACTCGAGGTTTGGCTGAGGCGTCATCCGCAGATAGGGCCGCAGCATCTTGTAGCCCTTGGGGAATTTCTGCTTGATGACTTCGGGGTCCTGCAGCGATGGCACGATCACGACGTCTTCGCCGTTCTTCCAGTTGCCCGGCGTCGCGACGCTATGGTACTCGGTCAGCTGCAGTGAATCGATCACCCGCAGCACTTCATCGAAGTTCCGCCCCGTCGACGCCGGATAGGTGATGATCAGCCTGATCACTTTTTTCGGGTCGATCACGAACAGCGATCGGACGGTTGCGGTCGCGCTCGCATTTGGATGGATCATGTCGTAGAGCGTCGCCACTTTCCGGTCGCCGTCGGCGATGATCGGGAAGTTGACCTTGGTCTTCTGCGTGTCGTTGATGTCGGCGATCCACTTCTTGTGCGATTCCACCGGATCGACCGAAAGGGCGATGACTTTCACGTTGCGCTTGGCGAAGTCGTCCTTGAGCTTGGCGGTGAGGCCGAGCTCGGTCGTGCATACCGGCGTGAAATCTGCGGGGTGCGAAAACAGGACTCCCCAGCTGTCGCCGAGCCACTCGTGAAAGCGGATCGTGCCTTCGCTGGATTCCTGAACAAAATCGGGGGCGGTATCGCCCAGGCGCAGGGACATGGCATGCTCCTTCTGGTTGGCGAGATGGACTTACCATAATACGCTGCGGCAGAGCGCCGGAGTAGTCCGCACGCGCTGTCGATATAGCGCGCGAGCCCGGGTGCCCCGCCCCGAGCGACGGTTGCCGAACTTCCCGCCGCTTGACGTATGCTGATCCGGGTACTGGACACCGACGATGAACGCTACGCAAGACGACACTGAACGACTGGCTATGGTGGTGCAGGCGCCGGAAGTTCCGACGCCGTCCCTGAAAGAGCTGGCGCGTCGAACCGGCGCATCGAGCATCGTTAGCCTGCTGGGCGGCGACAATCAGGCGTTCCGGCTCGAGGGCGTAAAGAGCCGGGATGATGCCGCTGTGTTCTGCGCCGATGAGCAACTTGATCTCGCTTTCGTTCCCGCGGGACAGCATCGGGATCGCGTACGCCTGGTGTCGATCGACATGGACTCGACGCTCATTGCCATCGAATGCATCGACGAAATCGCTGACCTCCAGGGACTCAAACCTCAAGTCGCGGCGATCACCGCCGCGGCAATGCGCGGCGAGATCGATTTCGCGGCGAGCCTCGTGCAACGCGTGGCGCTCCTCGCCGGGCTCGATGTCGATGTCTTGCAGCGCGTGTACGACGAGCGGCTCGTGCTATCGCCCGGGGCCGAGCGAATGCTTGCCGGATTTTGCGAAGTGGGCGCCAAGACGCTGCTCGTTTCCGGCGGCTTCACTTTTTTCACCGACAGGCTGAAGGAGCGCCTTGGTCTCGACTGCGCCGTTTCCAATACCCTGGAGATCGTCGGAGGAAAGCTGACCGGCCGCATCGAGGGAACGATCGTCGATGCACGCGTCAAGGCGGAGTGGGCGCGCCGACTCGCGGCCCAGTACACGACCGGCGACGGACTGACCCTGGCGATCGGCGACGGGGCCAACGATCTGCCGGTGCTCCGGGAAGCCGATATCAGCGTGGCCTATCACGCCAAGCCCATCGTTCGAGCTGCGTGCACGTATGCCATCGACTATTGCGGTCTGGACGCGGTGCTGAACTTGTTCGACTAAAGCGGCGGTCCGCGCCATAACGGGTACGATCAGGCAAGGAACGCTGCGCGTCCCGCGAAGCGGGGACCAGCGGCCTTGGGCCAAGAAACCTTGGATTTCGGCGTCGCTGTTGATCAGCATCGCTCAATCGTCGTCAAAATCCCCCTCGTCCATCCACGCCATCTGAATGGCTTCGAGAATCTTTTCGCCGCTGTGCTTCGGATCGTCGTCGAACCCCGGCAATTCCAGCACCCACCGCCTCAGGTCGGTAAACACAACGCTTCGCGGGTCGGTCTCGGGATGGCTTTCGCTGAGCGCGATCGCGATGTCGCGGGTATCGGTCCACTTCACTTGGTGGCCTCTTTAGCATAGTTGATCGTGTACTTTGGAATCTCGATCACCAGCTTCTGCTCGCCGATTTTCGCCTGGCAGGAGAGTCGCGATAGCGGAGTCAGGCCCCACGCGCGATCGAGAAGGTCGTCCTCATCCTCGGACGACGGCGACAGTGAATTGAATCCCTCGCGCACGATGACGTGACAGGTCGTGCAGGCGCATGATTTCTCGCAGGCGTGCTCGATTTCGATGCCGCGATCGAGCAGGCTGTCGCAGATCGATTCGCCGCTCGTTCCCTCGAAAGTCTTGCCCTCGGGGCAGAGCTCGGCATGGGGCAGCACGACGATTTCCGGCACGATGTCAGCGCAGGCTGTCAATGCTGCGACCGGTGAGCGCTTGCGCGACGGTGCGGTCCATTCGCCTGCCGGCGAACGCTTCGCTGACCCGATTCAGCGCCTCGGTCGCCTCGACCAGCGCCCTGCGATCGGCACCTTCATCCTTAACCAGACGTCGCAGCCGAACGATGGCGTCGTCGAGCGCTATCCGCTCCTCGTCGGTGAGCAACTCCGAGTCCACCGCCAATGCGCTCTGGGTCGCGTCGAGGATGCGCTCGGCGTCGACACGGGCCTCGAGTAGTGCGCGCGTCGTCATGTCCGCCGCCGCGTTGGCGTGCGATTCCTCCAGCATTCGCGCGATGTCGGCGTCGGACAATCCGTACGACGGCTTGACCGTGATGGCGGCTGCGACGCCGGTCGTCTCCTCGCGTGCGCTGACCGAGAGCAAGCCGTCGGCGTCGACCTGAAAGGTGACGAATATCCTCGCCGCCCCGGCGACCATCGGCGGGATTCCGTGCAACTCGAACCGTCCCAGCGATCGGCAATCGTCGACGCGCTCGCGCTCGCCCTGCAGCACATGGATCGCCATCGCCGTCTGTCCGTCCTTGAAGGTGGTGAAAGACTGCGCGCGGGCGATCGGAATGGTGGAATTGCGGGCAATGATCTTCTCGGTCAGCCCACCCATCGTTTCCAGACCCAGAGACAGCGGAATGACGTCGAGCAGGAGCCAATCTTCTCCCGGGGCGCGATTTCCGGCCAGGATGTTGGCCTGGATCGCCGCGCCGAGCGCGACGACCTGATCGGGATCGAGATTGTTGAGCGGCGGCTGGCCGAAAAAATCGGCGACCGCCTTTTGCACCTGCGGCATGCGCGTCGCGCCGCCCACCATGACCACGCCCTTGATATCGGACGTCGCAAGCTTCGCGTCGCGCAGCGCCTTCTTGATCGGGGCCAGCGTCTTGCCGACCAGCGTCTGCGTCATTGCGGTGAAGGTTTCGGCGGTCAGCGTCGCGGCGATCGTCTCGCCGGAGGATAGCGTCGCCAACAATCTCGACGAGCTGTGCAGCGTCAGGTTCTCTTTTGCTTCCCGCGCCTTCATCATCAGCAGCCGGGTATCCGTGGGCAAGACCGGGCCGACGCCTTGAGACTCCAGCGCCCAACAGTAGACACGATGGTCGAAGTCGTCGCCGCCAAGCGCGGTGTCGCCCGCGGTGGCGAGCACCTCGAACACGCCGCGCGAGAGTCTCAGGATCGAGATGTCGAACGTTCCCCCACCCAGATCGTAGACGGCGTAGATACCCTCCGCCGCATTGTCGAGCCCATAGGCAATTGCGGCCGCCGTCGGCTCGTTCAGGAGCCGCAGGACATTGAGCCCTGCCACACGCGCGGCATCGCGCGTCGCCTGCCGTTGCGAATCGTCGAAGTACGCCGGAACGGTGACCACCGCACCGGCCAGCTCGCCACCGAGGCTTTGCTCGGCGCGCACCCGCAGCGCTTTCAGGATTTCGGCCGAGATCTCGACCGGGCTCTTGCGTCCCGCACGAGTCTCGATCTGCACCATGCCTGGCGCGTCGATGTAGCGATACGGAAAGCGCCGCACATCCGAAAGGTCGGATAGTGCGCGACCCATGAGCCGCTTGACCGACACGATCGAGTTCTCCGGGTCCTTGGCCTGCGCATTCTGCGCCGCGTACCCGACCGCGACGCCCTCCTCGCCGTAGCGCACGATCGACGGCAGCAAAGGACGGCCGTGCTCGTCGGGCAGCACCACCGGGATCCCGCTCCTCACCGTTGCCACCAGCGAATTGGTGGTGCCGAGGTCGATGCCGACCGCGAGACGGTGCTGGTGGGGCGCAGGCGCTTCGTCCGGCTCCGCGATCTGAAGGAGCGCCATCAGCCCTCGACCTCGGCGATCGCGGTGACGATGTCCGCACCGACCTTCGACAGGAAGCTCAGCTTTCGCAGTGTCACCCGCGCTTCCGCCGGAGTCGGCGTCTGATCGAGCTGCACGGCGAGCGTGCGCTCCAGCCGGGCCGCGGCAGCCTCGATCGTCTTCTGCTGCTCGATCAGATCGGCGGTGTCGTGCCGCGCAATGGCGTCGGCCACCGATTCGCGGTACTCCAATTGCTGCTCGAGAAACTCAGGCGGCAGCGCGGTGTCGGTTTCGGCCAACGCGTCGATGCCGCGCAGCAGAAGCATGTATTTCGCGCGCTCGAGAGGACTTCGCAGCGCGCGGTACGCTTCGTTGACGCGGGAGGACGACTGAAGGGCGAGCCGGCGCTGTTCGTCGCCCGCCGACGCGAAGCGGTCCGGGTGCACCTCGCTCTGCAGCTTGCGGTAGGCGGCGTCGAGCTCCGCCGGATCGAAACGGTAGCGCGCAGGCAAACCGAACAACGCGAAGTAGTCTTGGGAAAAATCGATCATGGTCTTCGATTTCCCGCCGTGCGGGAACAATCGAGTCGGATTTCGAACCGGCGGCGGCGGCCGGACACCGCTTCCCCGCTGGGAAGCAGGCGAGTTAAACGTTGAAGCTCTCTCCGCAGCCGCACTCGTCTTTCACGTTGGGATTGTTGAATTTGAAACCCTCGTTCAAACCCTCGCGCGTGAAATCGAGCTCGGTCCCATCCAGGTAGGGCATGCTCTTGGGATCGACGATCACGGTGACGCCGTGGCTCTGGAACTGATGATCCTCGGGGCGAACATCGTCGGCATACTCGAGCTTGTACGCGAGACCGGAGCAGCCGGTGGTGCGCACGCCCAGGCGCAACCCGACGCCCTTTCCCCGCTTGGTGAGGAACTTCGCGACGTGGCTGGCTGCGGT
>JALZAN010000089.1:6933-8212 GCA_030948365.1 Pseudomonadota bacterium
ATATCGCCATGGTCTTGATCAGACAACCGCCGCGGTGCCCGCGGCCGCCTGTTGCTCGACGCCAGCCGCCGCGCCGCCGCCGTGCTTCTGCTTGTAATCGGCAACCGCGGCCTTGATCGCGTCCTCGGCGAGGATCGAGCAGTGAATCTTCACCGGCGGGAGCGCCAGCTCCGCGGCGATGTGCGTGTTCTTGATCGTCAGCGCCTGATCGAGCGTCTTGCCCTTGACCCACTCGGTCACCAGCGATGACGAGGCGATCGCGGAGCCGCAGCCGTAGGTCTTGAACTTGGCGTCCTCGATGGTGCCGTCGGCGCCAACCTTGATCTGCAGCTTCATCACGTCGCCGCAGGCCGGCGCGCCAACCATGCCGGTGCCCACATCGTCAGCGTCCTTGGCGAACGAGCCGACGTTGCGCGGGTTCTCGTAGTGGTCCAACACTTTGTCCGAATAAGCCATTTCGTGCTCCTTGGTTTACTTCTGCTGCTTGATGATTTCCATGAAGGCGGTGTCCTCCGCAGCTGGAATTGCCGCAGACGAAACCGACGCCGAGCCCGTTCCGCCCAATCCTGCCGTTTCGTGGTTCGCATTCGACATGGTCGCTGATACCTTAGTGCGCCGCCCACTCGATGGAATTCAGATCGATGCCTTCCTGGTGCATTTCCCAAAGCGGCGACAGGTCGCGCAATTTGGCGATCTTGGCTTTCATCAGGCCGACGGTGTAGTCGATTTCCTCTTCCGTGGTGAAGCGTCCGACGGTGAAGCGGATCGAGCTGTGCGCTAGCTCGTCGCTGCGGCCAAGCGCACGAAGCACATACGAGGGCTCGAGCGAGGCCGATGTGCACGCCGAGCCCGACGACACCGCCACGTCCTTGATCGCCATGATCAGGCTCTCGCCTTCGACGTAGTTGAAGCTCGCGTTGAGATTGTGCGGCACGCGATGTTCCATGTTTCCGTTGACGTACAGCTCCTCGATTTCGGACAAGCCTTTCAGCAACTTGTCGCGCAGCTTGCGGATGCGCTCATTGTCGGCTGCCATTTCCAGCCGGGCCAGCCGGAACGCCTCGCCCATGCCGACGATCTGGTGCGTCGGAAGCGTCCCCGAGCGCATCCCGCGCTCATGCCCGCCGCCGTGCATCTGCGCCTCGATGCGAACCCTGGGCTTGCGCCGGACGAACAGGGCGCCCACGCCCTTCGGCCCATAGGTCTTGTGCGCCGAGAACGACATCAAATCGACCTTGAGCTCCTTGAGATCCACCGGAATCTTGCCGGTCGCCTGCGC
>JALZAN010000090.1 GCA_030948365.1 Pseudomonadota bacterium
GCGCCGGTCGGCCGCGCCTCGGTCGAGCTCTTCTTCGATAACAGCGCCGGCAGGATCGGCGGCCAGTGGGGCCAGTACTCCGAGCTTTCGATCAAGCGCGTCCTCACCCGCGACGGCGACTCGACTTATTACATCAACAATATTCCCGTGCGCCGCCGAGACATTCACGATCTTTTCCTCGGCACCGGTTTGGGCCCGCGTGCTTACGCCATCATCGAGCAGGGCATGATCTCGCGGGTGATCGAGGCCAAGCCGGAGGAGCTCCGGATCTTCCTCGAGGAAGCGGCCGGCGTTTCCAAATACAAGGAGCGGCGCAAGGAGACCGAGGGCCGCTTGAGCGATGCGCGCGAGAATCTGGCGCGCGTCGAGGACATTCGCACCGAGCTTGGCAACCAGCTCGCCAAGCTCGACGCCCAGGCCAAGGTGGCGACCGAATACCGCGATCTGGAGACGCGTCTCCGGCAGTCGCAGCACATGATGTGGTTCGCCAAGCAGCAGGATGCCGTGCGTCTGCGCGAAAAGCATACTGCGGAGATCGCCACCCTAACCGGCGGATTCGAAGCGCTGCAGGCCGAGCTGCGCGCCGCCGAGGCGCGGCTGGAAGCACTGCGCGCCGAGCATTACCGCGCCGGCGACGATATGCACCAAAAGCAGGGCGCCTTCTACGCCGCGAACGCGGAAGTGACTCGCCTCGAGCAGCAGCTGCAGTTCGCGCGCGAGAACGAAGGGCGGCTCGCACAGCAGGTCGAGCAGATCACCGCGCAAGTGGCCGCGTTCACGCTGCAACTGCAAACGATTGCACAGGAATCGAGGTCGGCCGAAGGCGAGCTCGAAGCGGCGATCACCCAGCGCGACGCGACCGCAGAGGAAGAACGCGCTGCCGCGGCCGCGCTGCCGGCGCTGGAGCATGCAGTCGCCGAAGCGTCGCGGCTGATGGCGGAGATTCAGCAGCGAACCAATGAAATCGAGCAGGCGATCCGCGTCGCCGATACGCGGCGCGAGAACGCCGCCAAGGTGCTGGCCGCGCTGGCTTCGCGTCGCGAACGGCTGGATGCCGAGGCGCGCGATCTGGTCGAGCCGGTAACCGACCCGATCGCCGCCGTCGCCGAACAGCTGGAGCACGAGAATGCCGATCTGGCGGGACGCGAAAGCGCGCTCGCCGAATTGAACGCGGTCGTTCAATCGCTCCAGGAGCGGCATCGCGCGGCGGGGGATATCTGGCAGCAGGTGAGCCGGGCGCTGACCGATCGCGAGGCGCGGTCGGAGGCGCTAACCGAGCTCCAGGCCAAGATCGACAGCGGCAAGGACGCCGCCGCGTGGCTCGCGGCCAAGGGGCTGCAGAGCACTCCCCGTCTGTGGCAGCAGCTCGATGTCGAGCGCGGCTGGGAAGACGCGCTGGAGGCGGTGCTTCGAGAGCGCTTGAACGCGCTGGAGTTGACTTCGCTCGACGCCGCGCTGCACTGGCTCGATCCCGACGGCCCGCTGCCGGGGCGCATCGCGGCGTATGCGCCGGGGTCGAAGGAGCCCGCGTCGAGGCCTCCGTTCGATGCCCTGCTGGCCAAGGTCAAGACCTCGCGCAGCGAGCTTTCGCGGGTGCTCACCGACTGGCTCGACGGCGTTCGTTGCCGTGATGACCTCGACAGCGCCTTGCGCGACCGGGCGACGCTTCACGCCGGCGAAAGCTTCGTCACGCTCGCCGGGCACATCGTTTGCGCCGACGCGATCAGTTATTTCGCGCCCGACAGCGAGCTTCACGGCGTGATCGCGCGCCAGCGCGAGCTGGCCGAGCTGGCGCAGGCGATCATCGTCGCACGCGCCGACACCGAGGTCGCGGCCAGCGCGCGCACCACGGCGGAAAACGATCTCAAGGCGCGCCAGCAGGAATATCACGGCGAGAGCATGGCATTGTCGTCGCAGCAACGCCGTTGCCACGACCTCGAGCTCGAGCTGATGCAATTGCGGCAGGCGGCCGAGACCGCGCAGCGGCGGCGGGCGCAGATTGCGGAAGAGTTGACGGCGCTGGTTGGCGACGAGGCGACCGAGCGCGAGACGCTGGCGGCGATCGACGTCGAAGTGAAGGCGGGCAAGCGCGAGCTCGCCGAGAACTTGCTTCGTCACCAACGCTCGGAGCATGGACGTAACGAATCCGAGGTCGCGCTGGCCAAAGGCCGCGAGCGGGCCCGCATCGCCGAGCGCGCGGCCCAGGAGGCGGGGTTCGCCGAGCGATCGTGCCGCGAGCGGATCGCCGAGCTGATCCGCCGCCGGGAAGGCGTCGAGGCGCAGATCGCGCAACAGCAGGCGCTGGTCGCGCAGGTGGCCGATGAGCGGCGACAGATCGACTGGAGCCCGGTCGAGGCATCGCTTCAGGCCCAGCTCGTCACCCGCGGCGGTGCCGAGCAGGCGCTCGCGGCGGCGCGCGACCGCCAGGAAGCGCTGGATTCGGAAATGCGGCTGGCCGACGAGGCTCGGCTCACGGTCGATCAGCGACTCGACCCGGCGCGGGCGCGGATCGACGACGTGCGGCTCAAGGAGCAAGCCGCAGCGCTGTCGGAAGAGATGTACGCGCAGCAGCTCGACGAGGCGCACGCCGACCGCGCGGCATTGCCGGAGCAGCTCAAGGCGTGGGGACGCGCGAGCGCGCTGCCGGGCGAGATCGAGCGCGTGACGCAAGCCATCGCCGCGCTCGGCCCGGTCAATCTCGCGGCGCTCGACGAACTGTCGCAAACCGCGGAGCGCAAGCAGTACCTCGATGCGCAAGCGCAGGACCTGACCGAGGCGATGACGACGCTGGAAAGCGCGATCCGCCAGATCGACCGCGAGTCGCGCGAGCTCCTGCAGCAGACATTCGATACGGTCAACGTCAACTTCGGCAAACTGTTCCCGACGCTCTTCGGCGGCGGCCAGGCCAGGCTCGTCTTGAGCGGCGAGGAAATCCTCGATTCCGGCGTGCAGGTGATCGCCCAGCCGCCCGGCAAGCGCAACACGTCGATCCATCTGCTTTCCGGCGGTGAGAAATCGCTGACCGCGATCGCGCTGGTGTTCGCGCTGTTTCAGCTCAACCCCGCGCCGTTCTGCCTGCTCGACGAAGTGGATGCGCCTCTCGACGATCCAAACACCGATCGCTTCTGCGCGCTGGTGCGCACCATGGCCGAGGTGACGCAATTCCTGTTTATCAGCCATAACAAGATCACCATGGAAATGGCCAATCAGCTGGTCGGAATCACCATGCCCGATCCGGGCGTCTCGCGGGTCGTCGCGGTCGACATCGCCGAGGCGCTGGAGCTCACCGAGACCGCTGCCTCGTAGACGCCATGCCTGCAATGAATCCGCTGTTTCTCGGCCTCGTTGCCGCCGGCATCGCGCTGGTCGTGGGCGTGCTGATCTACAACTGGCTGCAGGAGCGCCGGGTCAGGCGGCGCATCGATGCCGCGTTTCGCAAGCCCGACGGCGCAGCGCCCGGCGCGCCACGCGAGTCCGGCCGGATCGAGCCCATGCTGCAGAGCGACGCGCGAAACGCGGCGCAAAGCGTGGCGATCGAGACTGACGCCGAAGAAGATTCATTGCCTCCGGAATTTGCGGAGCCCATGCCCGGCGAGCCGCCGCAGGTGGCGCCGGCAACCCGGGCGGAACGCCAGGGCCTCGCCCCGGACCCCGATATCGAATGCGTGGCCCTCCTTCAACCGGCGCAACCGGCGTCGACGGCGGCGCTGGGACACGCGCTGTTGCGCCTCGGCGCGAAGCCCGTCCGCTGGCTTGGCCGGCGTGGGCTGGGCGGGCCGTGGCAGGTGGTCGAACCCGCGACGCAGGGTTCGTGGCACGAGCTCGCGGCGTGCCTGCTGCTGGCCAATCGCGCCGGGCCGGTGTCGCGCACCGACGTCGAATCGTTCCAGAGTCTGGTGTCCGACGTTGCCGCGGCGTTGGGTGCTCCGCACACCAGGATCGATGCCGCGGCCGAAGCCGACCGCGCCGAGGCGCTCGACCGATTCTGTGCCGATCTGGACGTTCAGATCGGGCTCACGATCCTGAAGAGCGAGCTGGGCCAGATCGCCGGCACGCGCTTGCGCGGTGTCGCCGAAGCGGCCGGATTCCGGATCAATGCGGCCGGACACTTCGAATATTCGCAGGAGGAAACCGGCGCGCCGCTGTACCTGCTGCAGAACTACAAGCAGGAGCCGTTCAGCCCGGAAAGCCTGCGCCGCATGACGACACCGGGCGTCGTGTTCGTCCTCGACGTTCCGCGCGTCGCCGATCCGGTGCGGGTGTTCGACCAGATGCGCATGGCCGCCAAGCGCATGACGCAGACGCTCGAAGGGGTGCTGGTCGACGACAACCGGCGGCCGCTTACCGACACCTCGCTGGCGGCGATTCGCGCCCAAGTGCAATCGACCACGGCCGCTTTGCGCGAGGCGCACATCGATCCGGGCGGGCCGCGCGCGCTGCGTTTGTTCGGCTAGCACACCGGTATCGAGGCGATCGAGTGGCGATGACGGCGGTTCCCGCGAAGGCCGCCCAGCGTGCGGCAAAGCTGCGCGCCGAGCTCGACGCGCACAACTACCGCTATTACGTCGAGGACGCCCCCGCGGTCAGCGACGCGGAATACGACGCCCTGTTCCGCGAGTTGCAAGCGCTGGAGCGCGACCACCCGGGGCTTGCGACCGCGGACTCTCCCACTCAGCGCGTCGGCGGGCAGGCGGCCACCGAGTTCGATCCGGTCACGCATCGCGTGGCGATGCTGTCGCTCAACAACGCGTTCACTGACGAGGAGGTCGATGCCTTCGACCGGCGCGTTCGCACCGCGCTCGGTGTCGAGCAGGTCGACTACGCGGTCGAGCCCAAATTCGACGGTCTCGCGGTCAGCCTGGTCTACGAACACGGCCAATTCACGCTGGGCGCGACGCGCGGCGACGGCAACACCGGCGAGAACGTCACGGCCAACCTGCGGACGGTGCGCGCGATTCCGATGCGCCTGCCGGCCGGTGCTCCGCCGTTGCTGGAGGTCCGCGGCGAGGTGCTGATGCTCAAGCGCGACTTCGCCGCGCTCAACGCCGCGCAGAGCTCGGCCGGCGACAGGCTCTTCGTCAATCCGCGCAATGCCGCGGCGGGCGCGCTGCGCCAGCTCGACCCCACCATCACGGCGTCGCGCAGGCTGGCTTTTTTCAGCTATGGCGTAGGCGCCGTCGAGTGGGGCAAGGTCGCGCCGCCGGCGACGCAGGAGGCGCTTCTTGACCTGCTTTCCGCGCTGCGGCTGCCGGTGGCATCGCAGCGTTCGGTGGTCCACGGCCTCAAAGGCGTGCTGCGTTATTACCATGTCATCGGCAAGGGGCGCGATGGATTGCCGTTCCAGATCGACGGCGTCGTCTACAAGGTCAATCCGATTTCGCAGCAGGAGAAGCTCGGCTTCGTTTCGCGAGCACCGCGCTTCGCCATCGCGCACAAGTTTCCGGCGGAGGAGCTGCCAACCGAAGTCCTGGCCATCAGCGTTCAGGTGGGACGCACCGGCGCGCTGACGCCGGTCGCGCAGCTGAGGCCGGTGTTCGTCGGCGGCGTTACGGTGGTCAGCGCGACGCTCCACAACGAGGACGAGGTGCGGCGCAAGGACGTGCGCGTCGGCGACACGGTGATCGTGCGCCGCGCGGGAGACGTGATCCCGGAGGTGGTGCGCGTGCTGCCCGAATCGCGCAAATCCGGCGCGCCGCAGTTCGTCCTGCCCAAGCGCTGTCCGGAGTGCGGCTCGAAGGTGGTCCGCTTGCCCGAGGAGGCGATCGCGCGTTGTTCGGGCGGTCTGGTATGCCCGGCGCAGCGCAAGCAGGCCTTGCTCCATTTCGCCAGCCGGCGCGCGATGGACATCGAAGGACTCGGCGACAAGCTCACCGACCAGTTGGTCGACGCCGGATTGGTGCACACCCCGGCCGACATCTACAAGCTCGGCGCCGCGACGCTGGCCGGACTCGATCGGATGGCCCACAAGTCGGCTGCCAATGTCGTGGCGGCGATCGATAAGAGCCGGAAGACGACGCTGTCGCGCTTCATCTACGCGCTTGGCATTCGCAACGTGGGGGATACCACCGCATCCGATCTCGCGCGGCATTTCGGCACCCTCGACGCGTTGCTTGCCGCCGGCGAGGCCGCGCTGCTCGAGGTGCGCGACGTCGGGCCGGTGCTTGCCGAGAGCATTTTGCGGTTTTTCGCCGAGCCGCATAACCAGGATGTCATTGCCCAGTTGCGCGCTGCCGGGGTACAGTGGGCCGAGACCGCGCCGCGCAAAGCAAAAGCGGGCAAGTTCTCGGGATCGACCTTCGTCATCACCGGCACGCTGCCGACGCTGTCGCGCGACGATGCCAAGGCGTTGATCGAGGAGCACGGCGGCAAAGTTGCCGGCAGCGTGTCGAAGAAAACCAGCTATGTGGTCGCCGGCGCAGACCCCGGCAGCAAGCTAGACAAGGCAGGCGAGCTCGGAGTGTCGGTGATCGACGAACAACAATTGATGGCAATGGTTGCCCGCGGGCGCATCGACCGATGACACCGAAGCTGCTTCCCCGTCCGTGCCGATCGTGCGATTCGAGCCGGGCGCCCGCTTTACGCGAAAGTCCGTCACCAAACAGGCACGTCGATGGCCATCGCTAGAGTGACCAAAGCGGTGTTTCCGGTCGCCGGGCTCGGTACGCGCTTTCTTCCGATCACCAAGGCGAGTCCCAAGGAGATGCTGCCGGTTGTCGACAAGCCGCTGATCCAATATGCGGTGGAGGAGGCCGCCGCGGCGGGGATTACCGACATGATTTTCATCACCGGGCGCAACAAGCGCGCGATCGAGGATCATTTCGACAAGGCTTACGAGCTGGAGACCGAGCTGCTCGCGCGCAACAAGACCGAGCTCCTGGAGGCGGTGCAGGCGGTGACGCCGCACGGCATCAGCTGCATCTACATCCGCCAGACCGAAGCGCTCGGCCTCGGCCACGCGGTGCTTTGCGCCGAGCCGGTAATCAAGGACGAGCCGTTTGCGGTGCTCCTGGCCGACGACCTGATCGACGCCGCGGTGCCCGTCATGCGCCAGATGACCGATATCGCCGAGCGCGAGCAGTATTCGGTGATCGGCGTCATGCCGGTGTCGGAGGAGGAAGTCGGCAGCTATGGCGTGGTCGAAACCGAAGCGATGACCGATCGGATCAGCCGTGTCTCGGGCATCATCGAGAAGCCCAAGCCGGGAATCACGTCGTCGCGCCTTGCGGTTGTCGGCCGCTATATTCTCACCCCACGCATCTTTCACCATCTGCGGACCATGCAAGCGGGTGCGGGAGGAGAGATTCAGTTGACCGACGGCATCGCTCGCCTGCTCGACGATGAGAAAGTGTTGGCCTACGAATTCGAGGGACGCCGCTACGACTGCGGCAACAAGCTCGGATACCTCGAGGCGACCGTCGAGCTGGGCGTCAAGCATCCCGACGTCGGCGCGAATTTCGCCGAATTTCTCAAGCGTCGCCCATGACCCTCAACGAGCTTCGCTACATCGTCGCGGTGGCGCAGGAAAAGAGCTTCGGCCGCGCAGCGCAGCGCTGTTTCATCAGCCAGCCCGCGCTCTCGGTCGCGATCCAGAAGCTCGAGGAGGAGCTACAGACGCAGCTCTTCGAGCGCGGAAAAAGCGAGGTCACGGTGACGCCGGTCGGAGAGCGTATCGTCGAGCAGGCGCACAAGGTCCTCGAAGAAGCCGCGCGCATTCGCGATATCGCGCAGGCAGGCCGCAACCAGCTCGCGGGGGTGTTCCGCCTGGGCGCGATATTCACCGTGGCGCCATACCTCCTGCCGGATCTGGTCCCGGCGCTCAGCACGCTGGCGCCGGACATGCCGCTGGAGATCGAGGAAAACATCACCGAGCAGCTAGAGGCGGCGCTCAAGACCGGCAGGATCGATGCGGCGATCATCGCGCTGCCTTTCGACCCGCCCGGCATCGCCACCGAGTTTCTTTACGAGGAGCCGTTTCAGGTCGTCGTTCCGCAGCGCCACCCGTGGGCCAAGCGCAAGTCGATCGATCCGTCGGAGCTGGCCGGCGAGCACGCGATCCTGCTCAACGTCGGCCATTGCTTTCGCGATCAGGTGCTCGAAAGCTGCCCCGAGCTCAACCGCGGCGACGCGCCGGTCACCCGCAGCAACTCGCTGGAAACGATCCGCAACATGGTCGCGTCGGGGCTGGGC
>JALZAN010000091.1 GCA_030948365.1 Pseudomonadota bacterium
GCGCACCGCGGCGTACGAGGCCGACACTTTGCGCGTGGCGCGCCACGCGCTTAAGGTCGTGCTCATTTTCGCCTTGCTCGACAAGCAGCGGCTAGCCGCTGCCGACCTTCCAACCTATATCGATCGGATCGAAATCTATCGCGAGTTCAATCAGCGCCTCTTTCGGCTCCCCCCGGCCACGCTCGCCAAGCTCCTCGTCGACGACCTCGAGCGGGCGGGCGCGGTGCGCCGGGACAACGGGTGGCTGCGTCCCGGCTGAGTTGCGGCCTGGAACGATCGTCATTCCTTGTTGCCTTCGAATCCGATCATCAGCGTGACTTCGTCGCCGATGTTGGGAACGCCGGTCTTCATGCCGAAATCGGAGCGCTTGAATTTGCCGGTCGCGTCGCCGCCGCACCTTTCCTTGTTGTTGCCTGACGCCGGGTTGCACTTGAAGCGCACGATCGTGAGCGTCACGGGCTTGGTCACACCGAGCAGCGTAAGCTCGCCGTCGACCGAGGCCGGGTTGTCGCCGTTAAAACTCACCTTGCTCGACTTGTAGGTCATCTGTGGAAACTCGGCGACGTTGAAGAAATCGGCGGTGCGCAGGTGGTCGTCGCGCGAGCGCGGGCGACTGCCCTTATCCTGGTCGCCCGTGTTCACGGTCGCGCTCGGGATGGCGATCTCGATGGAACCCGTCTTCGCCGCTCGGTCGAAGGTGACCTTACCGGTCATTTTCTCGAAACGGCCATGGATCGTGGAAAGTCCGAGATGGTCGATTCCGAAATAGGGGAACGAGTGAATCGGATCGAGCGTAAAGGATTCCGGGGCGGCGAGGGCGGCGACGGGCAGCGCGGAGAATAGGCAAACGGCAAGACGGGTCAACACGGTGTGCTCCTTTGGTCAGCTGAACGAGCCGCGCGCGTGGTACCACGCGGCGGCGATGGGAAACGTGGCGGCAACGAGCGCGCAGAACGCGAGGAGCGCGGCGCGTGCGATTATAGGCAGCCGCGCGCCGAGAGGCAACATCGCGGCGGCTGGCACGAGCAGCAGAAGCAACAGCCCATACCAGGGCAATTCCGCAAGCATGAGCGTGCCGACGGAAAAGAGCGCAGCGTAGAGCGCGATCGACAAGCCGCCGGTGAACCCGGCGGGAAGGTTGCGTGAAAACAATGCCTGCACGAGCAGCAGCGCGCCGGATGCGGCAGCAAGTGCGATGCCGGCAAGCAGAAACCCGATCGATGCCGAGAGGATCGCGGCAACGCCCGTCGCGACCCCGAGGCCCAATCCCGCGGCGCCAGTCTTCACGCCATCGCCACGCAGCCCGAGCACCATGGCGGTGAGGACCGCCGCGAACACCGCGATGCCCACGCCGGCAATGTAGAGTGGGACACCTTGCCGCTGCATCAGGACGGACGCGACCACCCACACGGAGACGATGCCGACCGCCCCCGCCAACGCGACGATGAAGGCGCGCGACGGCCGCGGCAGGAAGTCCGCAACGATGCCGACGAAGGGTGCGACGAGTCCCGCCAGCACGATCTTGCGCGACGCGGTCAGCGGGGAAAATTGGAACCCCGTGGTGAGCGCGATCGTAGTCGCGTATCCGCCGACGATCGCAAGCCAAGCGTAGCGGGTACGCGCAAGCAGCAGCCCGACGATCAGCGCGACGACCAGCGGCGCGACACCGCCTTGCACGGCCGGATGATCGAGCCACTCCATGTTCATGTCGGGCGGCCGCTGCGGTGAATCACGCCGATTTGCTTAAGGGTTGCATTGCGCGTGCACGTCGCGCTCCCCGTCCAGAAGATCTGTTGCGCCTGATTGTAATCGACATTCGACGAATGGGGCGCACAGCTCTGGCTCGCCGGAACCGTCGAATATTCGGCGAGCCTCGACAGCGGGCACCGTGCGCCGCGAAAACCGTTCGCTGCGTCCGGCGTAGGCGGGCACACGGAATAAAGACCTGCGTTGCGCTGTATGGAGCATCGACTTGTGATTCCGCCAACGATCGGGTTCAATGGCGCCAGAACAGGTTCCGGCGCCCCGGTGCCAAAACTTCGTTCGTCGTTGTAAGCCACCTGCAGTTGAATTGGCACTTTGGCATGTTGGGCGCGATGGCAAGAGAGAGCGTCCGTACAACAAGGACGAGGCAATCGGACGCGCGACGGTCGTAGCTGAAGTGTCAAAGCTGCCGTGGGAAGGTTTTGTTGCCGGGTCGGATCAGGATGCGCCGACCAAAGCCAAGCTTGAAGTCTGGAAAGAGCCGGCAAAGTTCAAGGAGCTCGAGGAAAAACTGATCTTGGCCGTGGTCAGCGAGATGACGAGGAGCAGCACCATCGACCAGTGGACGATGCGGACCGGCCAATTCCACACCCGTGGTCGCCACTGCGTCGGCAGCGAGTTCAGCGTCGGGCGTCATCGCCTCTCTTTCCGCTCAGTGAACTTGCGCCGCAATGCTTTTGATCCCTGCGACAAGCATCTCCACGGCAACCGCGGTGAGCACCAGGCCCATGAGGCGCTCGAAGGCACGCATCGCGTGCTCGCCGAGCAGGCGCTGCAGGCGATCGGCCACCGCGAGCACCAGGGTGGTAACGAGCATGGCTCCGGTAAGCGCGGCGGCCCAGACGCCGAGCTGGTCGGGCTCGCGCGAGCCCATCAGCATCACCGTCGCCAGCGCCGACGGACCGGCGATGGCCGGTATCGCCAACGGCACAATGAACGGATTGGCATCGACCCGGTCGCCGAAGATGCCTTCCGGGTGCGAAAAAACCATTCGCAATGCGATCAAAAAAAGAATCACTCCGCCCGCGATCGACAGCGAAGTCTCGGACAGGTGCATCAGGTCGAGGAAGGCATGGCCCCCGAACAAGAATGCCAGCAGCACCGCGTAGGCGATCAGACATTCGCGCAGGACCACGCGCAGGCGGCGCGGCGCCGGCATCGCCTGCAATGCGCTCACGACCAGCGGCACGTTGCCGAAGGGATCGATCACCAGGATCAGCAGGATGGTGGCCGAAAGGAGCTCTGATTGCATCGCTGCCGTGGTGCGTCGGAGACGGTGAAGTATATCGCCTCGCCGCCTGGCTACATCGGAAAACGCGCGAAGCATGCGCGCGGCATCGGCCGTATCCTTCTCGCCGGCGGAACGATCAATGCAGCTTGACGCGCGGCTCCATGCGCCGGCGCAGGAAGCGGCCGACGGTATCGAAGGCGACACGAACGTAGCCGTGGATCGAGAGCTGATGCATCTTGTAAAGCGATGCATACATCGCGCGCGCGATCAATCCCTGGATGAACATGCTCCCGCCGATCAGCGCCCCCATCAGGTTGCCGATCGCGGACAGCTCGCCGAGCGACACCAGCGATCCGAAGTCGCGAAAACGAAACGGCAGCGGCGGCTTGCCTGCCAAACGCGCCATGATGCTGCGCCGTAACAGCGTCGCCTGCTGATGCGCGGCCTGCGCCCTTGGGGGCACCAGCCTCCCCTCCTTCCCGGGCCCCGGCCATGGGCACGCGGCGCAATCGCCGAAGGCGAAGATATTCGGATCGCGCCTCGTCTGCAGCGTCTCGGTCACCACCAGTTGATGCAGGCGATTAACTTCGAGACCGTCGAGCGATGCGAGCACTGCCGGCGCCTGGATGCCCGCGGCCCAGACCACCAGGTCGGCAGGGAGCACGCCTCCGGCGGCGGTGTGCACCCCGCTCGCATCCACGGCGGTGACGCGTTCGCCGGCGCGAACCGATACGTCGAGGTCGGCGAGGAGATCCGTCGCTGCGGCGGCGATACGCTCGCCGAGCTGCGGCAGGATGCGCGGCGCCGCCTCGAGCAAAGTCAGGCGGATGTCCTTGGCCGGATCGAGCTTGTCCAGTCCGTAGCCGATGTGCGCCCGGGTCGTCTGGCGGATTTCCGCCGCGAGCTCGACGCCGGTGGCCCCAGCGCCGATGATCACGATCTCGACGTGCGCGATCTTGCCTTGCGCCGCCTCGTCGTCGGCGCGAACGCATGCCGCGAGCAGCCGGCGATGAAAGCGCTCCGCATCGACGGCGGTGTCGAGAGAAAGCGCGTGTTCCGCGACACCTAGGACGCCAAAATCGTTGGTCGTGCTGCCGATGCACAAAATCAGCGTGTCGTACGGCAGCACGCGCTCGGGCAGCATCAGGTTGCCGTCGTCGTCGTTCACGGGACCCAGCGTCAGCGTCCGCCGCGCGCGGTCAAGCGCGGTGACCGAACCCTGCCTGAATCGAAAGTGATGCCAGAAGCCCAGCGCGAGGTAATCGACGTCGTGCGCGTGGGCATCCATCCTTCCGGCGGCGACCTCATGCAGCAGCGGCTTCCAGAGATGCGTTTCGAAGCGGTCGATGAGAGTGATGTCGGCGCGTCCCGCTTTTCTATCGCCGAGCTTGTCGCCCAGCGCGGTGGCGAGCGGGAGACCGCCGGCACCACCGCCGACAATGACGATGCGATGCGGCGACGGGGGCGGCGAGACGCTCACGTCAACCGTCGCATCACCGCTACGCGCGGTGGCATCGGGGCGCGGCGCTTGCGGACTTCACGATGCGGTTCACGCCGGCGATCCGCCGGTAACGCGTCGAAGCGCCGCCGCTTGCGCCTTCAACGCGTAGTCGAACAGCGCCAGCCGCTGCCCCATCAGCTCGCCGCTCAACGAGGCCTGGTCGGCGGGAGCAAGCTTGAGGAACGCTTCGGCCTCGCCGGTATCGACGCAGATTTTCATCCCGGATTTGCTGGCGATGTGCATCATCGCGGCATTTTCCGACAGGCAATGCATGTACATGCGAGTGACGAATCGATTGCGAGCGTGCTCGACCGCGCGTGCGAACAAGGCGCTGCCGATGCCGCGCGCACGGAACGCCGGCAGGACCGAAACGCCGAGCTCGGCGCCTTCGGCGCCGAAAGCGACGTGCGCGGCTGCGGCAAGCCCGAGCTCATCGTCGTAGACCCCGAAGAGCGCGTCGGTGTCGAAGTCGATCCTGTCGACATAGGCGGCAATCGCGTCAGGGCCGAGCGGCGCGCCGAAGCGCAAGCGAACGTCGTTCGCGTCGAGGCGCAGGAAATGCTCATGCAACTTCGGCCTCGACGCCTCGGTCAGCCGATGGACGTGAATGGCGCTCATGCGGGACTCGCTCCGCCTGGGCCGACGTGGAGGGCCTCCGGCGCGACATTCCCGTCAGTGCCCAAGCGAACGCCCAGGCTGGCGCAGAAAGGAGCAAGCGGCGATCGAGGATGCATTGTCGCGGGCGGCGAACGGCTCGAAGCCCATTCTACCGCGCCGCGATGCGAGCAAGGTGCCGCGCATCGCGCGCGCAACGACGCGACGACCTGGCAGGGACCGGAAGGTAATGCGCTCAGTCCACGACGTCGTGAAGATCCAGTGCCCGTCGACAGCAGCTGATCGCAGACGAAGGCCGTTTCGCGTCCCCCCACGGCTTGCATGCGGTGCAATTCGCCGGCATGCTCCGCGCCATGAGCCGAGCACTGGTTCCCGAGGCGGTAGAACGCTATCTCACCCTTGAGATCTCCCGCGAGACGCAGGTTCAGCGGCGCCTTCGCGAAGAGACCTCGCACCTGCCCCTTGCCGGCATGCAGATCGGCGCCGACCAGGGTGCGCTCCTTGCGATCCTGGTGCGAGCGCTGGATGCCCGGCGAGCGATCGAAGTCGGCACCTTCACCGGCTACAGTGCGCTGGCAGTGGCGTCCGCGTTGCCGGCCGGCGGCAAGTTGGTGTGTTGCGATGTAAGCGAGGAATGGACCAGCATCGCCCGACGCTATTGGCAGGAGGCCGGAGTGGCGGATCGCATCGAGCTCAAGCTGGCGCCCGCGGCCGACACGCTGGCGGCGTTGATCCGGGAGGGCGGTGCCGGCACGTTCGATTTCGCATTCATCGACGCCGACAAGACCAACTACGACGCGTATTACGAATCCTGCCTGATACTTCTGCGCGCGAGCGGCGTGATCGCGCTCGACAACATGCTCTGGTCCGGCCGCGTGGCTGACCCGAATGAACACGATCCCGACACCGACGCGCTGCGAGCGCTGAACGCGAAAATCCGCGACGACACGCGCGTCGATGCCTGCCTGCTGACGGTAGGCGACGGCGTGATGCTGGCGCAAAAGCGTACTGCGTAACAGCCTCGCCCCAGGGGCTTTAAGCTCGAGCCCGCAATGAGATCCAGCAATGCCTGATGGTCCGCGGTGATGCCGGAGAACTGGATGCGTTTGTTGCGAAGCCCGCACAGGAACAACGCGCCAGGCGTGTCGAGACTACTCAGATCGCTTAAGTCCAGCGCACCTGACTTGCGCTTCGCCGGCCAATGCCCAGCAATTCTTCGGCCAGGCCAAGCGTATGTATGTCGAGCGAGCGATGAAGCGCAGCGCGATTGCCTCGATTACCGTCGTCGAGCGTCGACGATGATCGCGGTGGGGATTCACGACCCATCACTACGCGGACATGTGAGTCGCCGGCTTTTTCCGGATTCGGTTCGACTTGCGCGATAGCCTAAGGGCCGTTGTTTCATTTTTTCGTTATACCCGGTGCAGGTCCTCCGGTCGACGGCGTAGGCGCCGAGCTGTACCCGGGCGCGTTGGCCGTACTGCCGGGAGGCGCGATCGGTGCGGTGGCCGCGGGTGCGGGCGTGCCTGCAACTGCGGGCGGCGGAGCCGGCGAGGTCACACTCGGCGCAACCGTGCGAGTCGGCACCAAGACCGGCCTGCGGTCGAGACCGTATGCCGCCAGCAGCGGAACGATCATCAGCGCGACGATGTTGATGATCTTGATCAGCGGATTGACCGCCGGGCCCGCGGTGTCCTTGTACGGATCGCCGACGGTATCACCGGTGACGGCGGCCTTGTGCGCATCCGAGCCCTTGCCGCCGTGATGACCGTCTTCGATGTACTTCTTGGCGTTGTCCCAGGCGCCCCCGCCGGTGGTCATGGAAATCGCCACGAACAGGCCGGTGATGATGGTGCCCATGAGCAGGCCGCCCAGCGCCTGCGGGCCGAGCACGAGGCCGACGATGACCGGGACGAGCACCGGCAGCAGCGACGGAATCAGCATCTCGCGGATCGCTGCCTTGGTCAGCATGTCCACCGCGACGCCGTATTCGGGCTTGGCAGTGCCGGCCATGATCCCCGGAATCTCCTTGAACTGCCGACGCACCTCGACCACCACCGCGCCCGCGGCGCGGCCGACCGCCTCCATCGCCATGGCGCCGAAGAGATACGGAATCAAACCGCCCAGAAACAGGCCGACGATCACCATGTGATTGGACAAGTCGAAGCTGACGTTGATGTGCGCGCCTTCGAGCGCATGGGTGTAATCGGCGAAGAGCACCAGCGCGGCGAGCCCCGCCGAGCCGATGGCGTAGCCCTTGGTCACCGCCTTGGTCGTATTGCCGACCGCGTCCAGCGGATCGGTGATCGCGCGCACCGAGTCGGGAAGGTCGGCCATCTCGGCGATTCCGCCGGCGTTGTCGGTGATCGGCCCGTAGGCATCGAGCGCGACGATGATTCCCGTCATCGACAGCATCGCCGTGGCGGCGACCGCGATGCCATAGAGTCCGGCCAGCCAGTACGAGGCAAGGATCGCGATGCACACCGAGATCACCGGCCATGCGGTCGACTTCATCGACACGCCCAACCCGGCAATGATGTTGGTCGCGTGCCCGGTGGTCGACGCCTCGGCCACGTGGCGCACCGGCTTGAATTCGGTCGCGGTGTAATACTCGGTGATGACTACCATCGCTGCGGTCAGGGCGAGACCGATCAGTCCCGCGCCCCACAGGTGCATCGTGGTCAGCTCCGGATTCGTCGCTGCCACGCCGCCCATCATCCGGTCGGTGATGAACCAGAAGCCGACGGCCGAAATGCCGCCGGCGACCATCAGCCCGCGGTAAAGCGCGTTCATGATCTTGCCGCCGGCGCGCGCCTTGACGAAAAAGCAGCCGACGATGGAGGCAAGGATCGAAAATCCGCCGAGCGCCAGAGGATACGTGACCGCGGCTTCGGCGTTGGCCGGCAACAGCAGCGCGCCGAGCAGCATGGTGGCGACGATCGTGACCGCATAGGTCTCGAAAAGGTCGGCGGCCATGCCGGCGCAGTCGCCGACGTTGTCGCCGACGTTGTCGGCGATCACCGCGGGGTTGCGCGGATCGTCTTCGGGG